>JBBSKN010000066.1:0-23270 GCA_038256265.1 Phormidesmidales cyanobacterium
AACGTTGCAGGCTGAAACGGCGGCTTGGTCATGCGATGTTAACAGTATCCAGCGAGGGGTTGACTGGCAGATGAAGGTAGACGATGCACGCTGTAAGCTGGTATCTGTCTACCCTAAAATTAAGTCCTGACGATGCACTAGACCCTTGTTCTAGCTATATACTTCGTCATCTACTCTATGAAACAAACATCATGAAATTATCTGGCTGGATGGTTCTACCCCTAGTGCTTGGTCTCTCTTCTGTAACCGTTGCCTGCGATGCTGGCGGAGAAAGAGAGGGTGAGGAGCAGTTCGAAAACGAGCCGACTGGGGTTGAGCCGTTTGAAGGCGAAGAAGAAGGTGAAGAGCGCGAAGGTGACGACTAGAGTCGTTTACTTCTCTAGCGTGCAGAGGCTATCTATGCCCTGGTTAAGCCTGTGCTAGACAGCGGGTTAAACGCAAAATCCCCTCGGTAGGTTGAGTCTACCGAGGGGATTTTGCGTTTAACAGGCAAGCGGGTCAAGCCACGCTGTCTACCCGACGGGTGGAGCGCTTGCGAACGCCGCCCGCCATTTCACACTCATAGCTGTCTTTGCCGTACTTGGCCGCCACAGCAATCAGCATGCGTTCTGAAAGCACTCTAATTTCTTTTTCGGTGTCGCGCACTACGCTGAGGGCGCGGTCTACAAACGATAGCGATTCATTATAGGTAGCCAGCTGCGATTGCAGCTCATCGTTTGCAGGCGTCAGCGGTTTGTCTTTCCCCAGATAGAGTCCAAAGGGGGGAGATTTTGCTAAGTTTTTGGGCATCTGTTGAATGTTAGGGCTGAGTTATGGCGGTGACATGACCTGTCTGGCCCTTTTTTGCTTGTCCATCTATAACTTCTTTCTCTATGTACGTTGCAGTCTGGCCTGGTGACGTTTACCCCCTCGGTGCCAAGTGGGACTACAAAGGCACTAACTTCGCCCTTTTTTCTGAACATGCAACGGCGGTGGAGCTTTGCCTCTTTGACAAAGACGGCACAGAGACCCGAGTTCCCCTCACCGAGGTGAGCAACTTTGTCTGGCACGGCTATCTACCCGGCATTGGCCCCGGTCAAGAGTATGGCTATCGGGTACACGGCCCCTATGAGCCCCACGAAGGGCATCGGTTTAACCCCAACAAACTGCTGATTGACCCCTACGCCAAGGCGATTTCGGGCGAAGTGGGTAGCGGGCCAGAAATCTTTGGCTACGACTGGGAAAACCCCGACGAAGACCTATCTTTTTCTGACCTCGACAGTGCGGCCCTGATGCCCAAGTCGGTGGTCATTGACGAAACCTTTGACTGGGGCGACGACACCCTACTGCGCACCCCCTGGCACGAAACCGTGATCTACGAAGTGCATGTCAAAGGGTTTACTAAGCAGCATCCCGATATACCCAAAGAGCTGCGGGGCACCTACGCGGGCATGGCCCACCCCGTCGCCATCGAGCACCTGCAACGGCTGGGCATCAGCGCCGTGGAGCTGATGCCGATTCACCACTACCTCTCTCGCCCGGGTCACCTGGTTGACAAGGGGCTAAAAAACTACTGGGGCTACGACTCGATCAACTTCTTTGCCCCCTTCTCGGGCTACAGCTCTAGCGGCAGGCTGGGGGAGCAGGTCAAAGAATTTAAGGAGATGGTAAAAGCCCTCCACCAGGCGGGCATCGAAGTGATTCTCGATGTGGTGTATAACCACACGGGCGAGGGCAACCACATGGGGCCGACCCTCTCGCTGCGCGGCGTTGACAACGCCAGCTACTACCGCCTGATGGAAGATGAGCCGCGCTACTACATGGACTTCACCGGCTGCGGCAACTCGCTGCACATGCGCAGCCCCCAGGTGCTGAAGCTGATTATGGATAGCCTACGCTTTTGGGTGGGCGACATGCACGTCGATGGCTTTCGGTTTGACCTAGCCTCGGCCCTGGCGAGAGAACTTTACGACGTTGATAGACTGTCGGCCTTCTTTGACCTGATTCACCAAGACCCGCTGCTGGCGGGGGTAAAGCTGATTGCTGAACCCTGGGATGTGGGCATGGGCGGCTACCAGGTGGGCAACTTTCCGGTCAATTGGTCGGAGTGGAACGGCAAATATCGCGACACCGTGCGCGATTTTTGGCGGGGGCAAGATGAAACCCTGGGCGAGTTTGCCTATCGTCTCACGGGCAGCCCCGATCTCTACTTTCAAATGAACGGGCGGCAGCCCAACGCCAGCATTAATTTCCTCACCGCCCACGATGGCTTTACCCTCAACGACCTGGTTAGCTACAACGACAAGCACAACGATGCCAATGAAGAAGATAACCAGGACGGGGAAAGCAACAATTCGTCCTGGAATTGCGGGGTCGAAGGGCTGACCGATGACCCCGAGGTGCTGCAACTGCGCGAGCAGCAGCGCCGCAACTTTTTGACCACCCTGATGCTGTCCCAGGGGGTGCCGATGCTGCTGGGGGGCGACGAAATGGGCCGCACCCAGCGGGGCAACAACAACGCCTACTGCCAAGACAATGTGATCTCTTGGTTTGACTGGCAGCTACCCGACGGTAACGAAGACCTAATTAACTTTTGCCGAGAGCTAATTTTCTTTCGGCGACAGCACCCGGTATTTCGGCGGCGCAAGTGGTTTCAGGGTCAGCCCATCCACGGCTTTGGGGTGACCGATATCAGCTGGCACAACCCCGGCGGCGACGAGATGACCCAAGAACAGTGGGAAATCGGCTATATCAAGGCGATCGCAGTCTTTCTCAACGGCGACAAAATCCCCAGCCCCGGCCAGCAGGGAGAGCGCATCAGCGACAATGACTTTTTAATGTTTTTCAATGCCCACTATGAGGTAATTGAATTTCAGCTCGCTGAGCTGTTTCAAACCCACCGTTGGTCGGTGGTGATCGACACTACAGAACCTCGGTTTGTCTCTGAAGAGAGAATTATTACCGGCGACAAGAGTATTCCGGTGGCGGCGCGATCGCTGATGGTCTTACAGCGATTAATTTAGCCCGATGATTCAGGGCGCTAAGCCAACCATGGCCTGTCAGCTGGTGGGTAAAGACTACCAACAGAGTCAGGGTGCTGCCGATGCGTTAACTAGATTGATTAGCCCCGTACCAGCTTCGCTGGTTATTCCAGCGCCTCGACGGTGGCTTCAATCGCAGCTCTAGTGGGCAGGGGGCTGCTAAACCCATTGATCAACGCGCTCTCATCTAAACGCTGCAACGCCTCGGCTTGGTCGAGGGGCTGCACCTGCTGGCGGAGGGCCTCAATATCTTGATCACCGGGGGAGACAAACAGCTGTTCACCACTGGTTAAGATCACCTCTTCGCCGTCTGCCGTTAAGCGCACCGCCACCTGCCCCTCCCAGGCAAAAAACTCCACCGGGGCGGCGGGGTCGTCGTCGATATTGACAAACACCGTGGTGCCGCGAATGCCCGCGATGCCCGCCGGGGTGACGATCTCTAGGGGTTCTGAGACGGCGCCCTCAACCAAGGTGATCATTTGGCCCGCGTCGAGCAGCAGCTGGTTGGGTTGCAGGGTGAGGGCCGCATCGCCGCCGATGCGAAAGACCGCGCCATTGGCCAGGCCAACTTCGGCCATGGCCTGATCGGCGGTGGCGATGCGATCGCCAAAGGCCATGGCCTGACTTGCTTTAGCGGCGGCAGGCTCCCCCTGGCCCAGGGTGACCAAGACTGGGTCGGCGACAACTTCTTGGATGATGGCGGCGATCGCCTGTTCTGCCTCGATTAGGTCAGTCCGGCTTTCGGGGGTGCGGGCCGGTCGGCAGCTGGCTAGAGCGGTGCTCCCGACTAGCAGCAGGGCAATGGCGATTAGCTTAGACATAGGTTGCATGGCTGTTGTGAGGTGACGGCAGGGGGCTAAGAGTGTTCCATGAAAATAACCATCCATTTACCAGGATTCTCTGCCCTCACCCCTGCCCCTCTCCCTGGGGAAGAGGGGTTCTGAATCCGGCTCCCCTTCTCCCCTCGGGAGAAGGGGCTGGGGGATGAGGGTCTAGCTTGGATGCTGAATGAGTTGGCGTACTCTAAGGGCAGGTCTATTCTCTCAAGTATTCAGGCGGGCGGGCTGAGATTTTGGCAGGGCATGATGTAATTAAAGACCAAGGGCCAGGCCAGCCCTCGGGTCAGGACTTGGGCCAGCACTTCAACTTACTGGAGATTAAAACCTGTGGAACTGGCAATTTGGCTATCGGTGGTGCTGGCGATTCTCGGCTTTGGCATGGGGGTAATGGTGTGGGCCTACCGCCGCCCCCTGGGCAACAGCGCCCTCTTCCCCGCTGCGGTGGTAGATCTCTCTATGCCGGTGGGCGACGCGGCCCGCGCCCAGTTTGAGGCGGGCTGCGCCGCCTTTGCCCAGGGCCGCTACCCGGCGGCGATCAACCAGTTTACCGCCGTCATGACCACCGAACCCAGCTGCGCCGAAGCCTTTCACAACGGCGGGCTAGCCTACGCCAACATGGGCACCGACGGCACGGCGGTGCAGGCCCTGCTCAAGGCCAGCGACCTCTACGACCAGCAGGGCACCAAACCCGGCCTCGATCTGGTCAAACAGCAGCTAGAGCAAATCGCCGGACGGCGGGGCCTCAGCCCTCGCGCCACCACCTAGGAGATGCCCCCATGGCCAAACAGCGCCTAGATGCCCTGCTGGTGGAGCGCGGCCTATGCGAGTCACGGCAGCAGGCCCAGCGACTGATTCGCGCCGGGGAGGTGCAGGTCAACCACACCGTGGTCGATAAGCCTGGCACCGCCTTTGCGGCGGATGTAGAGCTGCTGGTGAAGGCGCGATCGCCCTACGTCTCGCGCGGCGGCGAAAAGCTAGCCAAAGCCCTGGCCGAGTTCCCCATCGACCCCGCCAGGCGCATCGCCCTAGATGGCGGCATTTCCACGGGCGGCTTCACCGACTGCCTGCTGCAAGCCGGGGCCGAGAGAGTCTACGGCATTGACGTGGGCTACGGCCAGGTGGCCTGGGCCTTGCGCCAAGATCCCCGCGTGGTGCTGCGCGAGCGCACCAACCTGCGCCACCTCACCCCCGACCAGCTCTATGGCGAGAATCCTGACGAGGCGGCCTCTCGGCCCGACCTGGGGGTGATGGATGTGTCGTTTATTTCGCTCACCAAGGTGCTGCCCGCTTTTTGGGCGCTGCTGGTGCCGCCTAGAGAAGCGGTGCTGTTGGTGAAGCCGCAGTTTGAGGTAGGGCGCGATCGCGTTGGCAAAAAAGGCGTTGTCCGCGACCCCGGCGATCAGGCCGATGCCATGGCCAGCGTTCTGGCTGCGGCCCAGGCGATCGGCTGGGCCTACCGAGGGCTTACCTGGTCACCCCTGCTGGGGCCAGCGGGCAACATTGAGTATCTGCTCTGGCTGGGTGAGGCGGGGGACACCGCTGAGGGGCCGTCGCTGGCTGAGCTGAAGGCGCTGGCGATTAAGGCCCGGATGGCGCTGGGTGATTGATTGTTGCCGATGGTTGAGTGGTGGGCATTGCCCACTCTACTAACTGGGCTCGATGCCCCTAAGTCTGCGATCGCTTGCTCAAGCCTCTAAATCCTCGAGATCAGCCAGAGAAAACAAAAAAATCACTAAAATCTGCTCTATTCTCTAAAATCTTGTTGGGAATTTGATCTGCCTGATGTATATCAAGTTACAGGCGCAGTTTACTGTAATGAACTCGCTCTCTACCGCGTTATCTGTTTGCTATCTATAAAAGGATTATCCATGAAACTAAACGTTGCTCGTTTACCCGTCCTCGCCCCAGAGGCAATTGCTCTGGGCATAATTGCCCTGGGCATGACAGTTGGCGTTGCTCCCCATGCCGAGGCTCAGCAGCCCCCTGACTCCTACGTCGGCGCTGGCGTGCGGGCTGGCTTCGATGACCCCACATCCTTTGTGATTGACTCTAAGGCCAAATTTTTAGAAATTGGCAGTGCCGCTACTCTGTCTGCACGACCCTCGGTGTTGTTTGGCGATGACACCGAGCTGCGGCTGCCCATCTCTGTGGAGATTAGCATTAGCGATGGCTTTTACCCCTACGCCGGAGCCGGAGTCGCCTACAACGCCGACGGCAGTTCTAGGGTTGATCCCCTGATTACCGGCGGTATTGACATTGGCGTAGCCCGCAACTTGGTGGTAGACGTTAACCTAAACATGCTGTTTAAGCCTGCCAACACCGACACTGAGTTGACGGCCACCCTCAACTATGCGTTTTAGAATGTTCTAGCTAAACACATCCAATCAGTACTGTCCGAAGCGAACTGGCCAACGCTACCTCTAGATCGAATACTCGATGCCTGCCGTAAGCCGTCGAAGTTGCCGAGGGAGAGCTAGCGGTACAAGTTGACCTACAGCAGCCCCGCCGACTCGTAGAGCCGTCGCATAAACGCCATAATTTTGCGGCCATATTCTGGGTCGGCGCTCCAGCGGCCGCTGAGCTGATTGACGAGGGGGGCCACACCGCGCACCACAAAGCCAAACCGGGGGTCTACCTGGCGCTGCACTAGGGGGTCGAGGCTGCCGTAGGCCTTAAGGTGCTGAATCTGTGCCCGTACCCCTACCCGGGCGCTGGGGAACGACGCCCCTTCCATGCCGCCCGTGGGGGAGCCAATGCCGCCAAAGTTATTTTGGGCTGGGTTGAGGCTGCCGCCCCAGTTGAGGGAGTTGGTTTCGACCAGCATTTGGCAAAAGGCAATGTCGTAGTTGACCCCCTCGATCACCCCCTCTTCGCGGTAGAGCTTGGGCAAATCGCGGTAGGTATTCACCGCCGCTTCGTTAACGTTTTTGAGAAACATGGTCAGCTGCACTTCCGAGGTGCTGCCGGTGCCCATGATCCGATCCATGGCACCGGGGCAAAACTGCATGCCCGTGCGCGATCGCAGCCGCAGAGTGCGACTAGCGGCATCCCACCCCACCGACACGCTGTAGTTTTGCAGGTCAACCGCCTTTATGTAGACCACATTGGCATAGCGAATGCGGGTGATGTTGGGGGAAGTGGTGGCATCGACCCCCAGCAGATCGGCAATATCGATGGGCACATAGGCATTGTTGTTGACGATAATGCCAGTCTCTGGGTAAATACCGCCGTTGAGGTTGATGCGAATTTCGGGCAGGCTGCCCCCCGGCACCGTGGGCGTACCGCTGCCCACCGCCCGGCTCCAGGAGGCCAGGCCGTCGGCAATGCCCAGGGCCACATCGCGCCGCTGCCGCTGAATAATCGCCAGGTCTTGAGGGTTGCTCAAAAAGCCCACCTCCATGAGTAGCGAGGGGCAGCCCAGGCTGCGGCAAAAAGCCAGCATGCCTATGGGCGACTCGGTGTCGGGCTTGACGCCCCGGCTGGGCAGCTGCGTGACCCGCCGAATCAGCGCCAGCAGCAACAGCTCGGCATGGGTGCGCCGCACGTCGTTCTTAGCGATGTAAAACACCGTTGAGCCGCGCACCGCCGGGTCGCTAAAGGCCCCGGCATGAATTTCTAAGGCCACGTCTTCGGGGCGGCAGCGGGCGTTGATCCAGGCGAGGGTTTGGGCGGCGCTGAGGTCGTCGGGCACCGACAGCACCGAGAGATTGCGCGACCTGAGCTCCGCTACCACCAAATCGCGAATTTGAATCATCTCCGCCGCCTCGGTGGTGCTGGGCTGCGTAGCGCCGGGGTCTACCACCCCATCCTCAAAGCCGCCGTGGCCCGCTGAAATGAAAATCTGTGCCATGCTGACCCAGCTCTATCGTAGATTCCTCGTCAGCATGATAGCGGTGAATGGGTTAAGTGGAGATTAGGGATGCAGAGAAAGGACCACGGCGGGCCAGGGGGCTGGCTGATCAACCCGAATGAAAATTTGTTGCAGGTGTATCTGCCTAACCAGCTACCCCGACCACACCAGAAGGCCACCCGCTCCCCCTACATCTCCCCAAACCTCTCCAGCGCTGCCCCCGTCACCCGGCAGTTTTGCCACTCGGGTTTAATTTCGGCCCCCATGCGCTGGTAAAACTCGATCGCCGGAGTATTCCAGTCCAGCACGCTCCACTCTAGGCGACCGCAGCCGCGTTCCAGGGCTAGCTGGCCCACATGCACCAGCAGGGCTTTGCCGATGCCCTGGCCTCGGTAGTCGGGCTGCACAAAGATATCTTCCAGGTAAATCCCCGGCTGCATCAAAAAGGTCGAGAAGTTGTGGAAAAACAGGGCCATGCCCACGGGGGTGCCCTCCACCCAGGCGAGCAGGGCTTCGGCGTAGGGGCGATCGCCAAACAGCGCCCGTTCCAAATCCTCTGGTTTGCCCGTGACCTCGTGGGCAAGCTTTTCGTAGTCGGCCAGAGCCTTGATCAGCACCACCAGGGAGGGGATGTCGGCGGGGGTAGCAGGGTGGATTGTAGGGGTGGGCATGGTTTCGGTGAGTGGATGAGTGCGTGGGTGCATATTAAATAATACGACTAAAGATGCCCTGTCTAAGGGTGTTTAGGAGTTAGGTAAAACTGCATACATTGTGATGCTTTAAAAATCTGCTAAAGAGTAATTAAGGGAGACGGCTTCAAATAAGGTATTAGCTAGAGAACTACTCAATAAAGAATTCCCGGTTTAGGTCTCTGTCCTTGCTCCGCGAACGCGGGAATGACATTGAAACCTCGTTAATGGGCGAGTCCCTAAGCAGAAAACAGCATCTAAGGGAATATCTCAAAAGATAGACTAGGTAACTTGAAGACATCTGCCATAATTTCGGAGCTACTATTTTTTCCAAAAGGATCCTACGGGTTATGTCAGAGCCTAACGGCGTGATGATGCAATATTTTCATTGGTATAGTGAACCCGATGGCAACTTGTGGAATGAGTTTGCTGACAACGTAAAAGATTTGGCAGCAGCGGGCATCACCTCTGTCTGGTTGCCCCCTGCCTACAAGGGCAACACCGGGGGCTACGACGTGGGCTACAGCGTCTACGACCTCTACGACCTGGGCGAATTTGACCAAAAAGGCAGCGTTCGCACCAAGTACGGCACCAAAGACGAATATATCCAGGCGATCAAGACCGCTAAAGAAGCGGGCATTCGCGTCTATGCCGACGTGGTGATTAACCACATGATGGGGGGCGATCAGGCAGAAGAGGTCATGGCCACCCCCATGAGCGACGACAACCGCCATGAATCTATTGACGAACCTCGTACAGTAAAGGTGTGGACCCATTTCACCTTTCCCGGTCGCCAGGGCAAATACTCGGATATGGAATGGCACTGGTGGCATTTTGACGCCGTCGACTACGACGAAAACAACCCCGACTACGACGCCGTTTACCTGTTTGAAGGCAAACAGTTTGACGAAAACGTTGACCTCGAAAAAGGCGCTTTCGACTACTTGATGGGCTGCGACCTCGACATGGAGTCAGACGAGGTGCGCGAGGCTCTCAAAGCCTGGGGGATGTGGTATACCGAGATCACCCAGGTGGATGGCTTCCGCTTCGATGCGGTCAAGCATGTGCGAGCCGGGTTTTTTCCCAGGTGGCTAGAGCACTGTCGACAGATGGCAGGGCGTAGGCTATTTGCCGTGGGCGAGTACTGGTCTTACGAAATTGACGCGCTGCACCACTTTATTGAGGTAACCGGTGGCGATGTGCACCTGTTTGATGCGCCCCTGCACTACAACTTCAGCGAGGCCAGCAAAGCCGGGGGCGACTACGACCTCACCACCATCTTTGACAACACTCTGGTAAAAGAGCAGCCCGCCCTGGCCGTTACCCTGGTCGACAACCACGATTCGCAGCCGCTGCAATCGTTAGAGTCTGTGGTGGAGCCCTGGTTTAAGCCCCTAGCCTACGCCCTAATTTTGCTACGTCAGGATGGCTACCCCTGCATTTTCTACGCCGACTACTACGGTGCCCGCTACAAAGATACTGGCAACGACGGTGGTGAATACGAAATTTGGCTTGACAGCCACCGCTGGCTGATCGACAAGTTTTTGTATGCCCGCAGCACCTTTGCCTTTGGCGACCAGTACGATTACTTTGACCATCCCAGCACCATCGGCTGGACTCGTCTAGGCACCGAAGACAACCCCGGCGGCATGGCTGTGGTGCTGACCAACGGCGACGATGGCCACAAATGGATGCAGGTGGGCCAGCCCAACTGCGTCTACTACGATATCACCGAGCATATTCAGGAACCCGTTACCACCAACGACGAAGGCTGGGCCGAGTTTAGCTGTGAGGCGGGTTCGGTATCGGTATGGGTGCCGAAGGAGTAAACGGGTAGCGGGTGGATGGGTATGTGGGTGGCTGTTGCAAAGGGCATTCGCCCCGTGCAACAGCCATAGCATCCTGTCAGAGAAATAAGCTAGGCGAGGGTGATGGCGATCACTCTACCTATCCCTAAAGCACCATTTTTGCTTTGAGAATCGGCCCTTCTTCTCGTTCTTCGAGCTGCCCGATGCCGAGAAATTCGCCGCTAGACTCGTTGAGCACTCGGTAGGGGGTCTGCGGTGGAATCACCATGGTGGGGGGAAACTTTTGCCCCTGCTGCCAGCGCAGAGCCAGGTCGGCGGGGAGGGCGATCGCCGGCAAATGCCCCAGACACAGCGCCGGAGCGACCAGCTCCAGCGCCTGCTGTTCTACCAGGCTCTCTACTGTTTCTAGGGTGAGGCTGTGCTCGGCGTCAAAGCCGCCGCTGCGGGTGCGGGTGAGGTGGGACAGGGTGGCCCCGGTGCCGAGGCGATCGCCCAGATCCCGCGCGATCGAGCGAATGTAGGTGCCGGGGCCGCAGTCTATCGCTAGGGTTAGCTCCGGTTGGCTGCCCGACTGCCACTGTTCTACCCTGAGCTGGTGAATCGTGACGATCCGCGAGGGCACCGTCACCGCTTTACCGCGTCGGGCCAGGTCGTAGAGCCGCTGCCCCTGAACTTGAATGGCGCTGAAGGCGGGCGGCACCTGCTCGATGGTGCCCTCGAACTTTGGCAGCACCGCCTCAATATCGGGCAACCCCAGATGGTCAGCAGGTTGCTGAGTCAGCACGTCGCCTTCAAGATCGTCGGTGGTGGTGGTGAGGCCAAAGCGCACCACCGCCCGGTAGGCTTTGGCCTCGGGCAGGTAGGGCAGCAGGCGGGTGGCCCGTCCCACGGCGATCGGCAGCACCCCCTCGGCCAAAGGATCTAAGGTTCCCCCATGGCCCACTTTTCTGATGCCCGACAGTCGCCGCACCGCCCCCACGCAGTCGTGGGAACTCATGCCCTGGGGCTTATAGAAATTTAGAAATCCCTGCACGGTAGTCAATGTGTATTTGGGGTTTTAGGTGTTAGGTATTGGGTGCAAGGTATGCGGTGCAAGGTATGCGGCTGAACCGGAAACCAGAAACCCAATACCTGACACCCATCTACTCCCCTCTCCCCCATACCTCAGCTAGGCGGCGATCGCGCCCGCATGCTGTGCGGTAATACTTGTACCGCACCGGGTGCTTGAGGTAATAGTCCTGGTGGTAGTCTTCGGCGGGGTAGAAGGTCTGGGCTGGCTCAATGGCGGTGACGATGGGGGTTGCCTGAAACGTTGGCTCAGCGCTCAGCACCTGTTTTGACTGCTCCGCCAGCGCCTGCTGCTGGTCGTCGTGGACAAAAATCCTCGATTCGTACTGGCTGCCCTTGTCGCAAAATTGGCCGCTGTCATCCACCGGATCTACATTTTTCCAGAAGACCTCTAGCAGACGGTCGTAGCTCACTTTGGCGGGGTCATAGACCACCTGCACCGCCTCGACGTGGCCGGTACCCCCGGCAGACACTTCATAGTAGGTGGGGTCGGCTTTGGTGCCGCCGGTATAGCCCGAGGTGGTGGAGCGTACGCCCTCTAGTTTGTCAAAGGGGCCTTCCATGCACCAGAAACAACCGCCCGCAAAGGTGGCGGTGGCCAGGTTAGAATCGGCGGCTGTCGTTGACTCCAGTGCCGCCTCGGGTATTGAGTCGGCGGTGGCGTAAAAGGGTAGGGCATCCCAAATTAGCCCCAGGCTGGCGAGCAGCAACAGCCCCAACAAAAACCTGCGCATAGTCATCATCATTTCCGTTCGTGTCATTCCTCAGCTTACGGCACCTCGCTGAGATTCTCCTGAACTACCTTGCCAAGCGGTTTGTGCAGAACTCAGCCACAACCACCAGGGAGTTCACTCCCTGGCTCACAGCAAAAGTCTGCCAAAGCAGACTGGGGCAGCCAGCCCACAATCCTCATAATCGAGGGCACGTTGTCTGCCGTGGCTGAGGTCTAAGGCGACTTCTAGAAAATAGTTTCCTTAATGGTGGGCACTGCCCACCCTACAGCGGTGTACAGTCGCTGGATGAAAGTTGATATTTTCTTTCCCAGCGATCTCTTAAGGCTGTTCATTCCCTACCGGGGATCGTGGTCTGATAGGATCTTTGGGCTACTCTTGACCCTCTAGGAAATCTTGCTATGTCTGAATCTTCGACCACCGGAGCCGATGCTGTGGATACCGCGATCGCCGCAGGCATTGACCTCGACGGCAGCCCGATTCCCCCGGCCAAGCTCGACCTCTACCACAGCGTGATGGCTAAAGAGGCGGGGCGGCAGCGCAGCGGCGTGTCAAACTCGATGCGATCGCGCATTGTGCGCATTGGGGCCAAGCATTTTTCCCAGGAAGACCTGAATAAACTGCTGGCAGAGGCCGACTTTGCGCCCCTCAAAGACAAAGAGATCGCCTATTTCTACGGCGGCCAATAATCCCGTAGCGATTGTCTCAGACCAAATCCGCTTGTAAAGACTTGGTAGTGCCCGACGGCATCCATCTCGAGGTATTGCCGCGTTCATAGGCCTCGAAAACCCTCGACGGTGCGCCCCGTCGTTTCGTCAATCCCTCCGCACATTAGAATAGTGACGCCCCCCCCGAGTGCCAGCCGCGTGCTAGACCTAGCCGAACTCTTCCCCTTTCCCCTCGACGATTTTCAGCATCAGGCGGCAGCTGCCCTCGACGCTGACAAATCTGTAGTGGTGTGTGCCCCCACTGGCTCAGGCAAAACCTTGATTGGCGAATACGCCATCTACCGGGCCATGGCCCACGGCAAGCGGGTGTTTTACACTACCCCCCTGAAGGCGCTCTCAAACCAAAAGCTGCGCGACTTTCGCGATCAGTTTGGCTACGAAAATGTGGGTCTGCTGACCGGCGACCTATCCATCAACCGCGATGCCCCGATCGTGGTGATGACCACCGAAATCTTTCGCAACATGCTCTACGGCACTCGCATCGGCGAGACCGGCACCACCCTGCAACAGGTCGAAGCCGTGGTGCTCGACGAGTGCCACTACATGAACGACCGCCAGCGCGGCACCGTGTGGGAAGAGTCAATCATCTACTGCCCGCCCGAGATTCAGCTGCTGGCCCTCTCCGCCACGGTAGAAAACTCGGGCCAGCTGACCGACTGGCTGCAAAAGGTGCACGGCCCCACGGAGCTGATCTACTCTGACTTTCGCCCGGTGCCGCTCCAGTTTCACTACTGCACCGGCAAGCGGCTGGTGCCCCTGCTCGATACCTCTCAAAAGGCGATCAACCCCCAGCTAAAAAAGCAGCGTGCCCCCCAGCGCCAGCCTGGTCGGCGGGGTGGCGGGCGGGTGAGCCTGCCCTTTGTCATGGGTGAGCTGCAAGAGCGCGACATGCTGCCCGCCATCTACTTTATTTTTAGCCGCCGGGGCTGCGACAAATCAGTGGAGGAGGTGGCCCATATGTCGTTAGTGAGCGAGAAGGAGGCCGACGAACTCAAGCTGCGCATCGACACCTTTCTCGCCCACAACCCCGACGCCGGCCGGGCGGGCCAGGTGGGGCCGCTGTACCGGGGTATCGCCGCCCACCACGCGGGCATTTTACCCCTGTGGAAGGGGCTGGTGGAAGAACTCTTTCAGGCGGGGCTGATCAAGGTGGTGTTTGCCACTGAGACCCTGGCTGCAGGTATCAACATGCCCGCCCGCACCACGGTGATCGCTAGCCTGTCAAAGCGCACCGACATGGGCCATCGCCTATTGACGTCTTCAGAATTCTTGCAGATGGCGGGCCGGGCGGGGCGGCGCGGCATGGATGAGCAGGGCCACGTAGTCACGGTCGAAAGCCCCTTCGAGGGGTCGCGGGAGGCGGTGCACCTGGCCACCTCGGGGGCCGACCCGCTGGTGAGCCAGTTTACCCCCGGCTACGGCATGGTGCTCAACCTGCTGCAAACCCACAGTCTGGCCGAAGCCAAAGATTTAATTGAGCGCAGCTTTGGCCAGTACCTGGCCACCCTGCACCTGGTGCCCCAGCAGCAGGAAATTGATCGGCTGGAGGGGGCGATCGCCCACCAGCAGGCCCAGCTGGCCGCCTTTGACGAGGACCTGCTGGCCGAGTACGCCAAGCTCAAAGAACGACTCAAAGAAGAACGCCGGCTGCTCAAAACCCTCCAGCAGCAGGCGGCCCAGGTGCTGGCCGACGACGTGGGCAAGATGGTGCCCTTTGCGATCGCCGGTACCCTGCTCTCCCTCAAGGGCAAGCACATACCCGTGGGCGACCCCGTCGCGGCGGTGCTGGTCACCAAGTTGCAGGGGTCGGGGCAGTTTCCCTACCTGGTGTGCCTGACTCAAACCAACCAGTGGTGCGTGGTTACCGCCGCCGACGTGGTGGGCCTCCACGCCGATATTCCTCGGTTGCAGTCGGTCGATACCCTGGCCCCGCCGACGGAGCTGGTGCCCAGCCCAGGTAAGCGCTGCCGGGGCGATGACTACACCGCTGGCATTGTAGCGACCATGGCCACCCCGCCCACCCTCGAAATGCTGGCCCCCGAGGTGCAAGACCAGCTCGACCGCATGCGCGAGGTGGAGCACACCCTGGCCACCCACCCCGCTAGCCAGTGGGAGAACACCAAGGGCCTGCTCAAGCGCCAAAAGCGGCTGCGCGATTTAGAAGATGAACGGCGCGATCGCCAGCAAAAACTCGCCCAGTACACCGGCCGCTACTGGCAAGAATTTCTCAACATTATGGATGTGCTCAAGCACTTCAATGGCCTCGAAGACGACCGCCCCACCGAGCTGGGCGAGATAGCCGCCGCCATTCGCGGCGACAACGAACTGTGGCTAGCCCTGGCCCTAGAGTCGGGCGAGTTTGACCAGCTCGATGCCGCCCAGTTGGCCGCCGCCTGCGCCGCCCTGGTCACCGAAAACTCTCGCCCCGACAGCTGGTGCCGCTACAAGCTCTCTGGCCGGGTAGAAGAATCCCTAGGTGGTCTGCATACCCTGCGCCGCCAACTCTACCAGCAGCAGCACCGCCGCCACATCACCGCCCCCCTCTGGCTCGAGTACGACCTGGTGGGCATGGTCGAGCAGTGGGCGCTCCAGGTCGATTGGGTCACCCTGTGCGACAACACCAGCCTCGATGAAGGCGACATTGTGCGAATTTTGCGGCGCACCCTCGATGTGCTGTCGCAGATACCCCATGTGCCCTACATCAGCGACAGTCTTCGCACCGCCGCCCGCGATGCCAAAGACCTAATGAACCGCTTCCCCGTCAACGAGGAGATCGGCTAAGCCAGCCGATCTCTCCCCAGCGGTAGATGACGGTGGGCCATAAAATTCTCAACTATAGAGAAGGGATATATCCATGGAGCGCAGCTCCGTGACGGATTGACCTTTGCAAGCTTTTAGATTCGTTTTCCAGTTTATGAAATTTTTCACAACGGCACTGCTGTTAACCCTTGGCATTGGGGCTACATTCCCCGCCTTGGCGCAGATTGTGCCGATTCAGTCTCTGCGTCCGCAGGAGAACCTTACCATTGCGGGCACCGTCGGCAGTGTGGTGGGCAATAGCTTTACCCTCAGCGACGACACCGGCGAAATTATTGTCGATGCTGGTCCCCGCTGGTATCAAAACATCACCATTGCCCCAGGGGAGCAGGTTACGGTTGTAGGTGAGTACGGCAACGGCGAGCTAGACGCCCACCGCATCACCCGCGCCAGCGGCGAAGTCATCACCATTCGCAATGGCCCCGGTCGGCCCCCCTGGGCAGGCGGCCCTAACCGTCCACAGCGGTAATAAACTAGTACTCTGCTAACCCCAGGATAAGAGGTGGATGGGGTTCGTTGCTCGCCGCTGGCGCAGTGCTCTCCATGGGGTACTAAGGGGCCTGGGCTGGTCAGTTAGTTAGCCCTCTTGATAATTTGGGGCCGCCCAATCTCTGCCTTTCTATATCGATTAATCCTTCCAATGGGCGACGTGGCTAGCTGCTCTCGACTGCTAGAACGTTAAGCAGTGCGGTGGTTGCCAGGATTGGGCCAGCCCAGCATTGAGATAGCAGAGAGGAAGGATCTAATGACTATTTTGAAATCTATTCAACGCGGCGTGATTGCCTTGTGTCTGGGGGTGGTTTTGCTTACCACCAGTGCCTGTGGTAGTGCCACCGAGGTAAGCACGGCCCCCAGCCTAGCGCCGGCCTATGGCCAGTTGGAGCGGGGTGATACCGCTAGCGGCGAAAATTATGGGCGGTGGGTTATGCAAACCGCAAGAGGGCTGGTAAGTGATGCCTTTGTGCGCGACAACGACAAGCTCGGTGTGGTGATTGCGCCTGAGGTTAAGCCTCAGGAGGTCAAGACCCTAGCTCAGTCGCTGGTGCAGGGGTTTCACAAGAAATTTCCTAACCGTGACCTGAGCGTGTTGGTCTATGCCCCAGACAAGGAGCTGATTTTAACCGCCAATTATGACGACACAACCCGTCAGGTCGAGTACCGCTAAGGCAAATCCTGGCAAACACTGGCCTAGACAATTCTGGCCCAGCTACATCTGGCCCAGCTAACCTGTAGGAGACTAAGTTATGACTAGCAGCAACGACTATAAACGCCAGATTATGAATGACCTGGCTGGCGGCGATGCCGAGAGCATTGACAGCAAAGCCACCCAGCCCGAGAAGGAATACGCTAACTTCGACGATTTTGCCAACCGCTCGTCTCGCGATGAGCGCCGTGAAATGATCGGTCGCGGGTTTCACCCCGATCGCATTGCTCCTAGCACTATGGAGCCAGAACTGCGGAAGGCGATCGCCCAGATCAAGCCCAAGGAACGCGACGATGTGGCCCGCGACCTGTTTAAGCATCTTAAAGAGCGCGGTCTGAGCGATCGCGATCTAGAGAAGCAGCTGAGCCTCTCGACCCACCACGCCAGCCGCATGAACGAAGATGATGTAACTAAGCTGGCCTCGTTCACCTACCACAGCCACCCGGACATCTTTCAGGATGTGCTGGCCGATCAGCCGACGATTATGAAGTTCTTTAGCAACCCGCTGGTGGGGGCAGCGGTGGGGGCGATCGCCGCCAAGTGGTTTGGTAAACGCTAGACGCGCTTTTTTGCTTAGCGACAGCCACTCAGGGTAAAGCCGTCTCATTCACCATGGGGCTTTGCCCAACATCTAAAAAAAGGGGTTTCAGACAAGCTTGTCTGAAACCCCTTTTTTACTTAGCTACAGTTTCTTAGCTAAAGCTGGCCTAAATGACCAAGCCCTAGTAGCCGCCACCGCGAGAGAAGCTGTCGCCGCCGCCGCCACCACGACGACCGCCACCGCCGCCGCCAAAGTTGCCGCCGCCACCGCTGCGATCTTCGCGGGGCTTAGCTTTATTGACTTTAAGGTCGCGACCCATCCATTCTGCGCCGTCAAGGGCTTCGATAGCCGCAGCTTCTTCAGAATCAGCCGCCATTTCGACGAAACCAAAACCGCGCATGCGGCCAGTCTCGCGGTCGGTGGGAAGCTGAACGCGCTTAACGGATCCATACTCTGCAAATACAGAGGTCAGGTCTTCGCTAGTCACGTCATAGGACAGGTTGCCTACATAGATTGACATATTGTCTTGTCTCCAAAAATTAAAGGATGTGTAGAGCAAAATTTCGGAGAGAAGTCTGTTGTCAATGGAAAAACGGAAAAACTCGTTAGTACTAGAAACAATGCTGCTGACCGATCTCTATATCTCTGGAGATACCCTAGCATGTTTGAAAAGCTGGTGCGACCTGGGGATGCGAAATAGCGCCGGGCAACTTGCCTAAGCCGGTCTAGGCCCTTTCAGCAAAGGCATTAGCGTAGTCAACTGCCTTTGTAAAGTTTTGTATCTTAGTGGTCTGTACCCTCTCCCACGGGGTGATTGGGGTCTAGGTCTAGCTGATCTACCCTAGGGGAGGCCGACCGTGGCACCATCGCCGTGGGAGAATAGGCCCTTAGCCAAGATTTATTAGCCGAGATTTAACCTATGCCCGCTGCCTATATTGAAAACGAAACCGAATTTGATGCACTTTTAGGTGCCGAGCCAGTGTTTGTGGTCGACTGCACCGCGTCTTGGTGCGGCCCCTGCAAGCTGGTGGCCCCGCTGATGGATCAGCTGGCCGACGAGTATGGCGATCGCGTCAAAGTCTTTAAGCTCGACCTCGACACCAACCAGGCGGTGGCCAAGCGCTACGGCATTCGCAGCATTCCGGCGGTGATGTTCTTTCAGCAGGGCGATGTGGCAGAAACCCTAGTGGGTGTCAAAAAGTATGACGAGTACACCGACGCCCTGGGCAAGTATCTGGGCGAGGGTGCTGAGGGTTAGCACTAGATAACCCCTAGAGATGCTCGCTTTGCCAAAGCCCAGAAGTCGCCACCGTTAGGTCTGGCAGGGTCGTTCTCCAGGTCGCCACCGCTAGGTCTGGCAGGGGCGTTCCCCAGAGAGAGTTGGGGGCGCATGGAGCACTTCTGGCTCCCGGTCAGCACGATAGACTCGACCTGACGATTATGGAGAATCCCTGGGGGGGCAAAGATCTAGGCAGAACGCCCCTGCCCCCGTAGACTGAGGACACCGAGTGATCCAACAGCAGGGCAGGCAATATGAAAATTCTTTTTGTGGCGGCGGAAGCGGCCCCCCTGGCTAAGGTCGGCGGCATGGGCGACGTGGTGGGTTCACTGCCCAAGGTGCTGCGCAGCCTGGGGCACGATGTGCGCATCTTTATGCCCTACTACGGTTTTTTGCCCGACAAAGTAGATATTCCTGCAGAGCCGGTGTGGCGAGGCACCGCTATGTTTAATGACTTCGCGGTGTACGAGACCACTCTGCCCGAGTCAGACGTGCCGGTGTATCTCTTTGGCCACCCTGCCTTTGACCCCCGTAAGGTTTACGGCGGTGACGACGAGGCCTGGCGGTTTACCTTCTTTGCCAACGGCGCGGCGGAGTTTGTCTGGAACTACTGGAAGCCCCAGATCATCCACTGCCATGACTGGCACACGGGCATGATTCCGGTGTGGATGAGTCCGTCGCCCGACATCAGCACGGTGTTTACCATTCACAATTTGGCCTACCAGGGGCCGTGGCGCTGGGAGCTAGAGCGCATTACCTGGTGCCCGTGGTACATGCAGGGTCACAACACCATGGCGGCGGCCGTGCAGTTTGCCGATCGCGTTAACACGGTGTCGCCCACCTACGCCCAGCAGATCAAAACCCCTGATTACGGCGAAGAATTGGAAGGGCTGCTGTCGTTTATTAGTGGCAAGCTGACGGGCATTCTCAACGGCATTGATGTCGAGTCCTACGACCCCGCCACCGACAAATACATCACCAAAAACTTTACCCCCGACAGCCTTGAAAACCGCCGCGTCAACAAAGTGGCGATTCAAGAAGAGCTGGGGCTAGAGGTGAATTCTAAAGCCTTTGTGGTGGGTCTGGTAGGCCGCCTGGTGGAGCAGAAGGGGCTAGATCTAATTCTGCAAATTTTGGATCGGTTTTTGTCGTACACCGACGCGCAGTTTATTTTGCTGGGCACGGGCGATCGCTACTACGAAACGCAGCTTTGGCAGATGGCCAGCCGCTACCGGGGCCGCATGGCCACCTACCTGCTCTACAGCGAAGGGCTGGGCCGCCGCATCTACGCCGGGGCCGATGCCTTTCTGATGCCCTCGCGGTTTGAGCCCTGCGGCATTAGCCAGATGATCGCCATGCGCTACGGCTGTATTCCGGTGGTGCGCAATACCGGCGGGCTAGTGGATACGGTGCAGCACCACGACCCTGAGCACCAGGCTGGCACCGGCTATTGCTTTGACCGCTATGAGCCCCTCGACCTGTTTACCTGCCTGATTCGCGCCTGGGAGGGCTACCGCTTTAAAGATGCCTGGCGGGCGCTACAGCAGCGGGCCATGGGCCAAGACTTTAGCTGGGACAAATCGGCGGTGGATTACGTCAAGCTCTACAGCGAAATGCTGGGGCTAGACTATCAAGGTCAGCTGCCTAAGCCCGCGCTTGCCCCGGCATTGGCCAGCCCAGCTGTCCAGGCATCCCCGCCATCGTCACAGGTCTAACCCTGGCGCTGTTAGCTTGGTAACAGTGTTTTATTCGCGGCCAGTTAAAATGGGCCCAGCCCGCCAGTGATTAGGTCAATAGTTTGACTGCTATCGAGTGGGTTGACCAGGCTAGGTTTGGTTTTGGTGGTGTCAAGGTCTTGGGCAATCAAGGCCGTAGGGTCGAAGTAAATAGCCTGAGTTTGCCCCCGTCGGAGTGCTGGTCCCCAGAGTCGGTCTCTGACCATCGGGCCTCTGCTTTGAGCCTGCGGGCTGCCTCTGTTGTAATTCCTCACGTTATTCAGGATTTAGGGTTCCTATGGCTAAGCAATCTATTCATTTGCCCGAATCAGGCACCACGACAGCGGTACCGCTGTCGCTTGGGACGGCAGATGTGGGGCTCGATGCCGAAGCGCAGGTGAGCCAAATTCAGCAGGCGTTGGTCAACAATCTGCGCTGGGTGCAGGGCAAAGACGAGCAATTTGCCACCGCCCACGACTACTACACCGCTCTGGCCCACAGCGTGCGCAACCAGCTGCTGCAAAAGCGCATTCGCACCGCCAAGACCTACTCCCAAGCCCAGGCCAAGGCGGTTTACTACATGTCGGCTGAGTTTCTCATGGGCCGTCAGTTGGGCAACGGCCTGATCAACCTGGGCCTCTACGACACCATGCGCCACGCCCTGGCCGACTGTGGTCTAGATTTAGACGAGCTGCTAGAGCGTGAGGCTGAACCGGGCCTAGGCAACGGCGGTCTAGGTCGCCTGGCCGCCTGCTTTATGGATTCGCTGACGACGCTCAACCTACCGGCGATTGGCTATGGCATTCGCTACGAGTTTGGCATCTTTACCCAGCTGATTCACCAGGGTCACCAGGTCGAAGCCCCCGATAAGTGGCTCAGCTACGGCAACCCCTGGGAGATCGCCCGCCCCGACTATCGGGTCGAAATCAAGTTTGGCGGCCATACCAAGGTCTACAAAGACAGCGATGATGTCTACCAGGTGCGGTGGATACCGGCACAAACCGTCATTGGCATTCCCCACGACGTGCCCGTGCCCGGCTATGGCACCGACAACGTCAACCTGCTGCGCCTGTGGAAGGCCGAGGCCGGCGAAGCCTTTAACCTAGAAGCCTTTAACGCGGGCGACTATTTTGGGGCCGTAGCCAGCAAGATGATCTCTGAGAACATCACCAAGGTGCTCTACCCCAACGACGAAACCCGCCAGGGGAAAGAGCTGCGTCTCCAGCAGCAGTATTTCTTTGTGGCCTGCTCGCTGCAAGACATTATTCGCCTGCACCTGCGCGACCACGCCAGCCTTAGCGATTTGGCCGAGTTTGCCGCCATTCAGCTCAACGACACCCACCCGGCGATCGGCGTCGCCGAGCTGATGCGTCTGCTGATCGACGAGCACCACTTTGAGTGGGAAGCCGCCTGGACAATTACCCAGCGCACCTTTGGCTACACCAATCACACCCTGATGCCCGAGGCGCTGGAGAAGTGGTCGGTAGACCTGTTTGGCCAACTGCTGCCCCGTCACCTCGAAATTATCTACGAAATCAACCACCGCTTCTTAGATCAGGTGAAGCTGCGCTACCCCAACGACCCCGATCGCCTGGAGCGCCTGTCTCTGATCGAAGAAGGCCCCGAGCGCCGGGTGCGCATGGCCAACCTGGCCTGCGTCGGCAGCCACGCCATCAACGGCGTCGCCGCCCTGCACACCGAGCTGCTCAAGCAGGAGGTGCTGCAAGACTTCTACGAGCTGTGGCCCGACAAATTTAGCAACAAGACCAACGGCATTACCCCCCGCCGCTGGCTGTTGCAGTGCAACCCCCGCCTGGCCCAGCTGATCTCTGAAACCATCGGCGACAGCTGGATCACCAACCTCGACGATCTCAAGCAGTTGGAAGGCCATATTGACAACGACGCGTTTCGCCGAGCCTGGCAGGCCATCAAGCAAGAAAACAAGTGGGCGCTCTCCCGCTACATCCACAACGTCGTCGGTATAGAAGTCAACCCCGACTCTATGTTTGATGTGCAAATCAAGCGCATCCACGAGTACAAGCGGCAGCTGATGAATGTGCTGCACATCATCACTCTCTACAACCGCATGGTGCAAAACCCTGGCGATCATGTGGTGCCCCGCACGGTGATTTTTGGCGGCAAAGCGGCCCCCGGCTATGCCATGGCCAAGCTAGTGATTAAACTCACCAACGCCGTGGCCGATGTGATCAACAACGACCCCATTGTCGCCGGGCGGCTGAAGGTGGTGTTTTTGCCCAACTACAACGTCTCCCAGGCCCAGCGCCTGTTCCCCGCCTCTGACCTCTCAGAGCAGATCTCGACCGCTGGCATGGAGGCCTCGGGCACTGGCAACATGAAGTTTGCCCTCAACGGGGCGCTTACCATTGGTACCCTCGACGGGGCCAACGTCGAGATCCGCGAAGAGGTCGGGGCTGATAACTTCTTCTTGTTTGGTCTCACCACCGAGCAGGTCGCGGCCTGCAAGGCCGTGGGTCACAACCCCTGGCACTACTACGACACTAACCCCGAACTCAAACGGGTGCTAGATGCGATCGCCTCTGGGCTATTCTCGCCTGAGAACCATAACCTGTTCCTGCCGATTCTCGACTCGCTGCTGGTCGATGACCCCTACATGGTGATGGCCGACTATGCCGCCTACGTGCAGTGCCAAGAGCATGTCAGCCGCACCTACGAAGACCGCGATCGCTGGGTGCGCATGGCCATTCTCAACACCGCCCGCATCGGCAAGTTCTCCGCTGATCGCACGATCTCCGACTACGCCCGTGAGATCTGGAAGGTGAAAGCAGTTCCCGTTGGGGAGTAGGGTATAAGGCTTCAGGCTGGTTGACTGACAAAACTAATCGGCGACATAGCAGTACGTGTGTATTTTGAACTCGATTCGATAGGTGCGTTGGTCATGCTGTTTCCGTGACGCCATGACGGGTTCAGGATCTCGGTTGTGAGTGAAACGAACCTGACGA
>JBBSKN010000067.1:0-22755 GCA_038256265.1 Phormidesmidales cyanobacterium
AACACCGCTACCCGGCTATCGCCAGGAGATGTGGGGTGGGAGTGAGATGCAGACGCCTGCATGACGTCGGAGGTTGCAACCATAGTGCCTACTTTGTGGAGATGTCATCTCCTACAGGCTAACATCCCCCCATAGGGGATGGCATTAACAAAACTGGAAGCCTAGAGATCTGGCTCAGGGATCTGGCTCATGGGGCGGCAATAGTTCTCCTCATCTATCCCCGCGTAGCCCATGCTGCGCAATTTCTAAATTAATCCAGTATTCGGTCAATAAAGGCTTGCCAGGTGGGGTTAGGCTGCCAGATGCGGTGCAGGTCGGCCTCGGCCGTGGGTTCGTTTTCCTTGAGGCAGAGCAGGCGGTAGAGATAGACAAAGACGGAGACGCGCATGTTGAGAGCGCAGTGGACAAAGACCTTGAGGTGCCGATTTCTCTGCATCACTTTGAAGAATATCTCCAGGTCCACTGGGGTCGGGGACTCCCATACGACGGGGATGTGGAAGTGGGTCATGCCCAGGCTTTTGACCAGCTCAGCTTCGTTGGCAATGGCGTGATCAGAGGTCGACAGGGCC
This sequence comes from Phormidesmidales cyanobacterium, assembly GCA_038256265.1. Taxonomy (GTDB): domain Bacteria; phylum Cyanobacteriota; class Cyanobacteriia; order Phormidesmidales; family Phormidesmidaceae; genus Nodosilinea. Next base: position 570 of record JBBSKN010000067.1, read on the forward strand.
AGATTGACCACCACGGTGTAGCCGGCCTCGGCTACCGTCTCAAACTGCTCGGCGGTCGGCTGCCCAGCGGTGCCTAGGGTGGGCGAAATTTCTAGGTAGTTGCGAATGGCCGACAACGAATCGGTGGTCATGGTCAGATCCCCCAGGGCAATTCAGTACGATTGCGATTCAGTACGATAAAGAAAACTCACCCTGGAGACTCAACTCATGGCTATGGTGGAATCTACCATGCTGCCCCTGGGCACCGCTGCCCCCGCCTTTGAGCTACCCGATGTGGTCAGCGGCGAGATCATTACCCTTGGCACCTTTGCTGACTCCCACGCGCTGCTGGTGATGTTTATCTGCCGTCACTGCCCCTTTGTCAAGCATGTGGAGCAAGAGCTAGCCCGCATTGGCAAAGACTACGGCCCCAAGGGTGTGGGCATTGTCGCCATCAGCGCCAACAGCCTGGCCACTCACCCCCAAGACGGGCCAGAACATCTCAAAGCCCAGGCCCAAGACGTGGGCTTCACCTTCCCCTATTGTTTTGATGAAACCCAGGACGTAGCCAAGGCCTATACCGCTGCCTGCACCCCAGATTTCTTTTTGTTTGACGAGGCTAAGACCCTGGCCTACCGAGGCCAGCTCGACGACAGCCGCCCCAGCAACGGCAAACCCATCACCGGCCGCGACCTACGCGCGGCCCTGGATGCGGTGCTGGCGGGGCAAGCCATGCCCGGCGACCAAAAGCCCAGCATCGGCTGCAACATCAAGTGGGCACCGGGCAACGCCCCGGCCTATTTTGGCTAAGGGGTGGGGTTACTTGAGCTGGGTCAGCTTTTGATTGGCAGATTTCAGCATGTCAGCAGCCCGAGCATAGCTGGTGGTGCCGGGCTGCACTTTGTCTAGGTCGTTGATGATGGCTTGCAGCAGGCTGGCGATCTGGTTGCGATCCATACCCTCAAGGTTTTGGGCGAGCATGCGGGTGCTTTTTTCGTTGGCGCTATCCAAGGCCCTGGCTGAGGTCTCTTCTTTGGCAATGTTTTCTTGAACAATGCCGAGGTTGTTTTGGTATTGGGCCACTAGGGTCTGGGCCTCGCCGTAGCCAGGATCGCCGAGAGGAATGTCGCTGAGGCGGGCGATCGCACTCTCCCACAGGCCAGCAATGGTCTCCCACCGGGCGGCGCTGTGGGGCGGGTCTTGCCCTGCCACAGCGGCCTGATAGCCAAAGGCCTTGGCTGCATCCACCAGCGTGCCCGAGCGGTTGCCCCCGGCTACATTGCCCGCCACCTGCTGGTAGTCGCGCTCGTAGGCCGCAAGTTTGGTGGCCGACTGCCGCCCCGCCAGGGTCTCCGGCGGAATTTCGTTGAGACGATCCATGCCCTGCTGCCAGGCGGTCAGGGCCACGGCTCGGTCTGAGCCAGACTCAGCGGTTTGAAAGGCCTGCTGCGCCCCGCTGACCGCAAGAGTGCCCTCTTGCAGTAAATTTTGGGCATTGCGCTCTTGAAACACCACTGCTTCCATGCGGCCAATCTCGCCTCGGGCCGCCTGAAACTCGTCGACGGTAAACCGCCAGGTGCAGCCAACGAAGCCGCAGTAGCCCTTAGGGTAGTAGCCCAAAAACCAGACAGGCAGGCCGTCTAGATGCACCTGCGCCTGGGTAACTTTTTCGTCGCCCAGCTCAATGTCGCTAGCTGAGGTGGCCTGGTTGACCAGCTGGTCGGCCTGCTCCACCAGCGATATCGCCTGGCGGTAGTCGTGGTCCATCTTGATGTAGCTGGGCAGCAGCACCAGGGGCGCAACCCGCGACACGGGCCAGCGAATCATCGGGTAGGGCAGGTTGAGCACCCAGACAAAACCGGCTAGGCCGGCGATCGTCGCCATTGCCGAACCAAAACAACCCAAGGAACGTGCCACCATAGCCGTTGTCTCTAAGCCCAAGAAAGAAAATCTGGTTCTAGGATGCCCACCGAAATCACGTTGTGGTCAGGCTTTATCGAAACCTCAACATTGCGCCTTCCTGGTTACTCCTCGCGCAAGAAGTTTTCGGCCAGCTGTTTTTTGGCTAGCTTCCCCAGGGTTTGCATCGCGGCATCGACCGTATCTGACCAGGGCACGGCGGTGTTGAGCCGAAAGCAGTTTCCGTAGCCCTGGCCCGAGGCCGAAAACATGATGCCGGGGGCGATCGCAACCCCCTGACCCAGGGCCTCTTGGTACAGCCGCATGGAGTCAAACCCCTCGGGCATCTCTAGCCACAGCACGTGGCCCCCCGTGGGCCGAGTCAGGCAGGTCTCGGCTGGAAAGTAGTTGAGAATGGCCTGCTGCATCCGCAGCATTTGGTCGTGATAGGCGCGGCGCAGGTGGCGCAGGTGGCGATCATAGCCGCCGTTGGCCAGAAAGGCTGCTACGGTCAGCTGGGGGGCGATCGCAGTATTTTGATTGAAAATCGACTTCATGCGGGCAATGCTGGCGTGGTGGCGGCCGCCGAGACACCAGCCCACCCGCAGCCCTGGCGACAGGGTCTTGCTCACCGAGGCGCAGTAGAGGACTCGATTTTCGCTATCGAATGCTTTGATCGCCTTAGGCCGGGGGCCTGCAAAGCAAAGCTCGCCATAGATGTCATCTTCGATCAACGGAGTGTCGTAGCGGTTGAGCAACTCTACGAGATGCTTTTTCTTCGTGTCGTCCATGCAGCTGCCCAGGGGGTTGCTGAAGTTAGACACCAGCAGCACCACCTTGACCTCACCCGTTTTGAGCGATGATTCTAAATGGGTCAGGCTGAGGCCGTCGCGCGGGTGGGTTGCCATGCTAGAAGCCTTGAGCCCCAGGCATTTCAAGGCTTCTAGCATGGCAAAGTAGGTGGGCGACTCAATCGCCACCGTATCGCCGGGCTGGGTCACGGCTTGCAGGCAGAAATAAATCGCCTCGTTGGCCCCGTTGGTAATCACCATTTGATCAGGATGCACCGAGCAGCCTGCGTCTAGCATACGCTTGGCAAACTCGGCCCGCAGCGAAGTCATCCCCAGGGGCGTGCCGTAGGAGTGGGCCAGCCGGGTATGGTCTCGCAGCACTTTACCCATCAGCCGATTGAGCTGCGCCAGCGGCAGTTGTTCGAGGGCTGGCAGCGCCGCCCCCAGCTGAATCAGCCCCGGATCGCGCATCAGGCTGAGCACCTCGAAGGCCAGGGAGATGTCGATGTCGGTCGCCTGGCTCGGCGGGGCTGTGGGGGCGGGTTCTTGGGGCAGCTGTAGGGGCAATTGCTTGACGTAGTAGCCCGACTGGGGGCGCACTAAAATCAGCCCCCGGTCTTCTAGCAGGCGATAGGCTTCCATCACCGTAGAGGTGCTGACAGAAAGCTGCGATCGCAGTTTGCGCACCGACGGCAGGCGATCGCCCGGCTGGAGCGTGCCCCCGGCAATCAGCTGCTGTAGGCGATCGGCCACCTGTTCGTAGAGCACCTGGTTGGGCGCGGGGGAGAGGGGGGAGAGGGGCATGGGGAGGAGGTGGATGGGTAGGTGGGTGGATGGGTGAGGGGGTGAGTAGGGGCGGGGGGCGGGGGGATTTTGGATGTCTGAGTTTGGCTTTTGCATTGGGCCGGAACAGTTTTGCGGCCAGGCTACCCGAACAGTTACGAAAATTCGAACTGTGACCAATACAATTTACGCCAACTGCCTCTGTTCGGGTAGGGGGAGATTGAAGAAAATTCATCCATAGCGACTTCCCATAGCGCACTCAGCTATGGCGCGTTGATTTGCGCTTCGTTAAACCTTTCCTTTTGGAGAAAAGCCGGTGAAACCGAATAGTTTGTACGCTCAGCTAGAGCTAATTTCAGAACTGCCCGAGCAACCGGTTCAGACCGGTTATTCTCTTGGGCGGGCCTGGGCGGGGGTTAAGGCCCGTTTTGGCCCTGCGGGTATAGCCCTATTAGCCTATTTCTGCGGCTCGACAGCGCCTCGGGTGAAGCTAAAGCGCGATCGCGACGGCCATACCCTGTTCATTGCCTATGATCCTGTCAGCCGACAGCGCCATACCTTTAGCTCAGAGCAAGCGCTGCGAGTGTGGGCAGACCAGCGCTACTATCAGTAGTCCGTTGGCCAGTAGCTGGCTGGCTAGGAAAGGGTTTGCCCTGGCTACACAAACTTGTAAATTTTGCTTAGCAAAAAAAGTTTAGTCCTCCTACGGAAGATAAGCGTCAGTAGGCTAAATCTGATAGAACCGTTTCAGGCCTGAGCTGCTTTCTTGGGCGAGGTGTAACCATGCTAGTTCAGCTTCGAAACCTACTCAGTTACTACTGGCCAAAGTTCACCTGGGGACTCTTTCACCTGCTGTCTAGCGCCAAGTTAATGACGCTGACCCTGCTTGTCGTGACCGTAGTGCTGTTTTTAGCCAGTGGCGCTCGGTATCGACGGCGCACGGTGACCGTTAGTTTGGGTGTACTAGCCGCCTACTGGTTCATGATTTCTCCGCTATTCTCTATGCCAGCCAACTATCTGCTGGGGCGCTTTGTGCCGCCAGATACGGGGGCGTCGGCTGGGGCCATTGTGGTGCTTGCGCGCGAGTCAGCGGCCCGAGGCGATCGCTACGACACAGCCCTTGATATGGTGGCCCAAGCTAGGGCACCGAAGCTCTTGGTCATGGGCGAAAATTTCGGCAGCAGGGTACTCCTTGCCCTAGATAAGCGGCGACTGCCGACGGACGGTTTACTCACGGCCCGATGTGTCAGAACCACTAAAGATGAAGCCTATGCCGCCGGGGCTATTTTAGGGTCGCAAGGCGTCAGCAGCATTATCTTGATTACCGACCAGCCCCACATGCTGCGCGCTTGGCTGACGTTTAAGAGTCTTGGTTTCTCAGTCACTCCCCACTCAGAGCCAATCTCAGACTGGGTGGCTTCTCACGAGCGGTCATTTCTGGCCATTCGCGAATACCTGGGGTTAATCAGCTATGCTGCCCTGGGTCGGTTTGAAAATCGTCCCGCCAGCGAACTGCCTCAGGTTGCCCAGGCTGCCTTGACTGACTTTCCTCGCGATCAATGCTTTATGACTACCGACCAAATTCGGCAGTCATTACCGAGCAGTTAGTTGTTTTAGCCCCAGGTTTGGCCCCATGACGATCGCCCTTACCCAGGTTGATGCCTTCACCGACAAGGCCTACGGCGGCAACCCAGCGGCGGTGTGCGCGCTGCCTGAGGCCCGCCCCGATCGCTGGATGCAGCAGGTTGCCCAGGAGATGAACCTCTCGGAGACGGCTTTCTTTTACCCCGAGGCTGATGGCTATCGGCTGCGCTGGTTTACCCCCACCGTCGAGGTCGACCTCTGCGGCCATGCCACCCTGGCCACCTGTCATGTGCTCTGGAGCGAGGGCCACCTGAGCGACGAACAGCCGGCCAGGTTCTACACCCGCAGCGGGGTGCTCACCGCCTGCCGCCTGGGCGACTGGATTGAGCTAAATTTTCCGACCAACCCATCCCACCGTATAGATGAGCCCGACGGTCTGGCCGCAGCTCTGGGCGCAGCCCCCACAGGCGTAGCGCAAAATTCCCTGGGCTACCTGGTGGAGCTAGAGTCAGCGGCGGCGGTGCAAGATCTACAGCCCAATTTTGTCGCCCTGGGGCAGTTGCCCGTCCACGGCGTGATTGTCACCAGCCGGGGCGACGCACCCTACGATTTTGTCTCGCGCTTCTTTGCCCCGGCCATTGGCATCAACGAAGACCCGGTGACCGGGTCGGCCCACTGCTGCCTTGGCCCCTACTGGCGAGAAAAGCTGGGTAAGTCTAGGTTTCTGGCTTATCAGACATCAGCCAGGGGTGGCGTGGTCAAGGTGCAAGACGAGGGCGATCGCGTGCGTCTCTGCGGCCAGGCCGTCACGGTTTTTAAGGGAGATTTGCTCCACTAATGGAGATTGACGTCACCACCTGGTATCTGGAAATGCTCGACTCGGCTCAGTTGCGGCCTAAGCTGATCGAGCAGCCCGATCTCGATATTCGCCAGGCTCAGGTGCCCTGCCCAGAGTTCAGCCGATTTCTCTACACCAGCGTCGGGGGCCAGTGGTACTGGCATGAAAGACTTGCCTGGAGCTGTGATCGCTGGCTAACCTACCTCAGTCAACCCGAGATCGAAACCTGGGTCGCCTACCTGGCAGGCACTCCAGCGGGCTACGTGGAGCTAGGAAAACATCCATCTGGGGATGTGGAAATCATCTACTTTGGCCTGCTGCCCCAGTTTATTGGCCAGGGCATTGGTGGCCACCTGCTGACGGTGGGGGTGCAGCGGGCCTGGGCCATAACAACCAGCCGCGTTTGGGTACACACCTGTAGCCTCGATGGCCCTCACGCCTATAAAAACTACGAGTCGCGCGGCTTTAGTCTCTACGACACCAAGGTTGCCCCCCAAGACCTACCTAATGGGCCTCCTGACGCCTGGTCAGCGATCGCCCATCGCTAAGGGCAATGTTCTGCTTGCAGCTAATCGTCACCATCACAGGAATCTGCCCTAGCCAAAACCCACCCTTTAAGGCGTAACAAATTGACCGTATCAGGGATTGGGCTGTTGTGAAGAAGTAGACTATTTAAGCAGGGGTAACTCCGTCAAGGAGGCCTGCAATCTATACATTTATTCTCAACAATTCACGCGGTCGAATCCTAGGATTCTCAATGTATGTTTCCAGCCAATAGCCCGATCGCATCTCAGTACGTGCAGCTAGCCAAATGCCCGACGGGCATTCAGGGGCTCGACGAGATCACCGATGGTGGGTTGCCCCAGGGCCGCCCTACCCTGGTGTGCGGCTCAGCGGGCTGCGGTAAGACGCTGCTGGGCATGGAGTTTTTGGTGCGGGGCGCAACCCAGTACGGCGAACCGGGCGTGTTTATTGCCTTTGAAGAAACGGCTGAGGAGCTAGCTCAAAATGTGGCCTCTCTGGGGTGGGATCTCAATCAACTGATCGCCGATAAGCAGATCGCCATTGACTGTTTTTACATTGACCCCGCCGAAATTCAAGAGACCGGTGACTACGATCTAGAGGGCATTTTTATTCGCCTCGGCCTAGCGATTGATCGCCTGGGGGCTAAGCGGGTGGTGCTCGACACCATCGAGGTGCTGTTTGCGGGGCTGTCAAATGTAACCATTGTGCGGGCCGAGCTGCGTCGTCTGTTTCACTGGCTCAAAGCCAAAGGGGTGACGGCCATTATTACCGGCGAGCGGGGCGAGGGCAGCCTCACCCGTCATGGGCTCGAAGAGTATGTCTCTGACTGCGTGATTCGCCTTGACCAGCGCACCCACGAAGAACTCTCCACCCGACGGCTGCAAATTGTCAAATATCGCGGCTCGCACCATGGCAGCAACGAGTATCCATTTTTGATTGGTCAAGATGGCATTTCGGTGCTGCCGATTACCTCGGTGGGGCTCAACCATGGGGTGTCTAGCGATCGCGTTCCCACCGGCATTGCCCACCTCGATACCATGCTGGAAGGGAAAGGGTACTTTCGCGGCAGCAGTGTCTTAATTACCGGCATGGCGGGCACCGGCAAGAGCACCATTGCCGCGCATTTTGCCGCCGCCACCGGCCAGCGGGGCGAGCGCTGCCTCTATATTGCCTTTGAGGAAGCACCCCAGCAAATTTTGCGCAATATGCGATCGGTGGGGCTAGATCTAGACCCCTATATTCAGCAGGGATTGCTGCAAATTCAAGCCCTGCGACCTACCACCCACAGCCTAGAGCAGCATCTAGTGCAGATTCATCACTGGCTCAGCACCTGGCACCCCACCACCGTAGTGATTGACCCCATTAGCAATCTGATTGCGACCGGCAGCCTGCTGCAGACCAAATCGTTCTTTATGCGGCTGATTGATTATCTCAAGGCGGAGCAAATTACCGTATTGATGACCAATCTGATCGCCGCCGACACGACAAGAGAGTATAGCGAGATCGAGATCGGCACCTCATCGCTGATGGATACCTGGCTGGAGGTGCGTTCCGTTGAGCACAATGGAGAGCGCAATCGGCTGCTACAGGTGCTCAAGTCTCGCGGCATGAGCCACTCTAACCAGGTACGCGAGTTTCGTCTCACCAGCCAGGGCGTTGACCTGGTCAGCGTCTATTTGGGTCAGGGGCAGATCTTGATGGGCACGGCGCGGGCGATACAGGAGGTCGAAGACGCCAAGGCGCAGGTCGAGCGGCAGCAGCAGGTGGCCGCGCGGCGGCGACAGCTCGAGCAACAGCGCCAAGCTACCCAGGTTCAGCTAGCTACGCTCCAGATCCAGCTTGAGACAGAAACTGCCGAGTTTGCCCGCCTTCTAGACGAAGAGCGCCTCTACAAAGCTGGGGAGCTGCACGATCAAGCGACGATCGCCCAGCTGCGCCAGGCCGACTAGCCTCGCCCGTTGTCACCCTCTGCTCACCCGACTGAAACCCTAAGAGCCTCCACCATGACTCAAGCTAATGAACCAACCGAGGCGGAACCTGAATTCTGGCAGCTGCGCCTGTATGTCGCCGGGCAAACCCCCAAATCGGTGACGGCCTTCGCCAACTTAAAGCAGCTGTGTGAAGAATATATGCCGAATCAGTACCGGATTGAAATTGTTGATCTCTTGCAGCACCCGGAGCTGGCTCAGCAAGACCAAATTTTTGCGATTCCTACCCTGGTGCGGCGGCTGCCGCGCCCGATTCGGCAAATTATTGGCGACTTATCTAATCATGAGAAGGTGATTGTAGGGCTTGACATTAAGCCAGTAGAACACAAATAACCTATTGATAGTAGCAACCCTTAAATGTGAATATTATGGTAAACGACTCGGCCCCAGACCCCATGCATGAACTGCCCCCAGAGCAGGCCGTTTCACCAGAAGAAAACGACGCCCTAACGGCTAGTTTTGAGCAGGCGATCGCCCATGATGATCGGCAACACTACCGCCTGCGGCTGTTTGTGGCCGGGGCTACCCCGCGCTCAATTCAGGCTCTAGATCGGCTCAAACGACTGTGTGAAGACCACTTGCAGGGGCGCTATGAGCTAGAGGTGATTGATATCTACCAGTCTCCGTCAGCGCTCGGAGCAGATAATGTCATCGCTATTCCCACGCTGGTTAAGCAGTTGCCATTGCCCATGAGGTCTATTGTGGGCGATTTGTCTGATACCGAAAAAGTCTTGAGGGGTCTAGATATCGTACTCACAGAGTAACGATACAAGGCTGCTCAATGCCCCCATCCCAATCAAATATGTTCTGTTGGGTTAACCTGTGGACAATGCTGAAGATATTTATAAAACTAAATCGGAGCTGTTAACAGAGATTCAAGCCCTGCGCGATCACCTAGCCACTAGCGAAGAAACCCTGCACGCAATTCAGGGTGGTGAGGTGGATGCGTTTGTGGTTTCGACCTCAGAGGGGCCACGAATTTTTACGCTGCAAACTGCGGATCAACCCTATCGGCTGCTGGTCGAAAAAATGCAGCAGGGTGCAGCCATTCTTTCCACTGAAGGATTAATTTTATACGGCAATCAAAGCCTAGCCAACCTATTACAGCGGCCCCTAGAGAAGCTGATCGGGGCTTATTTTCGGCAGTTTCTATCGCTCCAAGACAGCCTGCTGTTTCAATCGCGAACTGAAGCAACGGCCCAGAAGGAAAGCAATACCCTGGAGCTGTTTCTGATTTCCTCCAGTGCCGTTGAAATTCCGACCTACATTACGATTAGCTCGCTCAACGTGGATGAAACGTTGATGACCTGCGTGGTCATTACCGATTTAACCCAGCAAAAACGCCACGAAGAGACCTTAGCGGCGGAGCGGCTAGCCCGGCTCATGCTAGAACAGGCAGGCGAAGCTATTCTAGTCTGCGATGCCGATTGCATGATTATTCGGGCGAGTCAGGTGGCCTGTGAGCTCTGGGGGCCAAAGTTGCTTGGGCAACCCTTTGATAGCTTAGGTCTTGTGCCTATTGCGGCCCGAGACACCGCCACCAATCCTCTAGCGTTTCCCCCAGTTGGGATCAGTGCTGAGGCTCAGGCGCCCTTTGCTATTGCTTCTATTTTAAAGGGAGAGAGCATTCAGGGCCTTGAGGTAGAGATTGAAGACCAGCGTGGGCAGCGGTTAAATCTTATTCTCAGTGCTCGTCCGTTGGCAGATGCAGACAGCCAAAATCTGGGGGCCGTGGTGCTCTTGACCGACATCACCCCTCGCAAACGCATTGAAACCCAGCGCTTGCAGGCCCTGGCTGACCTGAGCCGGGCCAAAGCTGAGCTTGAGCAGCGGGTGGCCGAGCGCACCATCGAGCTGCGCCAGCTCAACGATGATTTGCAGCAAAGTGAATCGACCTTGCGCAGCTTTTTTGACAGTGCCCCAATGCCCATGGGCATTGTCGAACTCCGCCATAGCGATATGTTGCACCTGTCTGACAATGGGGCCGCCGCCGAGTTTTTTGGCACTACTCCCCAAGCCATGCACAATCGGTTTTCTAGCGACCTGGAGATACCCCGGGCCACCCTTGAGCGCTGGCTGGCCTACTATCGACAGGCCGAGCGCACCCAGGCTCCGGTGCGGTTTGAATACTGCGAGGATGATAATAGCCTTGGCCGGAGGCGCTGGCTGGCTGGCAGCGTGTGCGCCGTTGCGGGTAGCCCTGGTGGGCCACCGCGCTTTTCGTACATTCTCGAAGACATTACTGATCGCAAGGAGTCTGAAGCCAAACTCCAGGCCTCTCTAAAAGAAAAAGAGCTGCTGCTCAAAGAGATTTATCACCGCGTCAAAAATAATCTCCAGGTGGTATACAGCCTGCTCAACCTCCAGTCTCGCAACGTGTCTGACCCGGTAGCCCTCTCGGTACTGCGCGATAGTCAAAGCCGGGTCAGGGCCATGGCCCTGGTGCACGAAAAACTCTACAAATCCCAAGATTTAGCCCGCATCGATCTGGCCGACTATATCCACGGCTTGGCCTACGGCCTGCTTGAAACCTATCGCGCCAGTAGCCATCGCATCGCCCTGCGGCTAGAGATTGAGCCCCATAGTTTAGACATTGAAACCGCCCTGCCTTGCGGTCTCCTGCTCACCGAGCTGATGTCAAATTCGCTTAAATACGCTTTTCCTGACGGGCGGTCTGGCGAAATTGCCATCCTCTCATCGGTAGGCCACGACCACCAGATTTCTCTGCGGGTGCAAGATAACGGGGTGGGCCTACCCGACGACTTTGATTTGCAGCACATGTCTTCTTTGGGTCTGAGTCTGGTGCAAAACCTGTCTAAACAGATCAAAGGGGATGTGGTCGTTGCCCCCCAACCCGTTGGCACTGCCTTTCAAATCACCTTTCCTGCGTAGGCTCCCATGGAGAAAAAGACCATTCTGGTTGTAGAAGATGAAGTCGTAATCGCCATGGATCTCCAGGCGACCCTGACTGACTTGGGCCATCATGTGCCTGAGATTGTCACCTCCGGCGAGGCCGCCATTCAAACCGCCCTAACGCTGCACCCCGATCTGATCTTGATGGATATTCACCTCAGCGAGACCCTAGACGGCATTGATGCGGCGGCGGTCATCACTAAAACCTTAGATATTCCGATTATTTATTTGACCGCCTACGCCGATGAAGAAACGCTTAAACGAGCCACCCTTACTACCCCCTTTGGCTACATTCTCAAACCCTTTGAGGCCCGAGAGCTGAGCGCCAATATTGAAATTGCCATCTATAAGCACCGCCTCGATAAAACCGTTAAAGAAAACCGCCGCTGGCTGCTCGCCGTGCTCAACAGCATCAGCGAAGGCGTCGTCGCCAGCGACACCAACGGCCTGATTAAGTTTATGAACCCGGTGGCCGAAGCGTTGACCGGCTGGTCGCAAACCGAGGCCATGGGGCGATCGCCTGCCGAGGTATTTCACTTTATCGATGAGGTCACCCGCAAGCTGCTCGACAACCCGCTGGTAAAATCCCTAGCGGACGATAGCGCTTTCTCTCTACCCGAGGGCGCACTGCTGCGAGCTAAAGCGGGCAACGAAACCCCCGTCACCGACGGTGCTGCCCCCATCTACGACGACCGGGGTCAAGCCGAGGGGGCGGTTATGGTCGTCCACGACAGCACCGAACAACGCCGCATGGAAGCTCAACTGGCGCACAACGCCCTGCACGATGCGCTGACTCAGCTGCCCAACCGCCTTCTGTTTTTAGACCGCCTAGAGAAAGCGGTTAAGCGCAGCCAGCGATCGCCTGAGGTTGGCTTTGTGGTCATGCTGATCGATCTTGACCGCTTCAAAACCATCAACGATACTCTAGGGCACCTGTCTGGCGATCAGCTCCTGATCGAAGTGGCCCCCCGCTTGCAGACCTACCTGCGGGCCATGGATACCGTGGCCCGCTTTGGCGGCGACGAATTTGCCGTACTGCTAGAAGATGTGACCGACGTGGCTGTGGCCTGCCGCACCGCCGAGCGCATCTTAGATGAACTCAAAAAGCCCTTTACCATTAGCAATCACGAGCTAGTGGTCACCGCCAGCATTGGCATTGTGATGAGCTCAACCCCTTACGATGAGCCAGCTGATCTACTACGCAATGCCGATATCGCCATGTACCGAGTCAAAGCTCGGGGGCGGGGCGACTACGAGCTGTTTGATATGGTCATGCACAGCCAGGCCCGAGAGCTAATGGAGCGCGAGCATGACCTGCGCTATGCCATTACCCACGACGAACTTCAGGTGCATTACCAGCCCATTGTCTCGTTGGCCACCCACGAGGTCGCCAGCCTCGAAGCCCTGGTGCGCTGGCAAAAGCCCAGGGTCGAAATGGTGTATCCTGACCAATTCATTCACCTAGCCGAAGAGATGGGCGTCATCACTACCATCGACCAATGGGTGTTACGCCAGGCCTGCCTCCAGCTAAAAAGCTGGCAACAGCTAGAGCTTGGGGCCTGGGTCTGGGCCGATGGCCAGCTAGCTAAGCAGAGCAATGACACTTGCTCACCCCTCACGATGTCCATCAACGTCAACCTTTCGAGCAAACACTTTGCCCAAAAAAATTTGGTTAATACCATTGCCAGTATTTTGCAAGATACGGGGTTGAGCGGTCATTATTTAAGGTTAGAAGTCACCGAAAGCGTATTTATTGATAACCCTAAAGAAACCGCTGCCATCCTCAACCAGCTCAAGCAGCTCGACGTGCAAATCTGCCTCGATGATTTTGGCACCGGCTATTCATCGTTTAGCTATCTGCATCAGTTCCCCATTGATATGGTCAAAATTGATCGCTCCTTTGTACAAGACATCGATACCAGCACCGAACGGCTAGAAATTGTGCGCGCCATCATTGGCCTTTGCCACACCCTGGGCATGGCGGTGACCGCCGAGGGCATCGAAACCCCCCAGCAGCGAGATATTTTGCGCGATTTGGGCTGTGAGTATGGCCAGGGCTACCTGTTCGCCAGGCCCACCGATGGCACTACTATTAGTTGCGGGCTGGCTAGCTTTAGTGTTTAGCAACCGTTCAGGCCTCTCTCACCCACCTGGGAAAGGCCACAAACAGGAATAAAAAGGGCACAGCCCTATGAGACTCCTAACCTAACCATGCTCTTCGAGCAGAGCTGGTTGCTCGGCAGACGCGTCTAAAAACTTAGAGCCTGAGCTGGGCTGCTGGTCGAGCCGCAGGGCCTGGGCCAGGGCCGACCGCGCCTGGGCCTTTTGCACCAGCGGGTCGAGCTGCTCTACCGACAGCCCGCTCAGCAGGCTGAGCTCTTGGCGAGTCAGCCCCTTTAGCAGCATTTCAACGCACCAGGTGGCGCGGGCTTGCTCAACGCTAGGGGGCTGTCCCGCAGGCGAGGCGATATCGGCGGCGACCTCGGCCCACAGCTGCCGCACTCGATAGGGGGTAATAGGCTGATTGTCTGGCCCCAAAAACAGGGCGGGCGAGTCATCGCTGCGGCTCTTCAGCCAGCGGGTGAGGGGGTTTTTGGTGTAGGTGCCGTAGCGCTGACCTAGAATCCACTGGTTGAGCGGTACCTGGCGGTGCTGGGGGCCAACCAGCAAAATATGCTGGCTGCTGTCGTAGATGGCGCTGGCGCGGGTCAACAGCGGCACCTCTGTCGCCGCCACCCCGGCCCCCAGCAGCACATAGACCAGGGCGTAGGTCTGGCTGCCAGCCTTGCGGGCCGCCTGCATAATCTGATGCACCACCGGGGCGGGCAGGTCGATCCAGGTTTCTGTGTTGGGGGCAGTGGTGGCCGAGCTGGACTGCTCTCGGGAGTTGCCGAGGTTATCGGTCTGGGTGCGCAGGCTGCTCAGCCAGACCACCAGGCTGTCGATAAAAGTTGCTTGGCTAGGCCAAAGGGGTGAGACGTGAGACAGGCCAGCGCCTGTAGAGCTTTCTGGGGCGCTTTCTGTTACTTCCTCGGTAGCGCTAGCCATGGCGGTATAGCCGAGCAGCAGCGCCATTACCATCCCCGCCACCTCCTCAGGGCGAGGCTGGGGAGATGCTCCCAGGCCCAGAAGCGCCTCTAGCGCTTCGGCCATAAAGTCGCGGATGGTTTGCAGCCCCCGCCCCAGAGATTGACTGTTTTCGGCAGAAAACTGCCCGGCCTCGCCGATCACTGATCGCACTAATTCTGACCGCTGGTTTAGGGTGTCTAAACATTGGTCAAGAAAATCTTTGAGCGCCTGATCGCTGGGAGCTTGCCCCTGGGCAACCCGATCAAAGCCCTGGCCCGGCCCAGTCAGCACCTCAGCCTCGGTCATCACCGCTGCAAGCAAGCCGTGCTTGCTACCAAACTGACGAAACAGCGTCACCTCGTTCACACCGGCCAGATCGGCCACCTGGCGGGTGGTAGTAGCGCCCACCCCCTGGCTAGAAAAAAGCTGAAATGCAGCATCTACAAGCCGGTGCCGAGCTGATGTGCGCTGAGCTGCCATAGCAAAAAGAAAGTAACACTTGCATTTTATCAGAAAAGTTTGCTAGGATAGTTTTGCAAGCGCCACTTGCAACGGCTCCATCCATTCCGCCAGAGGATGCCCCAGAGGATGCAAGAGAGTCTTGCAACAGCTGTCAGCATGGTCTGGGTAGTTGCCTGGGCCGACGGCTGCAACCTTATCGAGCAAGAAGGATTTGCTATGACAACAACCATTAAACAGGCCCCGCCCAAGCCGGGGATTGCGAACCTAGACTGGACCCTGGTGGGCTTTTTGGCCGCCATTCACGGCGTGGCCCTGCTGGCCCCCTGGTTCTTTTCGTGGTCGGCGCTGGCGGTGATGGTGGCGCTGCACTGGCTGTTTGGCAGCATTGGCATTTGCCTGGGCTACCACCGCCTGCTGACCCACCGCAGTTTGCAGGTGCCCCGCTGGCTAGAGTACGTGTTGGCGACTATTGGGGCGATGGCGCTCCAGGGCGGGCCAATCTTTTGGGTGGCGGGCCATCGCCAGCACCACCTCTACACCGAAGATGCCGAAAAAGACCCCTACGCCGCCAGTCGAGGGTTTTGGTGGAGCCACATGCTGTGGATGGTCTACCGCAACCCGGCGGTGTTTAACGGCCAAATTTACCGTCGCTATGCCCCAGATATTGCCCGCGACCCCTACTACCGCTGGCTTGACCGCTACTTTCTATTTTTGCAGGTGCCGGTTGCGATCGCCCTCTTTGCCCTCGGCGGCTGGCCCTTTGTGATCTACGGCGGCTTTCTGCGCATTGCCCTGCTGTGGCACTCCACCTGGCTGATCAACTCGGCGACCCATATGTGGGGCAAGCGCCGCTTTACCCTCGAAGATGGCTCCCGCAATCTGTGGTGGACGGCGCTGCTCACCTACGGCGAAGGCTGGCACAATAACCACCACGCCTTCCCCAACGTGGCCCCCGCAGGCTGGCGCTGGTGGGAGATCGATGTCACCTGGTACGCCATTGTGTTGCTAGAGAAACTGGGGCTGGCTCGGCGCGTGGTGCGACCCCCGGCAGATGCCCTGGCCCAGGCGCAGCCCTAGAGTTAATCGGGCGGATGAAAGCGGGGGTGGAGGCGATCGCGCACCAGCTCCCCTTTCCCAAAATGCTGCTCCACAATTCGCGGCACATCCTCTGCGGTGACCCGGCAGTACCAGGTATTGCCGGGCATGACTTTGACCGTCGGCCCGGCGCTGCACTGGCCCATACAGTCGCTCTCGACCACTAAGATGCTTGCGCTTTGGTGTTCTCTAAACGCCGCTAGCACGTCGGCAGAGCCGCCGCGATCGCACGACCGATGGCGACACACCTGCACCAGCCAGCGGCCGGGAATACCCGATGAAGACGAAGAGCTTGCCATGAAGCCTCGGTGTGCCAGCCAATTGATCTCAGCCTGGCACAGATTCTGTAGAACAGCAGCGGCAGGGCTAATCTGGCCAGAGGTAGGCACGCTGTTCAGCTATCTGTGAGACTTCTCAACCAGGGCTGCATCACCGCTGCATCACCATAGAAGGCTTGATCAGCACAAAACTAAGATTGAGCCTGTTCTCCCCGCCCGCAGGCGGATAATAGTTCGTCTACCCAAAGGGCATCAATGGCGATGCGCAGGCGCTGTTGCTGCTGGTGCAGGTGCTGGTCGCAAAGACAGGGCTGCAACCGGTTGACCAAATCATCGGCTTCGTCAATCAGCAAGTTCAGCAACGGCTCGGCTTCGGCCCGCTGCAAGATCTCGCCCATGCGATCGGCGGCGGCCTGGTCAAGACTGGGGCGCAGGGCCAGCTGACAATATTCATACACCGTGGGGCGATAGGCGAGGGCGCTACCGAACCATTCATCGCAGTTGGGCATGGGGTCTCCTACAGCCGTTGGCTAAGGCGGCATAACCGGGTTTCTGGTGGTTAGAAACGCCGAAAGCTACTCAAACACAGCAGTGCCTAAGCACGGCCTTAGGTCGTCAACCCAATAACGCACTTCAGTTCATGCTTGGTTCCTCAACGGTTAGTGCAGGCAGCGACACCGCCGTGACGGGGCATTTGATGAAGCTTATGCGTTGATAGTCAGCCCTGCATGAAGCCTTGGCCAAGCCTGCCTAGGCCGCCACCAGAGACTGCACCAGACTTTGAAACAGGGGCAGCCCATCGACTCCGCCCAGCACCGCATCAGCGGCCCGCTCGGGGTGAGGCATCAGACCCAGGACATTGCCCTGCCGGTTGCAGATACCTGCAATGTTACCCAGAGAGCCGTTGTGGTTCGCCGCTTGGTTGACTGCGCCCTCGGGGCTGCTGTAGCGAAAGACGATTTGATTGTGGGCCTCTAGCTCCGCCAGGGTGGCCTCGTCGGCGTAGTAGCAGCCCTCGCCGTGGGCAATGGGCAGGATAATCACCTGACCCGCAGCATACCCGCCAGTCCACAGCAAGTCAGTGCGCTCGACTTTGAGGGGGACGCGATCGCAGATAAACCGCATATCCCGGTTTCTGACCAGCGCCCCCGGCAGCAGCCCTACCTCGGTCAAAATCTGAAAGCCGTTGCAGATGCCCAGCACCGGCTTGCCTGCCTGGGCGTGGGCCACCGTCGCCTGCATGGCGGGGGAAAAGCGGGCGATCGCCCCGCACCTTAAATAATCACCGTAGCTAAAGCCCCCCGGCACCACCACCACATCGACATCACTCAGGTCGCTATCTTCGTGCCAGACCATGCGGGTGGGCTGAGCGAGAATATCGCGGGTGACGTAGGCCACATCGCGATCGCAGTTGGCTCCGGGGAAGACGATGACGGCGAATTTCATAGGATTAGGAGGGTGAAGGGATCTTTTAGCGGCGACGGGCTGGGTAGGGGCGAACGGTTGTTCGCCTTTAACCTCCGCAGGGCGAACAACCGTTCGCCCCTACGCCGTCGCTAGCGTTTGCAGCTCGAACCGATAATTCTCAATCACCGGGTTGGCCAGTAGCTGGTCGCACATGCGATCAAGCTGCTGGCTGGCGGCAGCTTCACTCTCGGCCTCCAGGGTCAGCTCAATGTATTTGCCAATGCGAATCGGACCGACATTGTCGTAGCCCATGTGGGCCAAGCCCGACTGCACCGCCGTCCCTGCGGGATCGAGCACCGATGGGCGCAGGGTGACGTAGATGCGGGCGCTGTAGTGGGGCACGGTTGACTCCGTTGGCGGTTGAAAAAAGGGTATTCATCAGCAATCAACATCCTACCGTATCGGCTGGTTGATAAAATTGAGACACACCAACCCAAATCCCAGCCCAGCAGTGACATTCTGCCAGCACGGAAACGACCGTTCCCGAGCTGGACTGGGTATAGCAAGTGAGCCAGCATGGTACGACGCACCCGCAGCCAAGACAAAGTTCTGACCGTACTTAAGGGGTTGAGCAAGCCGATCTCGGCCCAAGATCTGTATGTGGAGATGCGGCAAGACGGCAATACTACAGGGCTAGCCACGGTCTACCGGGCGCTCGACGCCCTCAAGCTCGAAGGCGCAGTGCAAATGCGCACCCTGCCCTCGGGCGAAGCGCTTTACAGCCTGCCCCAGGAAGATCGCCACCACCTCACCTGCCTCCAGTGCGGCAGCACCATCGCCATCGACCAGTGCCCGGTGCACGACCTAGAGCAGCAGTTGCACAAGGCCCACGAGTTTAAGATTTTCTACCACACCCTAGAGTTTTTTGGCCTTTGCCCCCGGTGTCAAGCTGAGCTGTCGGTGGGGCAAACCCCGGCCTAGAGCTGCCTAGTCCTGGTCGGCAGAAATAGGGCAACCTTGCTGAGGGTTTCAGATGCTAGGTTTCAGGCATGGTTGGCCGACTATTTAGAATAATGAATTTACAAATTTGGGATTCACTCTCTGCCTCAGGGGCGATCGCCTTGTTTTGAAATTGCTGCGATCGCAAGTAATCCCGAAGATTGATGTCTAACTGCGCTCAGCCGCTAATAATCAAGGCCTAGGGGTAAAACAGGGAAAATTTGCTGAATGGCAAGGCCCACCAATAGCGCTATATCTAACTTCCTATACGGCTGACTGATGGTTAAATTTAAGCCCTACTTTGAACGCCACTATCCTCGGCTGGAGCGCATTGTGGCGATCATTGCCCTAGTGAATCTAGCCCTGGTAGCGTTTGATCTGACCTATCTCAATTTGCGGCCCGTTTACCGCCAGTATTCAGCTGTTGTTACCCGCATCTATGATCCGGTCAAGGGCATTGTGGCGCACCCTCAAACAGAGCAGTACCAGGCTCAGGTCGAGCGCCTTAGAAACCAGCTCACTCAAGCTGACCTGCGATTCCGGAACGAACCGCTTCGTGAATTGCCTGGGGTCGAAGCTTCCCTAGCCAATCTGCAAACCCTGAGTCGGCAGTTGGTGAGCGAGCAGGCCTTTGCCCAACCCCACGGCAGTCAGGCTCTAGTCACCATTCAGCAAGCTCTACAGGCCCGCACCGGCCAATTCTCAGCTCAAGATGCGCTAAGCCAGTTTTGGACGGTGGACTATTTAGAGCAGCGGGGCTGGCAATCAGAGCTGGAGTTGTGGGATCGCCAAATTCAGCCCTTTTTTCAGGCTAACTACTACCGCACCGTCAACCGCTGGGGCGCACCGACCGACTATTTCTGGCTGATCGACCTGCCCTTTGTCCTGATTTTTGCGGTGGATGTTGGGGCGCGCATTATCGCTACCCGGCGGCGGCATTCCGGCCTCACTTGGGTCGAAGCGACACTGCGGCGGTGGTATGACCTGTTTCTCATCCTGCCATTCTGGCGGGCCTGGCGGATTTTGCCCGTGGCCCTGCGGCTGTACCAGGTCGATGTGCTCAACCTAGACCCGGTGCAGGCCGAGGCCCAGCGCGAGGTGATTGTCACCGTGGGGGCCGACATCGCTGGCATTGCAGGCATTGAGATTATAGAGCAGCTGCAAGACTCGATCCGTCAGGGAGAGCTGCTGAACTGGATCGCCCTGATTGACCCGGTAGACAATGGCGCAGGCGAACTTGTGGCAGAGGAGGAGATGACTGCGATCGCCAATCGCCTCTACCAGGTCGGCGTCGACAATATCTTGCCTCAGGTGCAGCCCGACATCGAAGACCTGGTGCAGCACAGCATCACTAAAACTCTGGAGCAAATGCCCGGCTATCCCCAGGTCAAGCACCTGCCGGGTCTAGCGTTGTTCTCAACCCAGGTGCAATCTCTGTCTCAGTCGTTGGCCCAAAGCCTGTATCGCAGCATCGCCGGCAGCTTGCTCGATGCCGAGGGGACTGTCATTACGGCCCGGTTGCAGCACCATTTACGGGAGGCGATCGCCGCCGAGTTGAGCCAGCACAACACCCGCTACGAAATTGAATCGCGGCTGGTGAGCGCCCTCGACAAATTTAAATATAAATACGTGAAAGCCCTGGCTGAGTCAGGCGGTGAAATGCTGGCTGAGCACACAGAACTGCTGCGCAGACAAATTAGTTGATTAGCTTAGACCGTGGGGGAAGGTCGCTATTCGGGCACGCTGCTTCGGCACATACCCGGTCCAGCTCGGGCCAAGTCTAGCGTAGGAACTGTAGTTTTCCTCAGGCAAAGCTCCGCTTTTGGGCTGGGATGAGGTTTAGGGGCAATCCGTGAGAATAGTTAAACTAGCTACATTTCCCCAAACCGTTGCTTTCTTTACTTTAAGCAGGGGTTACTCGGTAGGATACTACAGGCTTGCTTCCCGTCTGTACTTGGCCCCTACGGCGGGGTGGCAGCGGCTCATCGAATCACCAACGGAGAAGTGTCATGGTTGCAATAACATCGGTTCACGGCAGACAGATCCTTGATTCGCGGGGCAATCCTACGGTTGAGGTCGATGTGGTGCTCGAAGGGGGCGCTAAGGGGCGGGCGGGGGTGCCTTCTGGGGCATCTACGGGAATTCGGGAGGCGCTGGAGCTGAGGGATGGCGACAAGTCTCTCTATGGCGGCAAAGGGGTACTCAAGGCCGTGGCCAACGTCAACGACACCATTGCCTCAGCCATCCAAGGCATGGACGCGTCAGATCTGGCCACCGTTGACCACAAAATGCTGGCCCTAGACGGCACCGACAACAAGGGCACCCTGGGGGCCAACGCCATTTTGGGCGTGTCGATGGCCGTGGCTCGGGCCGCCTCGGTCGCTGCCGACATTCCGCTCTACGTGCACCTGGGCGGCCCCGACTCGGTGCTGCTGCCGGTGCCCTGCTTTAACATCATCAACGGCGGTGCCCACGCCGACAACAGCGTTGACTTTCAAGAGTTTATGATTGCCCCGGTGGGTGCGCCCACCTTCTCTGAGGCGCTGCGCTACGGGGCCGAGGTCTACCACGCCCTCAAGTCGGTGCTCAAAGACGCGGGCTACAGCACCGCCATTGGCGATGAGGGCGGCTTTGCCCCCAACCTCAAGAGCAATGTGGAAGCCATTGAGGTGATTCTCAAGGGCATTGAGAAGGCGGGGCTCAAGCCTGGGGATGACATTGCGATCGCCCTCGACCCCGCCGTCAGCGAACTCTACCAAGAGGACGGCAGCTACCTGTTCTACAAGTCTGACAACAGCCGCAAGAGCACCGCCGACATGATCGACCTGTGGGAAAGCTGGGCCAACCAGTTCCCCATTGTCTCGATTGAAGACGGCCTCGGTGAGCAAGACTGGGAGGGCTGGCAGCTGCTGACCCAGCGGTTGGGCGATCGCCTCCAGCTGGTCGGCGACGATGCCTTTGTCACCAACCCCGCCATCATCGCCCAGGCGATCAAAGACGGCGTCGGCAACTCGACCCTGGTCAAGGTCAACCAGATCGGCTCGATCACCGAAACCCTCGAAGCCATCAAAATGTCTCACGACGCGGGCTACACCTGCATGGTCAGCCACCGCTCGGGCGAAACCCCTGATGACTTCATCGCTGACCTGGTGGTGGGAGCGGCGACCGGGCAGATCAAGTCGGGTGCGCCCTGCCGAGGTGAGCGCCTGTCGAAATACAACCAGCTGCTGCGCATCGAAGAAGAATTGGGCGCTAGAGCTAAATATGCGGGCATCGGCACATTCAAGGGCAAGGCGCTAGTGTAATTGCCCCTGAGAGAGACCGTGCTCTGATTCAAGGGCATCCGGCTATTCTAGAAACCGGGTTTCTGCGCCAAGGGCGAAGGCTTGTAGCCAGGCCCAGCAAAAACCCGGTTTCTCCTTCCGGAGCCTACCGAGAGCTATGCTCATTTCTGGTGTATGGAGGGAAAAGAAGGAAGGGCGTATTCTGCTGGATAAAGCAAAACACCAGACCAGGAATACACCATGAATAGCGACAATCTTATTTCATTACCCACGCCAGAGACGACGGAGACCT
>JBBSKN010000068.1:0-22608 GCA_038256265.1 Phormidesmidales cyanobacterium
CTTGATCATAGAGACAGGTGGTGGCTGACATGGTACAGACCCTGAGGTACGCAAATTTCAGCGTCTCATGTCAGCTCGCCCTTTCCCCCTCGCGTCACGAGATTTCAACCCTTTCACCCACTTGTGTCAGGCAGTCAGGATTGAACGTTCCTGCACCAATCAGCAAAGCTCCACCGAAAATTCTGGAAGACCAGGACAGAGTGCTACGCTCCAAAGCACGCCAAAGTACCAGCAGTCCGCTCAACGTGAAGGAATTTGCAACAGAACTAAGCTGAGACGGGTTCCAATTGCTCTGGTTGCTGCACTGGCAATTTAGCGGCTTTCCAAGCCATCCAAGAACCAGGGATATTGATCACGTTCTCAAACCCGTGCTTTTGTAAGACACTGGCAGCGATAGAAGCTCGGTAGCCACTGCCGCAGTAGGTTGCGATCGCCTGGTTTTTATCCAACTCATCGAGATGCTCTTCTAGGTGAGCCACAAAGAGATGTTTAGCTCCAGGGACGAATCCCTTTTGATATTCATCATCACCGCGCACATCAAGCACCGTGACATTTGAATCATCTTTGTGTTGATTTAATTCCTGCACTGTCCACTCGCCCAGGTGTTTCAGTGGCAACCCAGCATTCTGCCAGCTTGTCATCCCATCGTGCAAGTAACCCGCTAAATTGTCGTAGCCGAGGCGGAAAAGCTGCTCTGTAACCAGCTTCACATCCCGTTCGCTTTCAACTACAACTAGCAGTGACTGCTCTGGTTTAACCATCCAACCGACCCAGCTTGGAAACTCTGGACGCAAGGCAATGTTTACTGCACCTGGAATATGTCCACCCCCAAACGCCAAAATTGATCGTGCGTCAATAATCACTGTATTGTCGTCCTGCATCTTCTGCTGAAACTCACTAGGTGTCAGCGGTTGCAGCGCGGGAAGACAGCCCATAATCGGTGCGCCTTTGGCATTGACCTTTTTGAGCCGAGCATAATGACGTGGAGGTTCTGGCATCTCACTCATAATCCACTCCACAAACTCTTCCTCCGAACGCTCTTTAAGGGCGGCGTTAAAAATGCGCTCATTGCCGATCGTACTTTGTCTACGATCACCAATCGACTTACCGCAGGCAGAACCCGCCCCATGACAGGGATAAACCTCAATGCGATCACCCAGCGGCAAAATCTTATCAAACAGACTGTGAAAAAGCTGCGCGGCTAACCGTTGCTCGGTGCCGCCGCCTAGTAAGTCAGGACGACCTACATCCAGGTTGAACAGCGTATCCCCCGTCAACAGCCCAAATGGTTCCTCGCCCTGTTTCGAGTCGTAAATCAGCAGTGAAATGTGTTCAGGGGTGTGTCCCGGGGTGTGCAGAGCACGCAGTGTCACACTGCCAATTTTTAGCTCGTCACCCTCCTGAAGCTGATGCAATTCAAACTGATAGTCGTCCGTTTTGCCACCGTAGATCGGAACATCCATCCGCGCTTTTAGTTCGTGAACACCGGAGACAAAATCAGCGTGAATGTGCGTTTCCACACTGGCAATCAATCTCACACCCAATTCTCTAGCTCGCTGCACGTAAAAATCAATATCTCGACGAGGGTCGATAATAGCTGCCACTCCTGCCTTATCGTCACCTATGATGTACGACAACTGTGCTAGTCCCTCGACATTAATCTGCTCTAGAACAAGTGCCATGGTGCTTTTTCCTCTACTATTTGTGCAGTTCTCCTTGTTAAATTGTGATGTCATCACGCTGTGGTTCAGTCAGAACCTCAACTTGCTTTAGCGTGTTCCGAAACATAGTGTTCAAAGAACTGCTTCATTTGGGGACTGGAATCACAATAAAACCCGTTTTGCTTGCCCATTGCCATTGCTTCATCAGCAGTCATTCCTTGCTGAATAGCAACGTACATCAACGTCATTGCCCCAGAACGCATTCCACTTTTGCAGTGAATCAGAGCAGGCTTTGTCAATTGGTCAATTTCTTGGAGTACCTGATCCGCTAGTTCATCACTCATGCCATCTGGCTTAACCGGAACATTGACATATTTGAGTCCTGCTTTTTCTGCCTGCTGTTGCTCGTCACTCATAAAGCCCTCTTCTTCGGGCGAGCGCAAGTTCAACACCGACTTGAATCCTTCCTGGGCGGCCTGCTGCAACTCCTCTGTCGTAACTTGACCCATTGCTACGGCTAATTGGTCGTTGATTCTTTTCACGTTTTCCATGATTCTCCTGGCTGAGTACTTATTAACATATTGCTATATGGTAATATAAGGGCATCTAGCTTTAGAGGGAGTTTTTTGTTGAACGGCTATGATCGACCCCACGCCTCAAGTGCTGTTGCCAGTTGCTGATTATTTCAAAGTGTTATCAGAAGTGAGTCGGCTGCAAGTGCTGTGTTGTCTCAAGACTGGTACCAAGAACGTAACGGAAATTATTGAGGCAACTGGCTTAGGTCAGGCAAATGTCTCTAAGCATCTAAAACTTTTAGTACAAGCGGGCATGGTAACTCGCCACCCAGAGGGGATTAACGTGTACTATCAGATCTCAGATGCGATGATTTTTGAGCTCTGCGAACTGGTGTGTGATCGTTTAGCGATCCGGTTACAAGAGCAAACTCAGCAGATTGAGCAACTCAAATCACTTCACCTGTAAGGAGCATCATGACAATTCAAATGCAGCGGACGGTCAAAAGCCCTTGGTGCTGAGTTTGAGGCTACCTGCCGCCGCTGATTTGAGCCGTTAAACCCCCTGCAATCAACCTGTTTCCTGAAATATCGACTTTGAGCGGGCAGAATGACACTGGTGGATGGTAGCTGAGGTGACTATCGATCAAGCCGAGTGCTCAATGGCCCTAACCTGCTGAAGGCTTGTGGGTTGAGTAGTTGCCTGCGCGCACAGCTAGCCGTTCTGGCTTGGCCCCACGCCTTTACCAACAGAAGGCCCTGGCGTAGCTAAGTGGCAATTGTCCAGCACAGTGTTGGACAAATTTTGGAACGTTTTACGAAAGAGCTTCCAAGAGAGATTGTGATGTTGCTCTGTGGCGCGGAGCAACTAGCCTAAGCAATTTGCTGTTTTTTGCCGAACGTCTCGTTTCTGGAGCAAGTGTGAAACAACTGCGCCATCCGTTAAGCTTTTAATTATGAAATAATTATGAAAAGCAATGGACTGGCATGTACAGCGGCGATCGCTCCTTGGAGCCGGGCTTCTAGGGGCTGGCACCTGGCTGGGTAGACGGTTTAGCCAACCGGCGCTAGCTCAGGAGCAGCGTGCCCCGACTGCTCCAGATCTTCATCACCAGGGCATGACTACGCTGGGTGAGGTTGATCACCTTAGAAATGGCTTTGACCCTTACGTACTGCTGACCCAGTGGAATGGAGGAATTGTCTCAACGCTGCCTACTGGGCAGCGCCTGCGAGAGTACGACATTACCGCTGCTGAGCGAGAGATTGAGGTCGCTCCGGGGGTGTTTTACCCCGCCTGGACGTACAACGGCCAGGTGCCGGGGCCAACGATTCGGGTCACGGAGGGAGATCGCATTCGCATTCGCTTTACCAATCAGGGTACTCACCTACACACCCTGCACTTCCACGGTATTCATGGAGCCAGGCAGGATGGCATTCCAGGAGTGATGGAGGCTGCGCCGGGGCAGACGGTGACCTACGAGTTTGACGCCAAGCCTTTTGGCTGCCACCTCTACCACTGTCATTCTGTGCCGTTTAAGCGCCATCTTCACAAAGGGCTCTACGGCGCGTTCATTGTTGATCCTGACCCACAGCGGCACCCCGACCAGGTAGATGTCGCCCAATCGCGCCTGCTGGGGTCCTCAGAAAACCAGCGCTGGCAAGAGTTGATGATGGTGATGAATGCTTTTGACACCAACTTTGACGAGGAGAACGAAGTCTACGCGGTTAACTCCATTCCCCATGCCTACATGAAGCAGCCGATTCGCATTGAGCGCGATCGCCCAGTGCGGGTCTATCTAATTAATGTGACCGAGTTTGACCCGATCAACTCCTTTCACCTGCACGCCAATTTCTTCGACTACTACGACCATGGGACGACACTGACGCCGACTTCACGCACCGTCGATACGGTGATGTTGTGTCAGGGGCAGCGGGGCATCATCGAATGCTCCTTTGCTGACTTTGAGCCAGGGGTCTACATGTTCCATGCCCATCAGGCCGAATTTGCCGAACTGGGCTGGATGAGTGCCTTTGAGGTGGTGGCATGAAGGCTTGGCCATGGCGCTGGGTGTTGCCACCCCTCCTGTTGGCTGGGCTGGCAGCGTTGCTGCTGACCCTTAGCCCGGCCCGGTTGCTCAACTTGAATGCACCGCCGCTGGAATCGCTCATGGTTGAGCGCACTGTCCTCAACGAAGACGGCATCACTCTACGGGTGCGGGCGGAGGGGTCAGAGCCCATGACCATTGCCCAGGTTCAGGTAGATGGTGCCTATTGGGCGTTTATCCAGCAGCCCCCTGGACCGATCCGGCGACTGGCGACGGCAACAGTGCAAATTCCGTACCCGTGGGTAGAGGGCGAAGCGCATCACGTTCAGTTCTTAACTAACACGGGTGTTATCGTTGCCCACCCCATTGACGTTGCTCTACCTACACCCGCTCTGTCTCTGGCAACGCTGCTGGGCTACGGCTGGCTAGGGCTCTATGTGGGGCTGGTGCCGGTTGGGTTAGGCATGTTGTGCTACCCCTACTTGAAAGTGCTGGGCCAGCGAGGACTGACCTTTGTTTTAACGCTGACGTTGGGCATGCTGGCCTTTTTGCTGGTAGACACCATGCAGGAAGGGCTGGAGCTGGCCGGAAACGCGGCGATCGCGTTTCAAGGCCAAGCCCTGGTCTGGTTTGCAGCGACAGTGGCTTGTCTCACCCTATTTGCCGTGGGCCGACGCCAGGGCAAACCGCCTGAGGGTAAGGCCCTATCTACCTACATGGCTTTGGGCATTGGCCTGCACAATCTGGGCGAAGGGCTGGCGATCGGCACCGCCTTTGCCCTGGGAGAAATTGCCTTGGGTTCGTTTCTGGTGATTGGTTTTACCCTCCACAACCTGACTGAAGGACTGGGCATTGTCGCGCCGTTGCTCAAACAAAAACTCCGCTGGCAGACCTTCATCTGGCTAGCCGCTTTAGCCGGGTTCCCGGCTGTGGTTGGCATCTGGGTGGGGGCCTTTGCGTTTGCTCCCCACTGGGCGGCCTTGTTCTTGGGCCTTGGTGCAGGGGCGATTTTGCAGGTCATTGTAGAACTCGGCACCTACCTACAGCGGCAACTGCACCAGTCAAGACTCTCCGGCTTGGCGGGGCTGAGTTTAGCTGGTTTTACGACCGGGCTATTCGTGATGTATGGCACCGCGCTGCTGGTGAAATTTTAGCCCTTGACAGTGAAGTCAAGTGTAGGGTTTAGGCTAAATTCAACGTTGTTCACGAGATAAATATGTCTAAGAGAATTGTCGAAGTGTTTATCACCGGATGCGCTTTTTGTGATGAGACCGTCAAGCTAGTTCGAGAACTTAGCTGCTCGAATTGCGATGTACAAATTTGGGATCTACGCTCAGAGCTTGTGACGGATACAGGCCGCGAAAAAGCAGCCCAATATGGCATTTATCGAGTTCCTGCTGTGGTAGTCAACGGTCGATTGGCAGAGTGCTGTCAAAACCAAGAACCCATTTCCCGTGAGCAATTAGTTGCAGCGGGTGTCGGGCAAGGATAATCGGCTTGGTAGGGAGCAAGAAATGTTTTCCTAGCTGTTGATCTCATGGCATGGGCTTAAAGTCTAAATCTTTCAGCCTGCGCTATGGGAGCTGTTTTGCAAACTGCTCAATGTCTAAAGTTATTTGCCTTTGCTGCGTATGCGTAGGCCCAGCCCTCCTCTCCACCGGTCTTTTTCTCTTCGCCCTCATCGGCCAAAATTAGGGAGCATGTCTTCCTTTTGGGGAGAATAATCAAGCCCTCTAAAATGGAGGAAAGCCCTTAATCAGAGGCTATTGCGATGACCCCAGAAGAACAGAGCATGCTCGACCAACATGTCCAAGCGATTGCGCAAATTCTGTATCGGGAGGCAGAGTCCCGTCCCCTGGAGACTCTGGGGCAAATTGAGACGGTGATTCGGGCTCAATTTCAGAAGCACGTGGGGCCCCAATTGGGTATTTTTTTATCACAAAAATTACCGGGACAAGCGGGGGCTACGTCCGCACCGTAAAAAGTATTTTGGGCAATCTTCCCCTGAGCGAGGCCCAAGGGAAAGTCCTGGGGGTGCCTGTTGGCAAACAGATCAGTCCCTATTTAGAACTGTGTTGTTTACGCACGAGCGCCAATGTGAGCTATGCCAATGCCGCGTCTGATGTCGCGATGTTGACAGGAATTCAGGTCAGTAGCAAGACCCAGCAGCGCCTCGTGCAAGGGCATGACTTTCCGCTCCCGAGCGCCGTCAGCCCGATTCTGGAAGCCTGTGTGGATGGCGGTAAAGTCCGCCTACGAACCCCTTTGGGGGAAATCTCGGTTTGGCGAGATTACAAAGCTATCGTCACCCCTCAAGGCCTAGTGGCTAATCTCTATGACAACCAGTTTCTGCTCGATTGGCTCAATGCACAGCCCTTAGCAACTCCGATTACCTGCCTGGGAGATGGGCATGATGGGATCTGGAAGATGATTGCAGGGATTGCTACCCCCGAACAGCGGCGCGAAATCCTCGACTGGTATCACCTGATCGAAAATCTGCATAAGGTGGGCGGTTCCCTCAAACGCCTGCGACAAGCAGAAGGCTATCTGTGGAAAGGACGGGTGGATGAAACCATAGCTCTGTTTGCAGCGATGAAACGGAAGCAAGCTCGAAACTTCTGTGCCTATCTTGAAAAGCACCGTCACCGCATCGTCAATTACGACTACTTCCAAGCCGAGGGAATCTGCTTAATTGGCTCAGGTGCCGTAGAGTCAGGCATTAAGCAAATTGACCGTCGGGTTCACATCTCAGGGGCGCAGTGGAAAACTGAAAATGTGCCGCAAGCCTTGGCACACCGTGCGGCTTATCTCAATGGATTAATCTCTCAATAAGGAAGACATGCTCCCGCCAAAATTAGTCTGAATTATCTCACTCCTTCTTTATTGGCAGTCTCTTCTGCCTCAAGCTGCTCCAGAGCTGTGATCGCGCCTTTGATGCCTCGGTAAACTTCCTCTAGCAGTGCGGGCTAGCCTTTGTCGGCGAGTTCTATGATGAGTATCGAGTTGATAGAAAGGACGTTTAGTCCATTGGATAAACCTAATCACCCGACTATTTGTAGTCTCATTAATGAGATTATAAATGATGCTAAATTTATCTTCCCTACTTCACTTAATTAGACTTTGTTGATTACCGTGCTCATCTAAATTCCTCCACCAAAGTCACAATACGGATGAGAAGCATTAGGTTGGTGAATTCCAATCGCTTTTAAGTGCGACTCACTAGGCTTGCCGACCGAAACTAACACTCCATGAATTGCAATCGATGGAACTGCTGTTACTCCGTAGCGCTG
Source organism: Phormidesmidales cyanobacterium (assembly GCA_038256265.1). Classification (GTDB taxonomy): domain Bacteria; phylum Cyanobacteriota; class Cyanobacteriia; order Phormidesmidales; family Phormidesmidaceae; genus Nodosilinea. The sequence goes on from JBBSKN010000068.1 coordinate 7,509, forward strand.
CGCTTTCTCTCGGTTTTCTTGCAAATTATGGACAGATATTTTGCATGCTGGATCAGCCATCGATTGAACTAACGCAATGGTTTCATCGCACAGCGGGCAGTTACCAGTAAAAATCTCGACTTCATAGATTGACATTATGATCCCAAAGACAATACAGAACTTTTACCTTCCTTATTTTTCACTCTAGAGCCAAGGTTGTTTTGCGATGGCAAAGCCGTCAACAAGAAATATAGAACTGTTAGGCTCATCAATACTTTTTCAGGCGCACTTTAACTAAGATTTTTGCGGTCTAAGAGGGTGTTTGAAAAGTCCTCTGGGGTAGCTTGAACTACCTGGACTACCGAGGAACTGCTACGAAGGAATGAGGGTTTCAAGGAAAGAGGTGATCCGTACAGGTAGCTTCTGATTCTCAACCCGACCCTTTTCAAACATCCTCTAACATTTGTGTTTAGCGGCGGCAGATACCCTTAGCATCATTGCCTAGATCTCTCTACCGTCCGCTGCAACATGGTTATTAGACCGCGCTGATTAGGATTTACTGACCTGTTGAATCAGCGGGTCGATCCATTTGACCCATTTTTTCACAACATGCACAACCACTAGACTCACCACTATCCTGAGCCATTACGGCTCCGGCGATGATAAACAGTGAAGCAACACCAGCGACAAGCGCGCCAACAAAAATCTTTGATTGCTTTAGCGTAGCCATACTAATTTTCTCCAAAATGATGAGATAAACATTGCTTTCGATAAGCTGAAATTCAGCATAACCTCTACAGTGGACTATAGAGTCAAGAGCTTAAAGGCATATTGGAAAAGGCTGATCGCTTGCTAGGAAGCGAGAAATGTCTTCCTATCTGTTGATCCTATGGCATGGGCTTGCAGTACAGGCCTTTCAGCCTACGCCATAGGAGCTGTTTTACAGGTTACTCAGTCTCTAAAACAGCCTTGTCGTCTTTATAGCCTAATCGCAGTTAGAAGCGGGGCAATCAGGGGTGGGGAACAGGCAGGGCGCGGCAGCTGCAACGCCAGCCAGGGCAGTGGTCAGAACAACGGCAGAAACAGCCGCTAGGGATAGCTTCTTGAACTGGGGAACTTTGAGCATTGGGATCTATCTCTTTGATAAGGATTGGAGGACAGAATGGGCTCTTGGCGAGACCTCCCACAAGGTAAACCCTGAGGTTGGCTTGAGAGTCAACCCCCCAAAGTTGCACTAAGCTAGCTCTAGCGACAATGGTCGCGCCTTCCCAATTGCTCTTTTTCAGAAGGATGGCCTGTCCAGGCAATGAAGAAACTCCTCAAGATAGGTGAGCTAGCTAAACAGGCTCACGTGACGGTAGCCACCATTCGCTACTATGAGTCGCTGCATTTACTAGAGCCAGTGAGCAAAGCTGAGAATGGCTATCGCTATTACGACGGCGAAGCCGTTACTCGTCTGCAATTTATTAAGCAGGCCCAGACATTGCAGTTTTCCTTAGCAGAAATTCAGCAAGTATTTGACGTGCGCAATCATGGGGAGCCGGTCTGTACTCTAGTTAAAACGTTAATCGACTGCAAAATCGCTACGTTAGAGCAAGAAATTCAGCAGGCTATGGCCCGTAAAACCATGCTGGAAACCTACCGCACGAGCTGGGCTGCCCGCCCCCTAGACAATCCGTCTGACGTCAAGGTTTGCAGCCTGATTGAGGAAGTAAACCTGACCTCGAATCGTCTAAAGGCTATTTGATAAACTGTCAGATCAAGTCTAATAAATTCTAAATAAGGCTAACACTTTGAACCGCCATAGCCCATTGAATTGGCTGAATTTACCTGAGTTCAATATCGCCATATTTTCGTTTTTGCTGTCTTTCTTTTGGGAAATGCAGCAAATGCGGTTTTACCAAATTCCGGTTGGATACTCCCACTTAGATATAGTTAGAAATTGCACCCTCGCTACAGGCGGAGATGTCGTGATTACGTTAATTGCCTTTTGGGCGGTCGCAGCTCTATCGAAGTCTCGTCAGTGGTTACGTTACCCGAGCCGTAGGCAAATGAGTGTTTTTATCCTTGTGGGAGTGGTTATCACCGTTGTTACAGAAGCCTTGGCTACTGGCTTCCTTAATCTGTGGACCTATGCCGAGTCCATGCCAACAATTCCGATTTTAGGCACTGGATTAGTGACATTGGCGATGTGGTTTCTGGTGCCTCCGCTCACCATTTGGTTTGCCAGGCGTCAAATGCAATGACCCATGGGAGAAATGCAGGAGTCGCTGCGGCATAATCACTAATTGACCGCAAAACTTCAACCTTGAAGCAGGGAATTCGGCAGGCTATTGCCCGTAAACCAATGATAGAAACCTATCGCACGAGTTGAGATGCCCGACCCTTAAACAATCTATCTGACGTTAAAGTTTGCAGTCGCATTGAAGAATTGGGCCTGGCTCTAGGCAGAGCGTCTCGTGTCCTGCCCTGATGTAGACAGATATCCTAAGCATGACCTGGTTCGAGCGATCTCAGCCTCTACTAATTCTGCTTTCAGTACTGCTGGGGCTCGCTCTGGCGCTGATTGGTGACGCTGGTGCCCTGGCAGGCCATCTCATTACACCGCTGTTGATGGGGATGCTGTACGCGGCATTTCTACCGATTCCGCTGCGGCACTTGGGCAGAGCCTTTAGCAACTACCGCGTGACCCTTGCCAGCCTGGCGGTGAACTTTGTCTGGACACCCCTGCTGGCCTGGGGGTTGGGGGCGCTATTTCTACGAGATGCGCCCGATTTGCGGGTGGGCCTGCTGATGTTGATGGTGACCCCCTGCACCGACTGGTATCTGGTGTTTACCGGCATTGCCAAGGGCAATGTCAGCCTCGCAACGGCGCTGCTACCGCTGAATTTTGTCTTGCAGATGGTGCTACTGCCCGTTTATCTGGCCCTGTTTGCCCAGGCGCTGGTCTCACTCGATTTGAGGGTGTTGGTAGGCAAAATAGCCACCGTTTTGCTGATTCCGCTGGCGTTGGCGCTGCTGTCTCGCTACGGCATGGGCTGGCTCAAGGGGCCAACCTGGCTCCATCAAAAGCTGCCCCAGGTGGCGATCGCCCAACTCCTCTGTTTGAACTTGGCCGTTGTGGCTATCTTTGCTGCCGAGGGCAAGGCGTTACTTCAGCGTCTAGACCTGTTGCTGGGGTTGCTGTTGCCCATTGGTTCGTTTTTTGTGATTAATTTTGTGCTGGCTCAGTGGCTGGGGCAGCGGTTGCGGCTGGCGTATCCAGAGGTCGTCTGCCTGACTTGCACGACCCTGGCGCGGAACTCTCCGGTGGCGCTGGCGGTGGCAGCAGCGGCCTTTGGCGATCGCCCCCTGATTGCCCTAACCCTGGTGATCGGCCCGCTGCTAGAGCTGCCAATTATGGCTCTGGTGGCGCAGCTGCTGCTACGCTCTCGCCCTGGTGATGGTTCGCCCCACAGCAGGGCGAGTTGAGCGCTAAAGCGATCTCTGGGCGTACTGCAAAATGCCTGCGGCAATGCCCTGGGCCATGCGGCTGCGCCAGGTCGGGTCGTTGAAATTGCGGGCATCTTGAGCCCCGGTGACAAACCCGGTCTCGACCAAAACCGCTGGCATAGAGGTGTTTACGAGGACGTGAAAACGAGCCTGGCGCACCCCGCGATCGGGCATGGTCACCTGACGCAAGATAGATTGATGAATCACCTGGGCGAGACGGTTCCCTGAGCTGTGGTAGTAGGTCTCAAGCCCGTTGACCTCAGGCCTACTCAGGCTGATGGAGTTGGCATGAATGCTAACGAAGAGGTCGGCGTTGGCCCGCTCGGCAATTTGCACCCGAGGCTCTAGGCCAATCTCCCGATCATCGGAGCGGGTCAGAACCACCTGCGCACCGCTTTGTTCTAAAATTCTGGCGACATCATAGGCGATCGCAGAAGTCACATCTTTTTCGCGCAGGCCACCCACGCCGATCGCCCCCGGATCGCGCCCGCCATGGCCTGGGTCAATCGCAATCGTGACCGCCTGCTGAGGAATGCCGCTACCCGGCTCAGGCACCGCTCGGGTAGCCGGTATCGCGGCCTCAGGCTGGGGTGGCACCACCGGAGCCTGAGGCGGTGGTTGTACGGCAATAGGGGGCGACGCCGCTGCGGGTGCCTGAGCCGGTGCTACAACTGGGCTGGCTGGGACGGCGGCGATGTCGACTCCCCTGGGCGGCAAAATTATAATGCCGGTGCCGTTGCTGACTGAGGCTTGCCAGTCGTCACTGTTTGCGGGCACCGTAAGAGTAATTTGCAGAGTCGGTACGGTCGCGCTCACCGCCTGAATATTCCAGGCGGTGACCCCAAACTGATTTGTGGGCAGGGTTTGCCCAGTTAAGGCCGCCGCCACGGCAGCATTTTCGAGCTGAAGCAGTAGCTGAGTGCTACTGCTGCGCACGACCGTCAACCTCGGGCTGGCCCCTGAGGTGCGGATGAAAAAGCCGTCGGGGCTGGTGCGCACCCCTTCAACCTGAGTGGCGGCCCCAGCGACTGGGGTGGCATTGACCTGGCTGGGGTTGGCCTGAGGGGACATTCCACCCTGGGTTTGGGGCAGCTGCACCACCCACTGCTGCGGCGTTTCTCCCCGCACCACGACCTGCTCTGGGTTGAGGGTGTAGCCAGGGGCTAGCTCAATGACTAGCCGGGTGGTTTGAGCATCGAACTGCCCGATACGAACGGATTGAACAGCGCCGCCAACGGCCTGGTTAATCGTCCGCTGCTCTAGGGTGGTGCCAGGCAAGTCCACCACAATGCGGGTAGGGTTAAACAGAAGCTGCGCCCTGGGCTGCACGGCGGCATCGGTCGAAAACTCTAGTTGGTTCTGCTGGGGGTCAAAGCGCCAGGTCCTAAACTGAGCCGCTTCGACTGGAAGCGCCATTAGGAGCCCACCTACCATGCCGATTAGGCTTACCAGAGGTCGATATTGTTTCATGCAGCATCTCACAGCGTGCTGGGTCGGCCTATGATTTTGCCTGATTTTGCGGCATCGAGATCGCCTTTTTCATCTTGTTTCAGAGAAAGCCGCCGCCTCAAAACGGTCGCTACACTGGAGGGGGACAAGCTCTACCCCAAGCGTGAAAGTTCGTCTCAGAAATACCTAAATCTCGAATTCACGGGGCTAGCTCAGCTTATAAAGCGTCACAAGGCGCTGGTTTTGAGTCGTGCCTGGGTCCTACGGTACAGGCTCACAGTTAAGACCCATAGCTCAGTCGTGCGGTTAAGAGAGAAGCCATGCAGATTCAAAGAATGTTAGCGGTAGCCCTAGGAATGGCCGTTGTGGTAGCTCCTGGAAGTGCCGTGGGGCTGCGGCCTGCCTATGGGGTGGAGCAAGCTGCCGTCAACCTTCTAAATCAGGGCCGACAGCAGGCAGAGCAGGGGCAGCTAGAGGCGGCGATCGCCACCTACAGCCAGGCCATTCAAGCCGATGCCACCAGTGTCGAGGCCTATTTCTATCGCGGCATTGCTTACCACGACCTGGGCGATTATCAGCTCGCTATCGAGGACTTCACCAGAGCGCTTCAGCTTCGCCCCGACCATCCAGAAACCTTGTACAACCGGGGAGAGGCCTACGCTCACATGACCAATGCCGAGGCGGCGATCACCGATCTGACCCAGGCCATTGAGCTAGCCCCTGATGTTGTCCAGCCCTATGTAGATCGCGGCCTTGTCTTGGCGGGCACTGGCAACCTAACCCAGGCCGTCAGCGACCTAGACACCGCGATTGCCCTAGCTACAGACAATGCCGATGCCTACTACAACCGAGGCATAATCTATACCGAACTGGGCAATACCGAAGCCGCCCTCTCAGACTTCAACACCGCGCTCCGCCTCAATCCTGAGCTGGCTGAAGCCTACGGCAATCGCGGTATTTTGCAGCATCAGCTTGGCGACCCCCAGGCCGCCATGGCCGATTTGCGCCAGGCGGCGGCGCTGTTTCAGTCCCAGGGCGATAGCCAAGGCTATCAGCAAACCTTGTACTTCATGCAGCAAGTGCAGCAGGGGAGCGAGCAAGCTCCGTAAGGTCAGTGCCCTTGCTCCTCTGAATAGATGTTCAGTGGTAACGATTCTCAGTATCATAGAGAAAAAGCCAGGCAACCTGATCAATGGCTAATTCTCATTCTCCAGAACCCTCGCCGCTTCAAGCGGCTGACGCCCCCGGCTGTGACGCATCGCTGGTGCATTTAGACAATGTGCGCCAGGTACAGCCCGAGGTGCTGAGCACCGAGAAGGCCCAGCGGATGGCGGAGTTTTTTAGCGCGCTCTCCGATCCCCATCGGCTCAAGCTACTGTCAGCCCTAGCCCAGCAAGAACTTTGCGTGTGCGATCTGGCCGCTGCGGTAAAGATGGGTGAATCGGCGGTGTCGCACCAGCTGCGGGTGCTGAGATCGCAGCGTCTAGTCACCTACCGTCGCCAAGGCCGCAACGTCTACTATGGCCTCGCTGACGACCACATCATGTCCCTCTACCGGGAAGTGGCCGAACACCTAGATGAGTAACGCAACTGGCCCCTAACGAGGTTGGTCAAGACCCAAGCAGGCTCAAGGTAATGGGCGTTCTAAGGCTTGGTCGGCCCAAGATGCCGGATCTTCTAAAGGTTCTAAATGGGTAAACACAAACGTGCCGGGTAGCGATCGGGCGATCGCCAGCTCGATTGCTTCACAGAGGTCATGCCCCTGCTTAACTGTCCAACTACCTGGCACCAACACATGTAGCGAGACAAACCGCCGGGCACCAGCCACCCGAGTTCTTAACGCGTGAAATTGAATTCCCTCAGCCTCAAAAGGCTGCAACGCATCGGCAACAGTTTGACGCTCCTCAGCCGGTAAGGCCGTATCTAACAGGCCCATCCCCGTTTCGCGCAGCAATCTCAGCCCCGCCCAAACAATATTTGCCGCGACAGCTAAGGCAATAATCGGGTCAAGAATTAGCCAACCCGTAATGGGAATTAGAATGACCCCCACTCCTACTCCTACCGATGTCCAGACATCGGTTAGTAAATGGTGTGCATCTGCCCGCAGGGTAATGGAACGCAACCGCCGACTGGCCCGCAGCATAACGAAAGCCAGTGCCCCATTGATTGCCGTTGCCACCATCGATAGGACTAAGCCAATGCCCACCTGCTCCAGGGGTTGAGGGTCAAACAGGCGACCCCAGGCGGCAAAGGCAATGCTGCTTGCCGCCACCAAAATCAACACCGCCTCGACACCGCTAGAAAAATATTCCGCTTTGAAATGCCCAAAGGCATGCTCGTCATCGGGCGGTTTGGCCGCAAACGTTACCGCCCAGGTCGCGACGATCGCAGCCACCAGGTTCACCACCGATTCAGCAGCATCAGACAGTAGCCCTACCGAGCCCGTCAACCGATAGGCCGTTGCTTTCAGCAAAATCGTTAAAACAGCAGCCCCAACAGAGAGCAGCGTGTAAAACCGAGCCGAGCGGTTTTCCATGGTGAGTCTTTAATGCAGCAGAAAGACCAAGCTCTACTGCGTAAGCCTACAGCAGTTAAACGCTAGTGGAGTGCCGGTGCTGCCGAACATACTCGACTAGCAATGTGCCAGTACAAAGATCTCAGCTTTTGCTGACCAATTGCAGGTTTTGCTGACCAGCTTTTGACAATAGCTAGTTAATATCTCGCCATCGGGAAGCGCCTGGGACGTACCTAATACCCGCACTAATTAAGGCAAGAAACAGGACTCCCATGGCTCCGGCTAGCGGGTTTTGGTTCAGACCCGTAACCCATTCCGGCACTCGCTCGGTGTAGATCGCTAAATCACCCACATCGATCAGGTAATAGCCCGCCACCAGCCCCCCATGCAGCCCAATGGCAAGCCCCAGGCGTCCGGCAGTGCGCTGGCGTGCCCAGCCCAGAGTCAGTCCCAGCAGCAGCAGGCCCGGAAAGCTAGGCAGCTCCTTTACAATGACTTCCCAGGGTTTGATAAAGTGCAGCGCCGCATAGATCGTGCCGCTGGTCCACAGCGCCGGGGTAAAGCCCCAGTCGTAGCGCAGTTCATCTAGCAGCCAGCCGCGAAATAGCAGTTCTTCGGCCAGACCAACACCTAGGCCCACCAGCAACCCCTCCAGGGCAATTCGTCCTAGGTTTGGCGGTGCCGGTTGCCAGGTGAGCCAACCCAACCCGCCTTCTAGGGTAAACAGCAGTGCCAAGCTCACCAGCCCCACGACTACCCCAATTGCTAGCTCTCGCTGATGGCGGGCCGATGCCCCCAGACCGTGGGCGCGCAGCGGTTGAGCTTGCTTATGCACACGGCGACCCCATGGCACCAGCCAAACCATAAACAAGATATAGAGCAAAACTAAGGGAATAACGCTAAGGGAGCCATCAGTGCCCAGCCACGCGTAGAGAGGCAAAGCAATGGGCACCCAAACCAGCGCTAGCAATAGCAGAAAGCAGAAAATCCTTACTGGGGCAGGATACTGAACTAGCTTATGCAGTTGAATCATGCCAAAGGTGCCAGTTTAACCCGCGCGCTGGGCGTCATACATAGCCCTTAACACCAACTCAGGGCCAACCCAGTTGCCGTCGTTCAGCATCCAGCGGAGATGAGGATCAGTGTCTTAGCCCTTTGACTGCTGCAAACAGCAAAAGTGATTTGGTGGAGCAAATCATGTATCATCTGAACAACACTTCAGATGTTCAGTAGGCGCTTGCTAGGTACCGCTATGGCAGACTCTCACGCTCATGCTTATTGCGACAGCCCCGCTCCAATTCCCAAGGCTGAGGTGGCCGCCCAGGACGACTGCTGTGGGTCTGACCGCAGCCACGATTCAAATGACTTCAACCTGCGGCAAGAGTTGACGCCGATCACCGTCGCCGCCATTCTCTTCCTCACCGGCCTGATTTTCAACGAGCGGCTGCACAACACCCCCTACGCCATCGCTGAATATGCGGTGTTGATGCCGGCTTATCTAATTAGCGGCTGGAGCGTGTTGACCACGGCGGGGCGCAACATTCTGCGGGGGCGCATCTTTGACGAAAACTTTTTGATGACAATCGCAACTCTGGGGGCGATCTCCATCCACGAAATTCCCGAAGCCGTGGCGGTGATGCTGTTCTTCCAGGTGGGAGAACTGTTTCAGGGCTACTCGGTGGGGCGATCGCGCCGCTCGATCAAAGCCCTGCTGGAGATTCGGCCCGACACCGCCAACCTCAGCGTTGACGGCGACATCCGTGCCGTTGCCCCCGAGACCGTGCGAGTCGGGGATGTGATTGTGGTGCGCCCCGGCGAAAAGGTGCCCCTAGATGGCGATATTCTGGAGGGCAAATCCCTGGTCGATACCTCCGCCTTAACGGGCGAATCAGTGCCCCGCACCGTTGCCCCTGGCGAAACCGTGCTGGCCGGGATGATCAATCAGTCTGGGCTGCTCACAGTACGGGTGGCCAAACCCTTTGGCGAATCGTCGATCGCCAGAATTTTGGAACTGGTCGAGAACGCCAGCAGCAAAAAAGCCGACACTGAAAAATTCATCACCCGCTTTGCGCGGTATTACACCCCGGTGGTGGTGTTTCTGTCTCTGGCGGTGGCGATTTTGCCGCCCTTGTTCATTGAGGGAGCAACCCAGGCCCAGTGGACCTATCGTGCCCTGGTGCTGCTAGTGATCTCCTGCCCCTGTGGGTTAGTGATTAGCATTCCCCTGGGCTACTTTGGCGGGGTAGGCGGTGCCGCTAAACGCGGCATTTTGGTTAAAGGTTCAACTTATTTAGACACCCTGGCTCAGGTGAAAACGGTTGTGTTCGACAAAACCGGCACCCTTACCCAGGGCAACTTTCGCGTGACGGATGTGGTGACTCACAACGGCTTGAAGAAGGACCAACTACTGGAGTTAGCCGCCCAGGTTGAGTCGCAGTCCAACCATCCGGTGGCGCAGTCTATTTGTCAAGCCTACGGGCAGACCATCGATACCTCCGGCGTGCAAGACTACGAAGAAATTGCCGGTCACGGCATTCGCGCCACAGTGAACGGTCGGGCTGTCTTGGCGGGCAATGATCGGCTCCTGCACCGCGAAGCGATTCCCCACGATGTCTGTATAGTAGACGGCACTGTTGCTCACCTGGCCGTGGATGGCGAATATAGTGGCCGCATCATCATTGCCGATGAGCTTAAGGAGGATGCCGTTGAGGCTATCCGGGCGCTGCATGCCCAGGGTATTCAGACAGCGATGCTAACTGGCGATAGTCAGTCGGTGGCCGACAGCATCGCCAAAGAGCTGGGCCTCGACCAGTATCGAGCCGAACTGCTGCCCGAAGACAAAGTAGAAGCATTGGAGGGGTTTCTACATCAAGCCAAGCAAACCAAAGGCAAAGTTGCTTTTGTTGGCGACGGCATTAACGATGCTCCAGTTATCGCCAGGGCCGATGTGGGCATTGCCATGGGCGGGCTGGGCTCCGATGCAGCGATTGAAACCGCTGACGTGGTGATTATGACCGACGCGCCCTCAAAGGTGGCCGAAGCCATTCAAATCGCCCACAAAACCCGGCGGGTGGTCTGGCAAAACATCATTTTTGCCATGGTGGCAAAGGCTACTTTTATTGTTCTTGGCACGTTGGGCATCGCGACGCTTTGGGAAGCTGTCTTTGCCGATGTGGGCGTGGCTCTGCTCGCCATCTTAAATGCGGGTCGAATTATTCGGAACCCCCAGTGATTGCTACGGTACTGGGTACGGTTTTAGTTGTGAACTGGAGCTGGCAGCGAGCAAAACTGTTGTCTGCCATCCCTACCTAAAATCCCAGTGGCCGTGCCTCACTAGGCCTAATCCTCTTAGTCCTGGTTTTTTGACGTTTTTTATTGATGTGTAGTCATGCCGCGTAAACAATCAACTCCTTGGATTCACCGCTATGCCCGTCCTTTGATGGCGGGGTTAGCGGCGGTTGGTGCTGTCGTCACCGCTTACCTAACCATCAACAAGCTCACGGGTAGCTCTACAGCCTGTCCTACTAAAGGCTGTGACATCGTGCTCTCTAGTCCCTATGCCACGGTGTTGGGCCAGCCGCTGGCCCTATTTGGGTTTCTGGCCTATGTGGGCATGGCGGTGATCGCGATCGCCCCGCTGCTGGTCAATGGGTCTGAGCAAAAAGACCTCAGAGATAAACTCACCCGATTGACCCAACCCCTGCTGCTAATCGGCGGCACCGCCATGATGGTCTTTAGCGGCTACCTCATGTATCTGCTCACCGCAGAAATCAAAGCCGTATGCCTTTACTGCGTTGGCTCAGCGCTCCTCTCCACTAGCCTGTTTCTGCTTGCCCTCATTGGCCAAAACTGGTCTGAGCTATCTCAACCCTTCTTTATTGGCAGCATCACAGCCTTTCTGGTGGTGGTGGGCGCCCTCGGCGTCTATGCCAATGTCAACAACCCAGTCACGGCCGACGGCTCGGGTGCGCAGCTGGGGCCGGCCATTACTACCCAGTCTAGCCCTGCTGAAATAGCCCTGGCCCAGCACCTGGCCGACACTGGCGCTATTTTCTATGGAGCCTGGTGGTGCCCCCACTGCCACGACCAAAAGCAGCTTTTTGGCCAGGAAGCCAGCCAAGTTATGCCCTACGTAGAGTGCGCCACCCCCGAGGGACAAGAGCAAACCCCCGAGTGCCAGGAAGCTGGCATTACCGGCTATCCGACTTGGGAAATTAATGGTGAACGTCTGTCGGGGAGGCAAACCCTGGAGGAACTTGCCCAGCTCTCGGGCTATACCGGCCCCACCACGTTTCAAAATTCAATTTAGCGCGAGGAGAACTAATCCCCTTGAGACCCACTGGTACAGAGCAGGTCTTGGCTCCCCAGACACAAGTCCGCGGCTAATTTTCGATGGTCGCCTACATTTGAATTTAGTACTGAGCTAACCATCTTCCACCCAAGTATTTTGTGATTTCAGCATACTTATCTATTTTGGATAAATATGTTGAAATCACATGCCCTGTACTAGCCACAGTGGAGGTGGAATAGTTGACTGCTCACGCAATTAACTGATCTGGCTTACCACAGACCTATACTTACAAGAGGTACTAACGTAGCTGCGTGGTGATTATCCAACGCAGGATTGGATAAATTTTGGAACGTTTTACGAAAGAGCTGCCAAGAGAACCTGTGATGCTGCTCTGTTGCACGGAGCAACTAGCCTGGGCCACTTTGCTGTTTTAGGCCGAACGTCTCGCTTATATATACGTCTAACATTTGTGCTTAGCGGCGGCAGATACCTTTGCATCATCGCTCAGGTCTTTCTACCGTCCGCTGCAACAAGGTTATTAAACCGCGCTAGTCAGTATTTACTGACCTGTTGAATCAGATGGCCGATTCATTTGACCCATATTTTCACAACATGCACAACCACCAGCCTCACCACTATCCTGAGCCATTACGGCTCCGACAATGATAGTCAGGGAAGCAACACCAGCGACAAGCGCACCAACAAAGATCTTTGATTGCTTTAGCATAGCCATACTAATTCTCTCCAGAATGATGCGATAAACATGCCTTCATTAGGCTGAAATCCAGCATAACCTCTATAGTGGACTATAGAGTCAAGAGCTTGAAGGCGTATTGGGAAAGACTACTCACTTGGTAGGGAACGAGAAATGTTTTCCTAGCTGTGAATCCTATAGCACGGGCTTGCAGTATGGCCCACAAAACCATGCTAGAAACTTACCGTATGGGTTGGGCCGTCCGACCCATAGACAATCCATCTGACGTTAAGGTTTGCAGCCTGATTGAGGAAGTAAGCTTGGCCTCGAATCGTTTAGAGGCTATTTGAAAACTGTTAGATCAAGTCTGATTTATTCTAAATAAGGCTAACATTGTGAACCGCCATAGTCCATTGAATTGGCTAAATTTGCCTGAGTTTAATGTAGCCATATTTTCGTTTTTGCTGTCTTTCTTTTGGGAAATACAGCAAATGTGGTTTTACCAAATTCCGCCTGAATACTCCCACTTTGATATAGTCAGAAATTGCACCTTTGCTACAGTCGGAGATGTTGTGATTATATTGATTGCATTTTGGGCAGTCGTAGCTCTATCCAAGTCTCGTCAATGGTTACGTTACCCAAGCCGTAGGCAAATGAGTGTTTTCATCCTTGTTAGAGTGGTTATCACCGTTGTTATCGAAGCCTTGGCTACTGGCTCCCTTAATCGGTGGACCTATGCCGAGTCCATGCCAACAATTCCGATTTTAGGCACTGGATTAGTGCCATTGGCGATGTGGTTTCTGGTGCCTCCGCTCACCATTTGGTTTACCAGGCGTCAAACTCTACCCATAAGGTCATAAAATTTAGAGCCAATTGTTCGAAGCAAAGGATAACTAATACAGGGCCATTTCATTCTCAAGGGTGCCGGAGGATGGTAGGGTTTCAGGCTAATTCCCAATTTCTTAGCGTCTATGCGTCTACCTCCCACCTCTACGCCTACCCCTGTTGCCGACGACTCAAGGCTTGAGCCTGCTGTGGAACGGATCGAGATTCTCGAAGCCTTTGCTGACTTGCCGGATGTGCGCCAAGCGTCTGGGAAGCGGCACCACATGGCTCTGTGCTTGGCGCTCTTTACCCTGGCGGTGACAGCAGGGAACCGAGGGTTTATATCCATTGGCGACTGGCTCAAGTGCTATCAGCACGATTTGATTGACCTCTTCAACCCGCCCAAACGCCGCCTTCCCTCCTACAGTACGATTCGCCGGGTGCTGCTGAAGCTGGACTATGGGCAGTATTCAGCGGCTTTAGCTCGGTTCTTTGGCATTGAACCGTTAGCCGGTGAAACCTTAGCCGTGGATGGCAAAGTCTTACGAGGGTCGTATCAACTGGAGAGCGACAATCCTGACTCTCCCCCGCATCCAGCTATTCTGCTGGTCAGCGCCTATTTGGTGGAGCGAGGGCTAATTTTGGCACCCTATCAGGTAGACCGCAAGACCAACGAGATCAAAGCGTTGCCCGAGTTCATCGAGCAACTGGCGCTCAAGGGGGTGGTGATTGCCTTTGATGCGATTAGCACCCAAAAAAACCTGTCAGCTCATCCTTGACACCGACAATCATTACTTGGCTGCGCTCAAGGGCAATCAAGGCAACTTGCACAAGAGCGTTCAGGCCAACTTTATCGCTGAGTCAAGCTACACCGAGCTGAGTAAAGGGCATGGACGACTAGAGAAGCGGGTTGTTAGCCTTTGCACCACCCTCGATAACATCAAGCCGTGGCCAGGGCTGAAAACCCTGATTCGTGTCGAAAGTGAGCGTCAATTCAAGTACGGCGGACAACTCCGCCGAGAAACCGAGACTCGCTACTACATCGCCTCGTTTTTAGAATCAGCAGAATCCTTTGCCCAGCGCATTAGGGGCTATTGGGGCGTCGAAAACAAGGTGCACCACGTCCGAGATGTGACGCAGGGCGAAGACGCTTCACGCATTCGCATGCATCAGTTGCCGCAAATCTTCGCCGTCGCTCGTAACTTCGCGCTCAATCTCTACCGCTCCAATGAGTTCTCCAATATGGCTCAGGCTGAACGATTCTGCAAATTTGGCCTGGATACGCTGAAGACCATTTTTAGAATGAAATAGCCCTGATAACTAATACTGTCCTGGATACATGGTGAAATACATAGTTTCTAACCTCTCTGGGATAGTAGGGTGTGACGTTTTTCTGTAATTAAAGATGTTTAATAACTAGGGTAAATGTTGTTAAGCCTCTGTGCCCTATACAGAGATTGCGATTAGGCACCCCGCCATTTCACCCGTATTTCATTTTTGAGTGGCAAACTGAAATTGGCAGTTGTGCTGATCGCGTCAGCGCGTTCGAAAGCGAGCAGTCGCCTTTGTCAACAACACTAAACTTTTCTCCCAATCAAGCAGAGTTTTCACGTTCATTTCATTTTTGCTTGCCATACTGTAGCGACAAACACTGAAAGACCAAGAAAGCGAATGCCAAGGGCATTAAGGAGGAGCCTATGTTCTAGTGCTTGGAACAGGCTTCGTTTTGCCCTGCTTGCTGGTGCTTTCAATTTAGAGAGTGAAGTGGGTTTATATGGCCAAACATATTCTTGTCATAGAGAATGAATCGAGCTTTTCTCGTCTGATTGAGTCAGAGCTAATCCAGGAAAGCTAC
>JBBSKN010000069.1:0-22515 GCA_038256265.1 Phormidesmidales cyanobacterium
GACTCTTTGGTCACCCGTTTCCTGACCTCTTTGAGTCTGTCTTGAGTACTTTTACAGAGTTACCTATGCCTAGACGGTCTTCTTCGTCACAACAGCCCAATCCCTGGTACGGTCAACCTGTCCCGGCTTAAGTTGATACCCCGTTTGCGATTGGTAATGTTCATGCAGAGGATGGTAATGCCCTCGGGACTTGGGTAAACGCGATTGTCAAACCAGACATCCCAGGTGTCGTAGTGGTATTCAAACTGAACCGGGGCCTGTTCTCGCATGACCTGATGCAGTCGATGGTAGTACTCTGTTCCAACCAGGTCGGGAAACAGCTCCCAAATGCGATGGCCTAAAATTTGGTCGCGCGGCCTTTGCATGGTGATCTCGGCCTGGGGGTTGAGATAGGCTACGCGCCAGTCGTGATCGAACAACAAAAAATCTTCGCGGATGCTGGCCAAAAGGGCGTCTAGTTTACGTTCGGCAATTTCTGCCTGCTGGCGCAGAGTTTGTTCCTGTTGTAAGAGTTGTTCTCGCTCGGCAGCGGCTTGTTTGCGTTCAGTAATATCTCGCGAAATGACCACTACAGCTTTTCTAGATGAGTCGGTACTCAGCGGCGTGAGAACATATTCGTAGAACCGCACCTCATTTTCTGTGGCAAAATCAGTTTCACTTTTGAGCGATCGCCCGGTAGCCATTACGATCTCTCGCTGGGCATCTACCAGCTCCATAATTACCGCCGGTAAACTCAGGTCTTGCCAGGTCTTGCCAACCATAGCATCGGGTGAAAGACCGAGTACCTGAGCCGCACTATCGCTGACATAGCTGTAGCGCCCCTCCTGATCAAAAACGAAGATATGGTCGACGAACGCGGAGAAAATTGCCTCTAACGTCTTCGCCTGTTCCTGCGACTGCATCGCAAGTTGCCGGTAGTCTGCTTCACTGCTCTGTAGCTGTAACAACGTGCGCTCAAGCCGCTGCCTGGCCACCCGCAGTTTGCCAGCAAAGACACTGATAAGCACACCCTCTAGCAAAAATAAACTCAGCCGCGAGCTACTGACCCAGTTGAAAGAAAGGGAATCAAAGGGCGGAATAAAGTAGTAGGTGCTAATCAACCCAGATAAAGCAGTGGCAACCAGTCCCGGACCGAAGCCGCCAGACCCAGCGCTGACCATGACAGCGCCTAAGGACAACAGAAACGGACTCTGAGTCATAGCCAGCAGAGGGTTCAGCAGTAACATCACCAGGGTTACTAGTAAAACGCTGAGACCAGCGATGCCATAGCGCGATAGTTGAGAGCGGGTCAGATTTGGCATCCTCTTGATTGAAATCACGTTGCGGATCAATGTAGCGAGAATAGGACGGGCGACCAATGCCCAGAGGCTCACCAATAGATAATACTGATCGATCAGAACTCAGTAGGTGAAGTCTATGCCTGCAAGCAGGTGTTAGCTTCCCCGACTAAGCTACCTAGCTGAGTATATCCATCCTGTGCTACCGCATCCCTCAACCAGGGCACCATAGCCCTAGCAGCAGTTACTGAGCATGTCCCGTAGATGCGCCCTAACCCCCACTGGCACCGCTGGCCCCTGGGGTTTTTTTCTTTGGGCACCATAGGCAAGTTGCGATGGGGACACCTATAAATTCTGGGAAATGGCCCGTTGATTGGGCGATGTATGTCGGTAATAATAATGGTCTGGGCTTTGACCTGCGCTGACTGGTGGGCATTGCCGTGCTGATAGCGGCACCCACATTTTCGTGTCTGTTGCGAAGTCCAAAATCTCTGATTTTTCGTTGCCTAGTTGCCTGCGCGCGCAACTAGTCGTTCTGGCTTACGCCGATGCAGCTGGATGGTAAGGAATGTAGATCATTTAACGTGGCATTCTTGTAGGTCAAGCAAGATACCTGACCCTGAACAGCTAGGCCAGCTATGTCCTAACCTCAGCCCGGCAGGAACCTAAACCTCGGCATAGTCAAAGAGTTGGCGAATCACCCACAAGTTAAAGGCTCCCGTGGCTAGTAAATCCCATAGGCTTTGCAATGGCCCTTGCTCAGTGCGTTGGGCCAACAGATGCTCGATTCGCCAGGTATTAAACAGCGGAATCGTCGCTAGCTCTGTCGCCGATGCGGTGTTGAGGTTGATTTTTGGCGGAGCAGGTAGCGGGGGGTCGGGGGTCGGTTGAGGCTCAGCGGGGCGGAGGGGTGTCGGCTCAAGTGTTCCTGGCTCAGAATCTCCGATCACAGGGAATACTGCCCCTGGCACCGTCAGACTATCGGGAACCGGTACGGCAGCTAGGGCGGCCTGAGCATTGATTAGCCCTCGCCCTAGGGGGATTGCTTCCTCGGCGGCAAGGGGCTGGGCGGTGCTTTGCAACAGGTCGATTGCCGCCGCCGCCGCTAGGTGAGGATTGCGGCTGAACATGAGCCCTAGCACCCCCGCTACATGGGGGGCGGCGAAGGATGTTCCCCATGCATAGGTATAGTCTCCCAGGGGGCTGGCAACATAGATAGCCTGACCAGCCTGGCCTGGATCACCCCCTGGGGCCGCTACGGTAACGCTGTTGCGGCCAAAGTAAGAATAGCTGGCCCGCTTGCTGTCAACGGTAGTAGCCCCCACCGCACAGAGGGATTGCAGGTGAGGATAGCGATGGGCATAGCCGGAGGGATAGTGGAGGGCATCGGCCTGTTGACGATCCCAGGGGCCGTAGTTGCCGGCCGAAGCAACGATGGCAAACCCCTGGCGGTCGGCCTCTAGCAGCGCTTCGCGAATGCCGATATGCTCGCCCTGGGTGCGCCAACTGAGGTTGATGATGCCACGATGGCCGGGCTGAAGCAGTCGTACCGCCTGGCGAATCGCCGCCGCTCGCAGGCCATAGCCCATAGTTCCTGAAATTTTAATGGGCAGCACAGCGCAGCCAGGCGCAACCCCCTGGATCGCTCCAGTCGTTATCCCTGGAGCGGCAATAATGCTAGTGACCTGGGTTCCATGGGCCAAGTCAATTTCATGGGGCGACAGGGCACTGGCCGGATCCTCTAGGGTAAAGTTTAAATCCACCCTGGGCCAGTCAGGGCGCAGCGCCGACCGCAGTGCCGGATGGGTGGTGTCAATGCCGCCATCAATCACAAAAATGGTGACATGGGGAGAGCCCGTGGTGATCCGGTGGGCCGCCGCCAACTGAATGGCGTCGTAGTTCCAGGTGTGCCCCGCCGTTTCAAAATCGCTATCGGTGGCGGGGCGATAGACCGGAGGCGAGGGGCCAAAGTCGTCTAGGCCAATTTGTTCTGGCTCGGCAAACACAACCTCGTCGTACTGTTCGGCCCGAGCAACGAGGTCTAGGCTAGCCCGCAAAGGGTCTGTATCCACAGGACAGCCCGGAATCATCACCCGCACATACCCCATCGCTCGCATCTCGTCAGTGCGCTCCTGCGCCTGTACATTCAAAGCGGCTAAAATGGCGTCGATTCTAGTCTGAGAGGTCTCTGGGTCAAACCACAGATCTAAACTCAGGGGCACTAGGTAGCGAACGGCACCGCTGGCATCGCGCACGGCTGGGCAAATGCGTCCCGTCAGCGCCCGCTTGAGATTCTGGGGGTTTGCCACTGTGCCGCGATCTTGGGATTGCAGCACCACTACCCGCTGGGTCGGCATCGGCAGCGAGGCCGCCTCAAACTCTGATTGCGAATTAAAGGTCACTGCCTCAAACTGGTCAGACTCGGCGATCGCTGTATAGATCCCCGGCACCGGGCTCACCGAGCTGTGGGTTCCCCGTGGCTTATCGCTCCAGCGATAGATCGGCAGCGCTAATAGTTCTACTAGCAGGGCCTTAGGTTGCTGGGTGGCCTGCTCAACCTCATCTAGAGAAAAGAAGGGGCGACCATCGTACAGTGCCTGGGCCTGACTGGGGGAAAGCCCTGGCCATCGCTGAATTTGATCTGGAGTAAGGGTGTTGGGGTTAAGGCGCTCCGTAAGCACCCGATCTGGCTGGAGAAAAAAGCCCAGCACCCGATCCATCTCAAACCGACTGCCCGACTGGGCCGCTTGCAGGTCAGCAAAGGTGGCCTGCCGAGTAGCAATGTGCTGGGCGATGGCCGGGGCTACCCCCAGCACAATACTCAGCCGCGTGGCTAGGGAAAGCTCAGCCATAGGGTTACACTCCAAGACAATTACGTTGAGGGGCTGCTTCAGTGGTGGTCTAAATTGCAAGATCAGAGGTAACGCCAGCTTCCACCGATGATGAATCTGATCCAGGGGATGGGTTTGCTTCATAGGCTAGGGCTGCCAGGGCCGCCGCAATCACCGTAGCGGGAGACGACCCGACTATCTGTGCAGATGGATTTGGGGCGAGGTAGGGGTAAAACGCAGGAATTTGGCCAAGGGTAATGGCATCTACCGCCGCCCCCTGGGCACACCCCGGCAGCACCCTGCCCTCGCCATCGGCCCCCGTCACCGCCATCACCCCTGGCAAGCAGGCCGGAAACAGCACCCGATCTGGGTCGTAATTACCCGCCGCCGCCAAAATTTGCACCCCCGCCTGGATAGCCCAGCGCACTTCCTGCTGCACTACCCGCGAAGACCGGGTACGCCCCAGGGGCAAGGCTAAAATATCTGCCCGCTGCTGCACCGCCCACCGAATGCCCTGGGCCAGGGCCTGTTCTCGGCGGGTCGAAGCGGTCGCTAGCACCTTGCCAAATAGCAGGGTTGCCGCCGGAATCAGCCCCGTTGTACCCACCAGCAGAGCTGCCATCTGGGTACCGTGGCCCGTGCCATCGGCCAAGGAACCTCGCCCCGTCCAGTCCTTTGCGATGATGGTAGCTTTCTTAAACTGGGGCTGCTGCCAATCTAAGCCACTATCCAACAGGGCCACCCGCACTCCCGCCCCGGTGTGCTGCCCTAGGCCAGGCGACCAACGCAGTAGCTTGGGGTTTGGGTTGCCCTGGCCAAAGCTAGCTAGGGCCGTTTTTAGGGGACTATGCTCCTGATCTTCTCGGGAGCAAGCGCCTGACTCAGAGGCTAGACTATCCAAGGCGATCGTCATAGCAGCGTTTCTCCATCTAAAGAAGGTTAGCCCCTGGCTTTGTGCCTGTTGAGCAACTCAACCAGGGACTTATCAACGGTTCTATATCGATGGGTCACGGTGTCGAGTAACGACACCGCCGATTGCCCGCCGCGCCTCTAGGCATAGATGCGCCATTGGTAATCGAGGCGATAGCGTCCCCCAAAGCCGTGGAACCGCACAGTACGCAGCGGTGACCAGGGGTTACCCCAAGTGCCGTTGGCATAGTTCCAGCGCGCCCCAAAGGAGGGTACCGTCACCCAAGCGGTATAGGGTCGGAAGATATCGTCCTTGAACAGGTTGATCAGCCATCCCACCAGCTTATCCACCGCCCAGGCCACCGCTTTACCAATAGCCTTGCCAATCATGGCACCGATTTGAGCGGAACCGAAGATTCCTCCCACCGCAGCTCCGCCTGCCTCTAGAGCTTTCTCAATGGCAGACTTCACCGCATCGCGCACCTTTAGCCACAGGTTATTCAAGAAGGTAGACAGACCGCCATTGTCTTTTTCCGATAAGACGAAGGTGATGCCGTAGCGCTTAGGCCAGTATTTGCCCTCCCGCATACTAAACCAGTGATATTGCCAGTTCGAGTACGTTTTCTCCTTGCCATCTTTAAAGCCGCCCCCAATAAAGCGCTCCCCAATTTTCTTGGCATCGCCATCTTCATCGGTTGAAAGACCCGCTAGGGCAATTTCATCATCCCCAAACCATTCTGGGTTGGTTTCGTCTTCACATTTGATGGTGCGAATATAGAGGGAGAGCTTATCTGTCGTGGACTGACCTTCAAAGTCGTCATCGGGGCCATCAGCCATGCTAAACACATCATTTTCATAGGCTTCACCCCAAATCTGACTAAACCGATCTGCATCAAAAATACTCGATTCTTGTGCAATTCGGTCAGAAGTGGAGACCGCGCTTTCAAAGTCTCTAAAGTTGGTCGGCAGATTGGCTTGGGGAATCAATAATCCCCGATCTGTAATTTGGATATTAGACACCGGCACCTGAATTTGTGCCGTGGAAATCCCTAGCAGCTTTTGGTTGATTTGCAAAGGGGGAAGCCCATCGCGTAGACGCGAGAATCCTTCATTGAGAACCGCTTGGGCCGGCAGTTCGCCATAGCGGCCAAATACAGCTTTTCGTACCGCCGGGGTCGCTTTCATTAGCTCTACGGCTTGGCCTTGGGCCTTAGTTCGCAGCTCTGAACTGACTGATTTCAACGCTACTTGGAAGTCAGCTTCAAGCGTATCTGGACGCACCTGGGCATTGGCCTCTGCTGCCACTGCGGTCAAAGAATATTTTGCGGCATCGACAACGTCTTCAACAATTTTTCTTAGCTCCCCATCCAGCTCCTCAACCGAAGATTCTTCGCTCATCATGGGCTTAATGTTGAACATACCTGGCT
This sequence comes from Phormidesmidales cyanobacterium, assembly GCA_038256265.1. Lineage (GTDB taxonomy): Bacteria > Cyanobacteriota > Cyanobacteriia > Phormidesmidales > Phormidesmidaceae > Nodosilinea. Next base: position 6,445 of record JBBSKN010000069.1, read on the forward strand.
GTCGCTGAGCCAGTTCAAGCATTGAGTTTGTTGGCATAAGACAAATTCCTTAGGTATTCAATACCCTTAGAATAGTCACCATAAAATCTATTGAGTATTACCCGCAAGGGTACTTTGTGGGTAATAGTTAAACCTCGTCTGGGTTGGCAATGCCTCCGTCAATCTAGGCGAAGGTCTTGAGGGTAGGCGCCGGGTTCCTGATCGCAGTCTGAGCGCCCCCGTACCCTAGACGGGCGGCTGTATTCTTTAGGGTCGCGATCGCCCCTTTGACCAGGCTGGCCAGAGTTATACCAAATCCGAGTCACATAAACCCGATTCCCAAAAAGCCGAACCGTAGGGGCAAAAGGTTGTTTGCCCGGCTGAATCGGGGGTAGCCAAGGAGGATTTAGTATTAGACCGATGCAGAGCTGGAGGGTCATTGTCCAACGCCGCGTTGGACACATCTGAGAGTAGAAGTGCCTTTGGGGTCAAGTCTCCTCATCCACAAAGAGGACGCCGCGCACAAGGTCTTGGCTGTCGGCACGCCCACCGAGCGAGCCCGCTAGTACACCGAGCGCAGCGACAAACAAGCTTACTTTCACATGGTCGAGCGTTCGCACCGCCGGATCCACCGTTGGCCATGTCTCCATGAGTTTACGCGGAAAGATAGTGACAGTACCGAGATACGTCATCCCCATAAATACCGCGAAGAGCAGCAGCATCGTCAAAAATAGGCTCAGCCCCGTCGCGACGCTAGTGACAATAGTCGACTCAGCCAGCACGCGGCCTCGACCGAGTACCCCACTGAAGGCAAACGTCCGGTAGAGTGCCGCCGTAGCTGCCAGCACGGCCACCGCTGAGAATAGCGCCAGCTGGTACAACTCGACTGTGCTGCCCACATCCCAGATTTCCGAGCTAAAAAATAAAACAATAATCACCGAGAGCGCCGCCGTGATCATCGTCGGCAGGCGCGTGACGAGACGGAACGGGTTAGCGCGCGCTACGGCACGGGCAATGCTGCGCCAGTCGCGTGCGAGCGTACGCAGGATGAAGCGCCAGTGCTGATGGCGGCTAGTCCGCTCATGGGCCTCGGAGGGCAGCACCTGTCGCATTCGCTCGCGCTGGGTCTTAGTTAGGTGCGTCATCGCAGCGAGGTCATCGACGCCCGCGAAGTTGTACATCACATTGTGCGGGTCTCTAGCGTGGGAGAGATTGAGCAGGTGGCCGAAGGTGTGCAGCAGCAGCGTTGCTAAACGCCTGACGGTGAGCGCCGCATCCTCGTTATCACCCCAAAAATTGGGGTCGAGCCGTTTGGTCGAGACAATGCCGACGTTGGTGAGTTGGCTTGGCAGCGCCACCGTGTAGGATAACGTCTTGGCGGTGAGGTCTACCTCGGTGACAATCAGCAGGAAATGTACGTCGCGCTCGAGCTTTTCGGCCATGCCGATCTGGAGGAAGTCGAGCGGGGCGTAGGCACCCCCCGTCGGCGTCAGGTGTGGTCCTTCGAAGGTGAGCAGCGCCACGCGCACCCCGAGTGCACTGGTGAGGGCATGCTTAAAGGCGTCGACGGCCTGAGCCACATGGCGGTGGAAACACTCGGAGTTCTTGCCCTCTACCTCCATCGTCATCACTCCGACAACGTACTCGTTGCGATTAGACAGCGCTGCCATGGCTATGCCTTAGAAGGGACAAGAAGGAGGAACTAATCGCCCCAAATCGCAGCTTCGCTACTTTAGGGCTTATTAGCGCGATCGCTGACGAAACCACGCGCTGAGCTAACCTGGGGCTGTTCTGAAAGCCACTTCACTCGCCCATCCTTGCACATTGCTTTGCAGCGGTGTTCTTTTAGTCAGATCCGTCTATGGAGGCCGCTTCAATAAAGATGCGGTTCACGTCTTGATGGGTGGTGCGAATGCTCTGCTCGATACGGCGTACCGCCGCTTCAATCTCATCGGCAGAAAGATGATCGCAAAATTCAATATTCATCGCCAGCATGATATCCCGAGGGCCGAGGTGCAGGGTAATCGGTGGCCCCATGTCAGAGACGGCCTGGTCAGCCTTGACCAGGGTTTTGATGCTGTCTCGCACCGCTACAGAGGCGCTTTCCCCCATCAGTAGGCTCTTGGTTTCGATCACTAACAAAATGGCGACGACGGTGAGCAATAGCCCAATCAAGATGGAAGCAACGCCGTCATAGACAGCATCGTTGAACACCTGGGTAAGCACAATTCCGGCAAAGGCAATCGACAGGCCAACCAGCGCAGCAGCATCTTCCACAATGACAATAAATGAGCTGGGATCTTTACTGTCGCGAATGGCCTGCCACAAACTCACCTCAGCTTTGCGGGGATAGTTTTTGTTAAACTCCCGGATAGACACGGTTAGGGCTAAGCTTTCAAACACGGCAGCGGTGGCCAGTACGATATAGCTGACTAAGGCATGGCTGCCGATCTCAGGGTGTTGAAAGCTGTGCCACCCCTCATACATCGACACGCCACCCCCCAGGGCAAAAATCAGCACCGCGACCATCAGCGACCAAAAATACAGTTCTTGCCCGCGACCTAGGGGAAATTGCTCGCTTGGTGGCGCTTCGCTTTGCTTGAGGCCATAGAGTAGCAGCAGCTCGTTAACAGAATCGACCACCGAGTGGATGCCCTCTGACAACATGGCCGAGCTGCCGCTGATGGCAGCACCGACAAATTTGGCAATGCCAATGGCGATGTTGGCTCCCAATGCGGCATAGATTGAAACTTTGGATCCGCTACCAGCCATGCTTGTTTGCTCATACGTAGGTGTACCTGAGAACTAAACCCCCACCGGCACTACTGGCCCGTGGGGGTTTTTGCTTTGAGAGGGTGTTGATGTCGCTATTAGGATTAAACGAGGCTTATTAGCGCTTTTGGCATGATCTATTCTTTTTGTTTGCGTTCTGCTCTAGCTACCTTGAGTTCTCTGCTCTTTAATTCGGCTGCTTGATAAGCATTCACGTAGTCTTTTCCCCCTAGCATCACGTCACCGTAATACTCGTAGGGCGGAGCACCGTAAATCGGCAGCGGAGGATCGTCTGGGTAATCTTCCTGGGCCTCTTCAATAGAGGCTTTTAATGCCTTGATGCTGAGGCTTTGGGCGGGAAAGTAGTAGATTTCTTGCCGGGCCTTATTTATATGCGGTAGCGTCGGGTCGATAATATCTTCACCCAGTTCAATCCAGGCGTGTTCGATAGGCTCATACTGCCCGTTACTTAAAACCACAAACCCTTGGACGTAGGTCGCTCCAGTCAGTGTCAGCACAGCTCGATGGGTGTTGTCAAAGGGAGCGCCTGCTTTGCTTTTGATTTGTTCAAAAATTTCGAGGGAAAGGGGTTCATTCAGGGTTGGGGGCATTGGGCGTGAATTTTAGAGGTGCTATTGCAGATCGTAAGCATCTGCACTGCGTATGTCTATTGCCGCAGAGCTAGACCGGCCCTGAAAGGCGATCACAACGGTATTGCCAATCCAAGCAATTACCGAAGGTGACGAGAGATTTAACACTGCCTTGACGCGCTATTAATACCAGGCTGGCATTCTTGTAGCATTGTACCCTTCGAGGCCTTGGTGCTGGCTTCCTGCCGACGGCACCGAGGCGAGGGTAAACGTCAGGTTTAACGATTCTAGTAGTTGGGGCATCACCATGGATTATCGGTTGTCAACCCGGACAAAACGGCGCAGCTTTTTGATGGGGGCTGGAGCAATGGCTGGGCTGGCGATCGCCGCCCAGTCTCGGCCAGTGGTGGCCCAGTCTCGGTTTTCTGCCTATCCCTTCGGCCTCGGGGTGGCATCGGGCGACCCGCTGCCAGATAGCGTGGTGCTTTGGACTCGGCTGGCACCCGATCCGCTCAACGGCGGCGGTATGCCTTTGGTCAACGTACCTATCCAGTGGCAGGTGGCCACGGATGAAAACATGCGGCGAGTGGTGCGCAGGGGTACGGCCATTGCTACGTCAGAGCTGGCCCATTCTGTACGGGTAATCGTGGGCGGCTTGCAGCCTGGACGGCCCTATTGGTACCAGTTCAAAGTTGCCAATCAGTACAGCCCCATCGGTCGGACTCGCACCGCCCCCGCCCTGGGCAGACCCATTGACCAGCTCAAGTTTGCCTTTGCCTCCTGTCAGGACTGGCAGAACGGCTTCTATCCAGCCTTTCGTCACATGGCCGAAGAAGACCTCGACTTCGTTGTGCACCTGGGCGACTACATTTACGAGTACGGTCGAAATCCGGATGGGCCTCGGCAGCACAACGGCCCCGAGATCGTGAGCCTGACGGACTATCGCAATCGCTATGCGCTATACCGCACCGATCCCAACCTGCAGGCTGCTCACGCCGCTTTTCCCTGGATTGTCACCTGGGATGACCACGAGGTGGACAATAACTACGCTGATGACGTGCCCGAAGACGACCAGAGTCAGCAGGCATTCTTACAGCGGCGGGCAGCGGCCTATCGGGCTTACTACGAGCACATGCCCCTGCGGAGTTTCGCCACCCCCAGCGGCCCCGATATGCAGATCTATCGCCGCTTAACCTTTGGCAACCTGGCTGAAATCAACGTTCTCGATACGCGCCAGTACCGGAGCGATCAGCCCTGTGGCGACGGCTTGGGGCCGCGCTGTCCCGAGGCCCTGGCCCCTAACGCTACGATGACCGGCAGCAAGCAAGAGCAGTGGCTCTTCGACGGGCTCTCTCGATCTGGTTCCCGCTGGAACATCATTGCCCAGCAGACGATGGTAGCCCAGTACGATTTCGATCCCCAGCCTGATAGTGATTTATTCAACCTCGATCAGTGGGACGGGTACGTAGCCGCCCGCAATCGGCTGCTGGATTTCCTCCAGCAGCGCCAGCCGTCTAACCCAGTGGTGATTACTGGCGATATTCACTCCAGCTGGGTTCACGACTTGAAGGCAGATTTCAACAACCCCAGTTCGGCGACCGTGGGCACGGAGTTCGTGGGCACCTCGATTTCATCTGACTTTCCGGCTCAGTTTATTGCGCCAGTGACGGCGGCCTTACCGGCTAATCCTCACACCAAGTTTTTTGATGGGGCGTTCCGTGGCTATGTTCGCTGTCGCCTGACGGGCGATCGCTGGCAGAGCGATTACCGAGTGGTTTCATCGATTCTGGATCCCGATGCACCCGTGAGCACACTGGCTGCCTTTGTGGTGGAAGACGGTCAGCCAGGGGCGCAGCGAGCTTAGGAAGTCGTAAACAGTAGGGCTCTTTTTCCATCGCAATCCTTAACTGAGTTAGAGGAAATCGCTAGGCACAGCGGGGACAGACATGGTTCATTTAGCGCTTCGACTCTCCCTCGTAATAGCTGGGCTGATCGCCTGTCCGGCGATCGCGATGGCCCAGGATGAACCGTTCTGTTTTGCGATTTTCTCGTCTGGGGAAATGGTTGACCTTACTCGACTTTGTCAGCGCGATCGCTCCGGCGGCCATTCTTCAGGGGCTCAGGCCTACCAGCAGGGGCGGGAGCTGAGCCAAGCAGAACGGCACGGAGAGGCGGTTCCTCGCTTTAACCAGGCGCTTCAGCTCGATCCAAACAGTGCCGCAGCTTTTCGCAGCCGCGCCCATGCTCAGGTATTGGCCGGCAACCGACAGGCCGCCGTCAGCGACTTTGAACAGGCCGCCGCACTCTATCGCCGCCAGGGAGATCTGGCCCAGGCCAGTCTGCTGGAGCAGATGGCCACAGAGTCGCGCGCCGTGATTAATGGCTCCCGCCACAGCGATCGCCCTTCGCCACAGCAGCTCCGGTCCTTGGTAAATGCCCTTTAGGGAAAATTGTGAAACTCCATTACTTTCTCTACTGCCCCCACCGATGAGGGCACTCTAGGTAGGCAGCGGGCCGGAGTCCTGAATCGTAGATACACCTGAGAACTAACCCCCACCGGCACCGCTGGCCGTGGGGGTTTTGTTTGGGGCAACTTAGGCGGATCGCAATGGGGGCCTACTTCTCTAGGTTCTCCTGCCTCAGGTGGTGAAACTTTTCCGCCGCACTGTCGGCATAGCTCTTGATGGACTCATAGCCCGCCTGCGGCCGAGTATCGTGAACCAGCTCAGGATTGCCCGAGTACCACTCCGCCGCCACCCGCTTCACCGCCATGTTCATATCGTGGCCCGCCTGGATTTGCCGCTGTAGAGCACTCTCCAGCTTGACCCCCACGATCTGCTGCTGCATCTCAGGGTTCTGCAAAAACTCCTGGGGTGACACATCGCGGCCCAGCACCTCGTAATCCCAGCCGCAGTTGCTCTTCGGCTGGCCGTCCCAGGAGCAGTTGAGATTCTGCGGCATCACCTGTCCTAGGCCCAGCGCCCCCGTGTCAGGGTTGACGGCAGTGTGGTCACCGCCCGACTCCTTAGCAATGATCGCCTGGTAGAGCGCGATCGTATCCCCCAACCGCTCATTCGGCTTGCGGCCATTCAACGCCCAGACCAGATAGCCCTTCTGCGGAGCCTGGGCCACGCCCCCTTGTAGTTGCTCCCAGTGCAGGTGAGCGCCCGTGCTGCCGCCCGTGTTGCCCGTCTTCGCCACCACCGCCCCGGCCCGATGCTCACCCCCCTGGCAGTGGGACAGGTGAGCTGCCCTAAAGGTGATCTCAGGGAACGCCGAACTGGTCATATCCGCCACGGTGCCATAGCCCTTCGGGTCACTCCAGCAGCGCACTGACACCCGAGCGCCCGCGTAGCCAATCGCATGAACCTGCACCCCCTCAAGCGTCGGCAGGTCAATACCCGAGTGCATCCGCATCTCCTGGTGGATCGGGTGCATCCGCAAGCCAAAGCCCGAGTTGACGGTGTAGCCCGCAATCACATCGCCCTTACTGATTAGGGTCTTGAAGTCATCGTCGTAGAACCCCGCCACCGCCTCCGCCACAGCGCTGACTTTCCTAAACCTCGCCCCCCAAGTCTCGTTGGTCTCCTGATCGACCATCACCCAGATGGAAGCAGCGATCGCCCCCACACAGCCCAGCTTGAGTACCAGTTCGCCCGCCTGCATCGCCGTACCGATGACGTAGCGCCAGGTGGGCGGCAGCTCCGACCAGTGGGGCTTGATGTCCTTAACGGTTGAGTTCACTGTGGGTCACCTCCCCATCTGTCACCGTCACATCGAGAGCCAGGCCGTTGTCTAAGGCCCACCGGTAGACCCCGTTACCCAGGGCGCAGGCGGGCTGCCCCAACCACTCCAGAGCGATCGCCTCCGATTCCCCCACCAATGCTTTGCGCAACTCCGCCTTGGTGGCATCGAGGGCAACTGGGTCAGGGGCCACCGCCACGCAGGCTTGCAGTCGGGCATCCTCGCCAGACAGACGATTCACCAACTGCCACGCCGCAGGCTGATGGGTGTTGATCCAAGACCTCACCCCATAAACCGGGTTGTAGAACTGCCCCCGGCCCGGCTGCTTCAGGTCTAAAAACGCAGCCCCGACGTACAACGCCGCCAGGGCCAGCCAATACCGAGTTCTGATTCGCCAGAACAGCATTGCTACTCCCCAACCTTCACCGCGCGAGTGTAAGGACGCGTTTCAATCGGCTGCCCCACCTGCTCTTCTCCGGTCAACACCTTGTGAGCGCTGCCTGCGATGCTCTGGGTGGGCACCACCAACATCGCCCCGAAGTTAGTCCCCGCCACCACCGGATTCCAGATATCGCCCCCGGCTTTGACCGCCGAACCTTGCAGCACATTCAGCCCCGCCGAGAGCACAAATAGCCCGCCCCACACGCTGATGAAGGCTCCACCCATCGTCTGTAGCGGGTGGTTCCGCAAGCAGCTGAGGCCGCTGCGAATCACCGGAAAAATGCTCCAGGGGTCGGTAGTGGGCGTGATGACAAAGATCGGCTTGCGCTTGCCGCTGGTGGCATCGAACCAGCCGCCATCCTGCACATTAGAGCGCATGGTATTGCGCGGCGCGAGCTGGACGCCGCTGCCCCGGCCTGGAGATGACAGCTGAGGCGTAATATCGATGATTTGCCCGTCAATGATCTCAGGGCCATTGTTGCTGTTAGCGAGTTGATTGTTCTTGGAGCTAGCCATTAGGAATTTTCCTCAATGATGGATTTGATGCGGTCGAATAAGTCACAGCCCTCCTGGTACTTGTGCCCCTGGTAGCCCAGCACCTCCTTGATCACCTTGGAGCGGGACATCCCTTGGGCCAGGGCGTTGGTTACGGCGATGATCAGGGGCAGATTTGGCCCCTGGGAGGCCTTTTGAAACTCGGTTCGGTTTGTAACCGATTCGGCTGTATGCGCTGCTGTGCCGTGGTTACCACGAGTTATGCCACCGGTTACCGAGGCCGAACTTAGTTCGGGCACCTCATAGGCCACCATCGGCAGCCATTCCTTGATTTCTGAGTGGTAGAAAACAGCCTGCTTGGGCGAGAACGATCGCTCAAAAATCACCTCATCCTCAATCGGGGGAATGCTGGTATCAGACTTTCGCAGGCTCTCTAGATGGCTCTGGCTGCTGGGGGTCTGAATGGTGAGCAAGTCAAACGTGGCTCTCATGCCACCGCTGACCCCGATATCGCCCACCAGCGACGACTGAGTAATCGCCCACAACGCCCGGTCATCCGTCTCCCCTGACGACAACTCCATCGTGAGCTGCGACTTGAGGAACCCGTCATACCAGGCCTTAAAGGCGGTCTTCATCATCGCCAGCTCGTCGATGATCAGCACCTTGGGCCGCTGGGGCAGCTGCCGCCAGGCAAAGATGAATTTCTGCATCTGCTCACAGATGTCGTCGATGTCCTCTTTACTCTCTAGCGAGTCAGCCATGAACCCCAGCACGTTGTCGGCCTGCTCCCAGTAGCCGTGCTCCTTAGGGTGGTACTTGGGCTGAATCACCCACACCACCGCGCCCTGTTTCACCTGGGCCTGCCGGTAGGCATGGGCCACCGTGAGCCCCTTGCCGACCCGTGGGTTAGCCGAAATTAAGGTAGGGCGCATACGAGCAGCGAGAATGGCGGCAGGATTGCCCACTCGGAAAGACTCGGTTGCCCCGGCAAAAGGCACCTGCCCATTCCAACTCTGCGGTTCTGGCGCGAACTGGGGGCCTGTGATCGCCACCTTAGGCTGCTCTCCCCCCAGCGCCCAAGCCACCCCGCAGCCCACTGACGCCAGCCCAAACACGAGAGCAGCAGGCAGATACGGATAGGTTTTCTCGTAGCGAATCTGAGCCCCATTGGCGAAGGCCTCCAGGTCAGCGGGAGTAAGGTTGCTGGCAGGCCGTTGCAGGCCACAGAACAGCCCCAGGGCAGCGGCTCCAATGGAGCCATAGAGCAAGTAATTAGTCTCTAACTTCATGGGCCTGCACCTCTTCAGACAAAGAGTGTTGCCGGTCGTGGTACTGCACTAGATTCTCAATCGCCACCACTGCCAGGTTGGTCGGTGGGTCTTGGGGCAGCGCCGCCTGGGCCTGTCGCCAATCGCGATCGCCCTTAGCGGCATCTAACATCACCTGGGCATCGCGCTGATAGCGGTTGAGGGGGCAAATGATCTGCTGCTGGTAACAGGGGTCGGTGGGCTTCAGCACCGCTTGTTCCGCCTGCTGGCGGTAGCGTTAGGCCTCGTTATTGAGCACCGCACGGTTCACGTCGGCCAGTACCAGGCGGCTGTCTTCGTAGTTGCCCGAGAGCCGGTCTTGAGCCGCCGCCAAAACGTTCTGGTAGTTAGGGGCGGGCAGTTCACTCTGGTAGGTGCCCTCGTCCCCGGTACGGCCTGACTGAGCAAACGCGAAGGCAATGCCAGAGAGGGCCGCCACCGCGATGCCACCGGCCGCCCAGTAACGACGGGTTTGCCACCAGGGAACGGGGGTTAGGTAGATGTTTTGGATCGGTGATGCACCGCCAACGACCTCGCGACGGTATTCGAGGGGGACGGCAGGGGGAGTGAATTTGGCTTCCATGGCGTTATGACCAGAGTTACGGCGTTAACAGGATGAAAACGGCGGTTATCAGGGATAAAACCCCTAACCAGCAGCAGCGGTATCGGGCTCGGCGGGCTTTCCCAGGCTTTGTAGCTGCGCCAGGGCCTCGGCCAGTGCGGTCGTTTGCTCAGTAGTAGCGGTGTCGAGCTGGGCCGTTTGCAGGCAGTAGAGGCGCTGCTCTAGGGCTAGCTGTTGGGCCTTGGCTGCAACCTTGGCCTGGGCTTGTTTGGTGCGAGCTAGGCGCTGCTCACGGTCGGCAATGTCGCTAGCCAGCGCCCCCTGAATTAGATCGGCAGTCTGCAGGAACTGCTCGGCAGCGGCCAAGGGGTCATCAATCACCAGGGCGCTACTGTCACGGAATTGGCCTAGGTCAATGGTCAGGCCCTCAAAACCAGGCACATCAAGGGCAGTGCAGTGGTTGCCGGTATGAATAGACAGGTCACTGGCGGCGAGCACGGTGGGTGCAGCAGCGGGGCAGAACTGCGCGATCGCGGCCTCTGCAGCTGCGGGGCTGAGTCCGTTGCTGGTGCTGTAGCCGTGGTCATTGAGCCACCGGCGCACGCTGGTTTTGGGTAGGTTGCCGTTCTCTTTGCAGAACGAGTGAAGGCTGACGAGTTCGGTCATGGCTAAAAATCCTCTGAACCTTTGTGGGTACGGGGTAGGCGCGTCATGGCACGGCAAACGGTGAGCCAACTAGGCCCAGCCCTGTACCTATGCCGTTTTGCTCCTTGACTGAAAGATAACATTCAGATGACTGATGTGTTACTATTCAGTCATCTTATCTTTTGAGAGTTACTAATCAGTCAGCAGCCCTTAATATTGGAGCCATGAAGTGACGAACAAAATAGTGGCAAAACGTTTTTATATCTCGTTGCCCGATGGGCTTGCAGAATATTTAGAGGATTGGGCCGCAAAGGAAGGCAACAAGCCGACCACGCTGGCAGCCTTCCTGGTGGAGCGTGCCATTAGAGACAAGATGGATTCTGAACAGGGAGGTAAGGCATGACCTATAGCAGCGATCGCCTAGACCGTGTCGAGGCCATCCTGGCCACCGTGGCAGAGTCACAGGCCCGCACTGAGGCCAACCTAGAACGCACTGAGCAGATCGCCGCATCCAACGCCCGTGCCATCGAAGCCTGGGGCGGGCGCATTGACGAGGGCGACCAGCGCAACCAGACTCAGCTAGAGGCATCTATTGCCGATACCGTGCAGATGATTGCCGACCTGGGGCAGCAACAGCAGGAAGCCGCGCAGAGGGCTGAACAGTATAAGGCAGAGTCCGACCAGCGCTTTGAGGTGTTTCTAGCCGAAGCCAGGACCGACCGCGCAGAGATGCGAGCGGCCCGCGAGCAGTGGCAGCTAGAGTCCCAGGCCAACGCTACCGAGCACCGGGCATTCACCCAAAACATTCAGGTGCTGCTGGCGGAGATTGCCCGCCTGTGGCAACGGGTGGCAGGATGATTACCAGCGACAAAGCTAAACGCGCCACGGTTGCGATCGGCCCACTGTCGGTTGATGGGTTTCAGATGCCCGATGGTAGTTACCGGATGAGCATCAGCGGCGCAGCTGACTCCGTGGGCTTAACAGCCAGAAACGCTTTCGATTTTTTACGCTCAAAGGCGGCGGCACGCTTGCTAGGTAAAGGTTATACGGATTCGGTTTCTGAAGTGGAAGTAGAATCGGCCCCTGAGCAAGCCAGGGGGCAAACTCGCATTCAAGCTATCCCGCTCAACATTGTTAGTAAATACTGGCTGTGGCAGTCCTTCCGAGGGAATAAACAAGCTTTTGCCCTGGTGGATGCCCTGCTAGAGGAATCTCTAGAACGCCGCTTTGATGCTGCCTTTGGTGTGGAGCGCAGCGAGGGCGATCGCAATGCCCTGCTTACCCAGCGGCTACAGCAAACTGAGGCGGCGCTATCGGCAGCCGTTGATGCCCTGGCAGAACCAGACCTCAGAATAGAGCGAGAGGCCCGGCTAGAGCAGCAATTACGAGATCTAGGCGTTGAACCGTAGGATCTACCGGGGGAAAAAGAATGACCAACACCCTATCCCAGAGATAGATCCTGTAAACTTAGTCGCCAAGGAGGTGATGACCTGTGTAACCGTTTGTAACAAACCCTTTAAAAGCAAAAACGATAGCCTTCCCGCCAAGAAAGTTGCTATCGCCTTGCCTGTAAGCCAAACACGCCGAGAGACGTGAGAGGGTATTTTTTGTTTTAAATCTCTCGCCATTGTAATCGCCCTAGATCTCCTTGTCTAGGGGGACACCTGTTCTGTTACCTTTTTGGCTCTGAGATGGCGATCAAAGCTTTGCAAACTCCTAACCTGTCGCACCGCCCTACCCTAGAGGCCCGGTTGGGGGCGTGTATCCGCCCTTCGAGCCAGGCCACCGGCAATCCTTTTACCCCAAAAAACTGTAGACCCGCATCGCCTCGGGCCGTTGCTCACCTTCCTATGCCTAGAAAAAGCCCCCAATCCTCGCATAGCCGGGAGTGGGGGCTTTATTAGTTCTTCCTGCACTGGCTGGCGACAGAGGGAGAACAGTGAACAACTGCTCGGGCTGGTGCGGACTCAACCCCCGCATCGTAAACAATGTTTATTATTCATTGGTCCCGCTCCGATTATTTCCCGTTTTACTTCAGCCCACCGTCGCCCCAAGTCGAGGTCCTAGGTCACCCAGCCAACGCCGACATTGAGGGTTCTGTTGCTGCCCAGGCTGGGGAGGTGGCCCTGTGAAGCCCAACACCTGGTTAGATGAGTTTGTCGCTAGCGCCATTAGCCCAAAGCTGGCCCAGGCCAACGCTCGCTGGGTCGAGGGCCCCCAGGCGGTAGCGGAGTTTTTAGAGGCCACCATTGCCCAACGGCAACGGGTGCAGTCCTACGCTACTACCGGCACCGCGGCCCTACTGCAGCGCTACCAGTTTTTAGAAGCTGGGGGCTGGGTGGCCTACGGGGTATCCCTCGACGACAGCCCCGGGGCTGTGCCCTACCTGAAGCCAGCAGAACCCCGCCACGATGCAGAGCGCGCTCGGTTGGTGAAATACGAAACCCCGCCCGGGTCAGAGGCTCGGCCACTGCTGCCTGATATCACCCCACGGCTAGCTGGGGGCTGGGCGGCGATATTGGCAGACGATTGCCCCGTGCTTTGGGGCGAAGGCCTTAAAAAGGCGCTGGCGGCAGTGGAGCAGGGCCTCCCTGCCGTGGCCCTGCGGGGTATCACCCAATGGCATCCCAAAGGCCGCCGCGATCTGTGGCCAGAGTTGGCGGCAATCGCCCGGGGTCGTACCATTGCGATCGCCTTCGACCAAGACGACACGCTGCGCACGCGGGCAGAGGTCGCCAAGCAGGCCCAGCTGCTGGCCACCGCCATTGAGCAGGCGGGCGGGATCCCCCGGTTTGTGGTGTGGGATGGGGCGACCGGGAAAGGCCTCGACGACGTGCTGGTGGGGCTGCCACCGGAACAGCGACGGGCATGGCTCGACCAGGCGCTCGCCCGAGCGCTCACCCTGAAGGCATACCGACGGGTGGCCACCGTGGCTAAGGCCCGATCTATCCTGGCCGCCCCGGCACCCACAGCCCAGCGCGAAACCACTGGCGAATATCTGCCCTCGCTGCCGCCCCTGAGCCACGGCGCGATTCACTGGGTGGCCGCCAATATGGGCAGTGGCAAAACCTATCGCATCGGGCGCGACTGGGTTCGGCCCTGGGCTCAGGCCGACGGGGTCACCGTCGTTCTCTCTCCCTTAAACGCCTTGGGCCAGCAGACCGCTCAAGACTGGGGGCTGCCCCACCTCCACGACTACGGCACCGACGCCACCAGCCGCCAGGCGCTAGAAGCCGACATTAGCCACCGGGGAGGCGTAGTCGCCTGTCTCAACAGTGCCCACCGAGTCCTGAACCTGATTCCCGGCGATCGCCCGCTGCTACTGGTCATCGATGAAGCGGCCCAGGTGCTCACCGACGCAGCAGAGGGCGGCACTTTGGGAGGCGAATGGTCAGCCCGATGGGAGGATGCGATCGCACTGATGCAGCGGGCGGCCACTGGCGGGGCGATCGCACTGGCCGAAGATGGCCTCGATCAGGACACTATCAACCTGGTGAAGGCCCTCTCAGGAGCGGCTATCGTGCGCGGATTCCGTCACACCCGAACAACCACCCCCTGGGCCGTCACCCTAAACCGCGCCACCCCACTATCGGGCTGGCGGGCTGGCCTACTAGCCAGCCTCCAGGCGGGCGATCGCATCCTGTACGTCACCACCTCCCAAAAAGAAGGGCGGCGGCTAGAACGCTGGGCCAAGGGCCAAGGTATCGCCACCCACCGGATCGATAGCCAAACCAATGAGGGTGGCGCTTACCGAGCATTCTTTGAAACGCCCGAGGCGTGGCTCTACGCCAACCTGCCCCAACTGGTGATTCTCTCCCCCAGCGGCAAGACCGGGCTCTCGATTGAAGGCGGTATTACCGCTGAAGGGGCTTACTTTGATGCGGTATGGGGGTACTGTCCTTCCCTAGATACCGATACGGCAACCCAGCTGCTGGGGCGCTACCGGCCACCGGTGCCCCGCTATATTTGGGTACCGGCTTATATCCAGCCCGAACCAGGAGAGGCCCCAGGGCGGCTGAGCATCACCCACGACCTAGCCACTGAAGCCGCTCGCTATGCGACTTACGGCGGGTTTGGGCAGACGTCAGCAGACCCCCACGATTCAGCGCTCAAGGCTTATCTTGCCGCCCGGCGACAACGGCGCTGGGCGCAGAAGGTTCATGCCGCTGACGCCCTGAGCGATCGCCTAGAGACCGCTGGGCACCAGGTAGAGATAATCACCGACGGAGTCTCAGATCCGGGTGTGGCAGCTACTTGGGAACACATTACCGAGGCCCTAGCCGCCGAAGACAGCGCCTACCACGCGGAGCTAGCGATCAACCCCGACACCCACACCTGGGACTGGGCGAACCAAGTCATCAGGGGCCTTGATAGTACCCATGAGCAGCGCTGCAAAGCGGCCAAAGTGCGCATGTTGGCCCGGTTCCCCGGCCTCAATTGGCACGAGACGCAGCTTTGGTATGACGCGGTGTTCTGTCCACGCCAGCATGTCACCGCCGACCGCCCCAGCTGTGGCCCACTGGCCCCCGGCGCTGCCCTTTGGGCGGAGGCGGGCCACTACAACGCCCTCTGGGCGGAGAACGCTAACGAGGCCGCCACCATCCTAGGGCAGCGGCTCAAGGCGGCCCACCTGCTACCCCAGACCGGCCCTCAGGCCATGCTGGCGGCAGTATTTCGGCCACTGGTCGAAACGCTTCTACTGGCGGGTGAGGTTGTCCCTGGCGGGGCACTGGCGGGGCAGATCAAGGCCCAGGCCCTTATGCTGCGGGCAGAACTCCGCCGCTACTGGCGACTGTCAGTAACCGAGGATCAGAGCGACACAGCGATCGCGAACAAAATCGCTCGTAAGTTTGGCCTGGTGCTCGCTCGGGCGCGACGGGTAACAATTGCCGGGGCAAAACTCTGGGTCTATTCAATCGCGGCCACCGTCGCCTGGCGAGCGCTGGTAGCGGCCCGTGAATTTGCGCTCAGCCAGCAGGGTACAAATCTGTTAAATGCCGGTTTTAACACGTTTGTACACTCCCCCTCTCTAGATCCCCCCTCCAGCGAAGCGGTAACAGCCAATTACCCCCCAGATCCCTCACCGCCTTGGGCTGCGTAGCCGACAGCTCGCCTCGGAGCCCCCGTTCAAATAGTTCCAGTCCCCTTCGCTACGGCTGAGGCAAAAATTTGTACACTCCTTACTGGGGCAGCGGTCTGCAAGTTTGTACCCGCCATCACTAGCGCGGGCAGCTTGCCCAAATAGGACATACCTGTTCTCTAACCAGCAAGGTGACCTGATTCCTAGGAATGGGCGCGGGCATATCTGGCTGGGGTTTGGGAGTATTGATCATGGCATGAGTCACACCCAGATCTACCCAGCCGAGTTTGAGCAGATTAGCTGGGCTTGATGTCTTACTGGAGTTTAGACTAAGGCGATAGGAAAAAGCAGCCCGAGTCTTGCTCGGGCTGCTTTTTAGCCGAAGCTGAGAAAGCACAACCAATCTCGGCAAAGGCCTATGACCTACGATAGCTTGTACGGATTTCGACAACGCGC
>JBBSKN010000070.1:0-22402 GCA_038256265.1 Phormidesmidales cyanobacterium
CATGCGTAACCTCCAAACCCTGACCGACCAACCCTACGACCTGATCGTCATCGGCGGCGGCATCAACGGTGCGGCCACGGCGCGCGATGCCGCCCTGCGCGGCCTGCGAACAATCTTGCTCGAAAAGAATGACTTTGCCGGCGGCACCACCAGCTGGTCGAGCCGTCTGATCCACGGCGGGCTGCGCTATTTAGAATACTTTGAGTTCAACCTGGTGCGCGAGTCGCTGCACGAGCGCGAGGTGCTGCTGCGCACCGCCCCCCACCTGGCCAAGCCGGTGCAGATGACGATTCCGATCTACCGCAGCGGGTCGCGCGGCTACCGCATCATTCAGGTGGGTCTGGTGCTCTACGACGTGCTCAGCTACGACAAGTCACTGCCCAACCACCGCATGCTGTCGCGCAACAGCACCCGGCAGCTCTACCGCGCCATCGACGCCGACGAGCTGGCGGGGGCGGGCCAGTACTACGACGGTCAGGCCGAGCACGCCGAGCGCCTGTGCCTAGAAAATATTCTCGATGCCGACCAGGCGGGGGCGACGGTGCTCAACTATGCCCAGGTCGAAGACATTCACATGGGAGAGCAGCGGATTACGGGCCTGACCTGCCGCGACCTGCTCAGCGACAGCACCTTTGAGGTGAAGACCCATGCCAAGACCATGGTGGTCAACACTTCTGGCCCCTGGGTCGATGCGGTGTGCGGTCTCAGCGACGCCCCTGTGAGCAAGGGGCAAAAAATTGGCGGTACTAAGGGCAGCCACATCATTGTTGACCCCTTCCCCGGCGCGCCCGACACCGCCTTTTACGTGGAAGCCAAGTCCGACGGGCGGCCCTTTTTCATCATTCCCTGGCTGGGCCAGTACCTGATTGGCACCACCGACGAGCGCTACGACGGGCCGCTGGACAACATCAAGGCTGACGACAGCGAAATTGATTACCTGCTCAAAGAGACCAACACGGTGCTGCCCGCCGCCCGCCTCAGCCGCGAGGATGTGCGCTTTACCTATGCCGGGGTGCGCCCCCTGCCCTACGCCGAGGGCAAAAAGGCGGCCAGCATTACCCGCGCCCACATTCTCCACGATCACAGCAAGGAGGGGGCCACCAACCTGATTTCGCTGATTGGTGGCAAACTCACCACCCATCGCCAGGTGGGCGAAGAGTTTGTCAACGCCGCCTTCCGCAAGCGCGGTGAGGCGGTGCCCGCCTGCCCCACCCACACCCGGCCCCTGCCCGGCGCGATTTTGCTCGATGATGCGAAGGTGATTCAGTGGTGTGATCGCTACACCCCCCAAATCTCGCCCCAAACCGTCGAACACCTGCTGAGCATCTACGGCGCTCGCACCGCCGAGGTGCTGGCCCTGGTAGACGAGTCGCCGGAGCTGGCCCAGCCCATTGTCGAGGGGTTAGAAGACATTCAGGCCCAGATCGTGTTTGCGGTGCGCGACGAGATGGCCCACACCTTTGTGGACATTCTGCGCCGCCGCACCACCGTCGCCATGCACAAAAACTACGGCTTTGACGCCCTACCCGTGGTGGCCCAGGTGCTGCGCAAACACTGCGGCTGGAGCGAGGAGTGGTGCGATCGCAATATCCGCACCTACCACCAGTTCATGGCCGAAAACTGCATCCCCGACTACGCGATGGGGCAGGAGAGTCCTTTGTTGCAGACCGCCTAGTTAGAGATAGGGAAGGTAGGGAGGACGAGGACGGTAGGGAAGCAGAACTTTCCCCCGCTCCCCCACCCTCCCTCGCTCCCCCACCGTCCACCCCACCACCCATCTACCCCCTACTCCCCTATGCTCACCGCCACCCAAACCCTCAACCAGGTCTTCGAAGACTACAAACATCGCCAGATCACCCTCACCATCCTCGGCTCTGGGGCCTGGGGCAGCGCTCTGGCCCAGATTGCCAACGTCAATGGCCACACGGTGCGGATGTGGTCGCGCAGCAGCGATCTGTCCCTGGAGGATGCTGTCGAGGGGGCCGAGGTGATCATGTCGGCCATCTCCATGAAGGGGGTGCCGGAGCTGGTGAATCGGCTCAAGGGGTTGAATATTCCTGAGACAACCGTGTTCGTGACGGCGACGAAGGGGCTAGATCCTGAAACGACCCTGACCCCCTCGGTAATTTTTCAGCGGGCATTTCCGCACCATGCTGTGGCGGTGCTCTCTGGCCCCAACCTCTCCAAAGAAATTGAAGCTGGGCTGCCCGCTGCCACGGTGATCGCCTGTGAGAATGAAACCGCCGCCGAGGCCGTGCAGCACGTGTTTGCCGGGGAAAACTTTCGCACCTACAGCAGCACTGACCCCCTGGGGGCCGAGCTGGGGGGCACCCTGAAGAACGTAATTGCGATCGCCGTCGGGGTCTGCGAAGGGCTAAAGCTGGGGTCCAACGCGCGATCAGCCCTAATCACCCGCGCCCTGCCGGAGGTGATGCGCATCGGCACCCACCTGGGCGGCCAGCCCGAAACCTTTTTGGGCCTCTCGGGCCTGGGGGACATGCTGGCCACCTGCACCAGCGTGCTCAGCCGCAACTACCGGGTGGGCTACGGTTTGGCCGAGGGCAAACCGCTAGAGCAGATTCTGGCCGAGCTGGGCAGCACCGCCGAGGGAGTCAACACGGCCTACGTGCTGCACGACATTTCCCAACGCGAGCAGATCTCGGTGCCGATCTCAAAGCAGGTGTATCTGCTGCTCAAGGGCGATATCTCTGCCGAAGAAGCGGTCGCCGCTCTGATGGAGCGCAAGCTCAAGGCCGAAGACTACCAAGAAATCTTGCAAAGCGAGTGACATCCTACCAAATCCCGAATGAATACCCCCAATTTGTAGGGGCGTAGCATGCTACGCCCCTACGGGGTTTCTGACTATTAATCGGGGTTTATCAAATCGGATTTAGTATCACATCTGAATCTAATAACCCGAGTCCCAAGCCGACTAGTACGCTGCGGTATCAGTCGGCCAATTCTGAAACCTGACACCCAGCACCTGAAACCCCGGCGAGGGTTGCCCTAGTTCTGCCAGCCAGTACTAGGCAGATTCAACGGCGGCGGCGGCCTCGGTGTCTGCGCCGGTGAGTGGCTCCGAATCGGGAGCTTCTAGGGCAGCAGGTTCCAGCGTTTCCATCGCATCGAGGTCGGGGGCGTCGGCGAGATCAGCATCGACGGTTTCCCCAGCCTCAGGCGTCTCCAACTCGGCAACGGTCGGAGCGGCGTCAGCGGGTTCAAGGTCAGCAGGTTCAAGGTCAGTGGGTTCAAGGTCAGTAGGTTCGAGGTCGGCGGGTTCTACGTCAGCGGCCTCGGCAATGGCTTCAGCCATCGCTGGCTCGACTACTTCGGGCCTCGGGTCGGGGGTTCCTGCTTTGGCCTGGGGTTCGCTGACGACAACAGCACCAGTCTTGGCAGGCTTAGCCTTGTCTTTGGCCACGGTGGGAATTTCGCCCGTGAGCAGCAGCTGGCGAACAATACTGCCGTCGAGGTCGGTGGTGCCTTTGGCCTGGGAGCGATCGGCAATTTTTTGCCCCAGGGCCTGGCCCGCCTGGGTGGCCTCGTCTAGGGTGCTGTAGCTCTGTTGCGCGAGGCGCTGCACCGCCAGGGTGAGCTCTTTATTGCCGCGTCGGGTGGCGGGCTGAATGCCGCTGGCCACTAGGGTATTTTTGACGCCGCGCCGCAGGGCGGCTTGAATCTGACGTCCCGTGAGAGTAGATTGATTGACCGATGCCATAGCGTTTCCTTGGTTAATGCGTTCTGTGAATCTGCGTTCTTTAGAAACTTGGTTCTGTGAATTCTGCGTTCTGTGAAACTGTGAGAAAGTTGGCTGAGCCAGGGCTGACCCCAAGCCACGCTACAGCAGGACTGCGGCTTGGCCGTGCTGTGTGGAATACATTGGTGCTGGTGGCCCTGGCCCTGGCGGGCTGCCAGCGGGAGGCGGCGGTGCCCTGGCAACGGGCTGTCCTTGCGCCAGCGACCCTAGAGACGATTGCCTACCCACCCTTTTTAGTCGATGCTGCGGGCGCTGCCATCTATCGGCAGCAGGGGTTAGCCTTTCGCCAGCAGGGCGATCTGGAGCGGGCGATCGCCACCCTCAAAATCGCCGCCGCCCTCGACCCTCAAAACCTCGATGGCCAGGTTTTGCTGGGCTGGACTCAGCACCTGGCCGGGTTTGCGGCCCCCGCCACTGTCGCGCTACAAACCGCCCTCGCCCACAGCCCCGACCACGTGCCCGCCCTCAACGCCCTGGGCATTGTCTATCTGGTAGACGGCCAGCTAGAGGCGGCGGTAGAAACCCACACCCGCGCCGTTGAGCTTCAGCCCAGCAACGAAATTGCCCACTACAACCTCAGCCTCGCCTACCAGCGGCTGGGGCAGGGGAATGAGGCGATCGCCGCCGCCCAAACCGCCACCGAGCTAGAGCCGGGCAACCCCCACCCCTGGGTAGCGCTGGCGTTGGCCCACTGGTCGGCGGGCAATGCGGCCCAGGCCACGGCAACCTATCGCCATGCACTGGGCCTAGACGGTCGCTACACCAGCCGAGACTATCTAAATCACCTAGAACAGGCCGGGTTTAGCCCCAATCAAATTGAAGCAACAGAGACCATTCGCCAGGCGGCAGGGTTGTAGAGGGTTGAGAGTGGTAATTTTGGGAAAACGCTGGCCTCTACCCTTAGATAGGGATGTGTCAGGCCAGGCTGTGCGACGCTGCTGTAAATACTCCCCGGTGCCCCGCCATGACCCCTGCCCCTCTGTCTGAGCTGTCGGCTGAGCTATCGGCCCACAACGTTCTCCACGCCCGCGCCCGCCTGGGAGAAGGCCCCCTGTGGGACGGCGACAAACAGGTGCTCTACTGGGTCGATATTCTCAACCACCGGGTGCATGTGTTTGAGCCTAGCAGCGGCGACGATTGCCATTGGGATGTGGGCGGCGTGGGTAGCGCCCTGGCACTGATGGCGGGCGAAAAACTGCTGCTGGCCATGGGTGATCGCATCACCGCCCTAAACCTCACCTCGGGCGCAGTAGACACCCTGGCCACCCTCACCTTCGACACCCCCGGCACCCGCTTCAACGACGGCAAGTGCGACCCCCAGGGCCGTTTTTGGATTGGCACCATCAGCCCCGAGCCAGGCACCGCCGCCCTCTACCGCTACGACCCCGACGGCTCGGTGCACACCATGGAAACGGGGCTGACCATTTCCAATGGCCTGGGCTGGAGTCCCGACGGCGACACCTTTTATTTGACCGACTCGCCCCAGCGCCAGATCTTTGCCTACCGATTTGATGGGGCCACCGGAGCGATCAGCGATCGCTGCGTCGCGGTCGACCTCGGCGATGAGGCGGTGGAGCCTGACGGCCTGGCCATTGACCGCGACGGCAATATTTGGACGGCCCTGTGGGATGGCTGGGCGGTGGCCTGCTTTAGCCCCGCTGGCAAGCCCCTGGGCCGGGTTAAGCTACCCGTGCAGCGCCCCACCTGCCCCACCTTTGGCGGCCCTGGCCTCTCGACCCTCTACGTCACCACCGCCTCAGTGGGGCTGAGCCAGCAGGAGATTCAGCAGGGGTTTTACGCGGGGGATGTGTTTGCGATCGCCGCCCCCACCCCAGGCCTGCCCACCAATGCCTTTGGGGCTTAAGCCTTGCCCGGTAATATTGCCTGAATGTTGGTAGGCAATGCCCACCCTAGGACTCTGGACTGGTGGGCGGTGCCCACCCTACGATTCTTCGCCCTACCCCCTGGAGATTGACCATGCGCCGTCTCTTTATGCAAAGCCCCATTGCCCTGGCCGCCCTGTGGATTGTGGCCTACCTGGTGATTATTTTGCTGCCCATGGCGGTGGTGCTGCTGCACCCGGCCCCGGCGGCACGGGGCTTTTGGACAGAGTTTTCGGTGGCGCTGGGGTTTATTGGCCTAGCGCTGATGGCGCTCCAGTTTGTGCTGACAGCGCGGGTCAACCGCATCGAAGCCTCCTACGGCATCGACATTTTGATTCAGTTTCATCGCTATACCTCCATCATGGCCTTTGGCCTAGTGGTGATTCACCCGCTCATTTTGTTTGTGGCCCAGCCCGATACCCTGCAACTGCTCAACTTTCCCGAGGCCCCCTGGCGAGCCAGGCTGGCGGTGATGAGCGTGCTGGCGTTCTTCATCATGGTGGCGACCACGATCTGGCGCAAGCCGCTAAAGATTCCCTACGAGCCTTGGCGGGCGGCCCACTCGGTGTTGGCGGTGCTGGCGGTGGGGCTGGGCTTTGGCCACGGCATTGGGGTGGGGTTTTACCTGGGCCAGTTTTGGCAGATCGTGCTGTGGTCAGGGTTTATAGCGATCGCCCTCTGGCTGATTCTCTACGTGCGGCTGGTGAAGCCGCTGATCATGACTAAACGCCCCTACCTGGTAGAAGAAGTCGTGGAGCAGCGGGGTGATGTGTGGACCCTGGCCCTGCGCCCCCACGGCCACGACGGCTTTACCTTTGAGCCGGGGCAGTTTGCCTGGCTCACCCTGGGCGTTACGCCCATCGACATGCGCGAGCACCCCTTCTCTATGTCGTCGAACGGCGACCGGGGCGATCGCATTGAGTTTGGCATCAAGGCCCTGGGCGACTTCACCAAGCGCATTAAAGACGTGAAGCCCGGCACCAAAGCTTACCTCGACGGCCCCTACGGCGTGTTTACCACTGAGCGCTATTGGGATACCGCCGGGTTTGTGCTGATTGCGGGCGGGGTGGGCATCACCCCCATGTACAGCATGCTGCTCACCGCCGCCGAGCGCCACGATGATCGGCCCTTTCTACTGATCTACTCGGCCTCAAGCTGGGATGACTTTACCTACCGCGAGGAACTTGAAGCGCTAAAAGAGAATCTAGATCTTACCGTTGTCTATGTGCCGCGCCACGGCCACGACGGCTGGGAGGGCGAGACCGGCTACATCGATCAAGCCCTGCTAGAGCGCCATATTCCCCGTCATCGCGGCAGCCGCCAGTACTTTACCTGCGCCGCCCCGATAATGATGGATGCCATAGAACGCGCCCTGTTTGACCTTGAAGTGCCCGTTACCCACGTCCACATGGAGCATTTCAATTTGGCGTAGTATCAAAGGTGAGGGCCGCAGCCCCCTAGGTCAAATGTCCTCGCCAGCCACCCTATGCAAAAACGGCCAGAGATGAACTCCCTACTTATTGTTAACCCCACCTCTGGCCCCAGCGAGACGTCTGCTGATGAGCTGCTGCTCAATCTCACCACCGCTCTGCAAAGTCAGGGCATTGAGGCAGAGGTCTGTACCACCACCCCCGACGAAGATGGCCAGGGGCTGGCGGCGGCGGCGGCCAAGGCGGGCACCCCACTGGTGATTGTCGCGGGGGGCGATGGCACCATCGAAGCCGTGGCCCGGGGGCTGGCTCACAGTCAGACAGCATTGGGCATCTTGTCCCAGGGCACCCGCAACAATATTGCCGCCAGCTTAAAGATTCCCACCGATGTTGATCAGGCGCTGCGGGTAATCAAAGCGGGAGATCGCCGCCAGATCGACATGGGCAAAGCTAACCACCACTACTTTATGGAAGTCGTCGGCATCGGCCTAGAGGCCTCTCTGTTTCCCTGCGGCGATGAGGTCAAAGAAGGCATTAAAAGCAACTATTGGACCGCATTAAAAAGCTTATTTTCGGGTTTCAAAACATTTTTGCAGTTTAAGCAGCACCGGCTGGTCATGCGTTTTAATGGCAGACTGGTGCGGCTGCGCACCCTGCAGGTGAATATCTGCAATAGCCCCCGCTACGGGGTTGAGTTTGCCCTCGCCCCCGAGGCCCAAATGGATGACGGCAAACTCGATTTGATCTACATCGATAAGCCCTCTAAGTGGGAGCATTTTCGCCACTTCTTTGCGGCCATGCGGGGCAAACATTTGCCCCACAAGCGGCTGCAAATGCATCAAGCTACCATCATTGAAGTTAGAAGCTATCCATCCCTAGATGTGCATGCCGACGGAGAATGTATCGGCACGACGCCTGTTGTGGTTGAGGTGGTGCCCAAAGCCCTCTGGGTTTGCCTGCCCACCCCTGAGCTACTGACCCAGTTTGCCGAAGAAATTGCCGAAGAAAACGCTGCCAACGAGGACACCAATATTTTCGGTTTTGGCCAGCCAGTGGAAACTCCTGAGCAGGTGACACCCCAAAGCTAACGGCACCACAGCATTCTCTATGATCGCAGCTCGAACCTTTCAGCTCAAATTCCCCCAATTTGAGCCAGGCCTTGCAGACAGGCCCCGAGCCAAATCACCCCCGCTACCCAGCCGCTCAACACATCGGTGGGCCAGTGCACCCCCAAATACATGCGGCTAAACCCCACCCCTAGGGCTACAACCATCGCCACGGTAGCCGTAATGCTCAGGGGAACGCTAAAAAAGGCGGTAAAGATAGCGGCCAGCAGCCCATAGAACGAAATTGCGCTCATCGAATGGCCGCTGGGGAAGCTATAGTCCAGCGGGCGCTTAGAGGATGCCCATAGATCGGGTCTTTCTCGCTTAAAGAAAGATTTGAAAATGCCGTTGAGCAGCCAAGACCCCCCCAGCCCAATGGCCAAGACTACGGTGGCGATCGCCTGATCGCGGTAGATCAAAATTCCCCCCACCGCCATCAGCAATGGGATCGTGACTTCGCCCTGGGCCAGCCAGGTGATAGCCGCCATGCCCCGATCTAACGTGGGGTTTGCCCAGTCTTTAAACCTCAGCAGCAAAGTCTCTTCGAAAGGTCGCAGCCAGTCGACTAACAAAAATCGCGCAAAGAGAGCACCGAGCATTAAGACCAACGCGCCCGCCAGCAGCCCTATCAGCAGGTAGGGCACAAAAGCTAAGAACGACTGGAATAGCCAGTAAAGGCGGGTGCTCACCAATGCCATTGACAATCTCCTGAAATAGCCGACTCGGCGCTGCTGATATTGTATGCGTTGATTGGCTTCACCCCAGCCCGCTCCCTACCCCTAGGGGTCGCTACGTCTATGGCTGGCATCTAACTATGGCTGGCATCTATGGCTCTAGGTTGAGCCATCCGGTACAGGCGCTGCTCTGGCGGTGAAGATTACCATGAATCCTCAGCCCCATCACAGCGAATAACCCCATGTCATCGCCATCAAACCGTGAATTAGACCAGCTTGAGGCCCCAGTAGCCTCACTGTCAGAACGCATTTTTCGGGATAGTGACGGTCAAATCGTCATCGGTCAACCCCCCAACCTGCCGCTCATCGTGGGGCTAGCCGCCACCGGGTTGCAAGTCATTCTCCCCAGCGGCGGCGGTCAGGCAGCCCTAGAGCTGATCGCCTTTGGTGCATGGTTTACCTGGGCCTGGCAAGAAATCTTTGAGGGGGTTAACTACTTCCGACGATTTCTGGGGCTGATCGTGCTGCTGGGTCTGTTTGCTGTAAAACTATCCGGTGGCTTCTAGCCTCAGGAAGGCTAATCTAAACTTAAAGCTCAATGTAAAAAGCCCGGTCACATTGGTGACCGGGCTTTTTAGCTAAGCCTGATTTAACCTACTGGCCAAAGAAGCTCTTTACAGAATCTACGATGCCCTCAGCCGAATCTTGAGCCGAATCGGCAGCGTCTTCTACAGCCCCCTGGGTGCGGCCAATGTCGCGCTGGGCACGGCCCTCGGCCCGATTGCCTGCACTGTCATTGCCGCCGGTCACCTTTTCAACCTGGTTCTGCACTTGGCCCAAGCCTTCTTGAGCACGGCCTTCAAGTTCGTTAGCGGTGCCGGCCCCGACTTTGCTGTCTAATTCGCGCTCAGCCCGCTGCTGCACAATATCACCGGCTTTGTTGCCTAGAGCGGTGGCGGGGGCGCTAAAACCAAATAGTAGACCTGAGCCAATTACCAAGGTGGCCAGACCAACGCAGAGAATACGTTGGAGCTTGGTTGCGATCGCAGTAAACGTCATAAAAAATCTCCTGAGGGAAGTTGCGCTTACAAGTAAGTAGTAAGTGCATGTCTTTCTAGTTATAGGTCGCTATTTCTCACCGCGAATCGCTCTACAGACAGGTATCATCTTGCTATTTAGTTAAATATTTGCAAGGCCTGACTAATCGGCTGGAAGGTGGTTAGAAAACACGTAAATGCGCTGGCTTTCTAAGCTGCCGCAGAGGTCGGAGGGTTTAACAGTTTCGGGGGTGGGCACCGCATCGTGGTGAAACATCTGGCGATCAAGGCCCACTTGCAAGCCGCTGAAGGGGTCGCTGCCGCGAGAGATTAAAAACGCAAGCTGGTCGATTTCGGGCCAGGCGGCGAGTTTGTCAAGCAGAATGGCGATCGCATTCATCTGCGGCTGTTCGCAGTCGTGGTACCAAGCCTCGGCCTCCTCAGTCGGCAGGGTATCTAGCCCTAGATTCACAATTAGATCGGGTTGGCTAAACAGGGCCGCCGCCACCGGGCGGGCTTCTTCTTGCAGCATCAGGCCCTGGCCGTGGGCCAGCTCGCGCAGGTGCTCTAGCTTTTGGTAGCGCTCCTGCACCGGCAGATGGCCGCTGCGCCAGTGGATCGCCACCGTGGCCAGGTAGGTCTGCACCAGCAGGTGGCCCAGCTTTTGGGCCTTGGTGGCCAGATAGACTGAGTTGTATTCGGTGGCTTCAATGATCAGCGGCACCCGGTTTACCATATCCAGACCGTAACCTTTGATGCCGGCGATTTTGCGGGGATTGTTAGTGATCAGACAAAACTTCTGCACACCGATGTCGTTGAGAATCTGCGCGCCGATGCCGTAGTTGCGCTGGTCGACGGGCAGGCCCAGCTTTTCGTTGGCTTCTACGGTGTCGAGGCCCATATCTTGCAGCGAATAGGCCTTGAGCTTGTTGATCAGGCCAATGCCGCGCCCCTCCTGGCGCAGGTAGACCACCACGCCGCGCCCGGCAGCGTCGATCATCTTTAGCGCCGCTTGGAGCTGCATGCGGCAGTCGCAGCGCAGCGAGCCAAAGGCATCGCCCGTCAGGCATTCGGAGTGGACGCGCACCATTACCGACTGGTCGGCAAAGGTGGCGGGGTCGCCCTTGACTAGGGCAACATGCTCAGAGCCGTCGAGCAGGTTGCGGTAGGCATAGATGGCAAAGTCGCCAAATTGGGTGGGCATGGTGGCCACCGCCTCGCGCTGCACAAAGCGCTCGTGCTGTAGACGATAGTGAATCAGGTCGGCAATGCTGATCAGCTTGAGGTTAAAGGTCTTGGCGTAGTTGACCAGCTCGGGCAGCCGCGCCATGGAGCCGTCGGGGTTTTGAATTTCGCAGATTACTCCGGCGGGGTAGAGGCCCGCCAGCCGAGCCAGATCGACTCCGGCTTCGGTGTGGCCCGCCCGCTTGAGCACGCCGCCTTCCTTAGCCCGCAGCGGGAAGATGTGGCCCGGTCGGCGCAGGTCGGTGGGCCGAGCGCTGGGGTTGATGGCGACTTGAATGGTGCGGGCGCGATCATCGGCGGAAATGCCCGTGGTGACGCCCCAGTTGAGGCCGGCGTCGATGCTGACGGTGAAGGCGGTCTGCTCGTTTTCGTCTTCAAAGGCGCTGGGGCTGACCATCAGCGGCAAATCGAGTTCGTCGAGGCGATCGCCGGTCATGGCCAGACAGATCAACCCTCGCGCTTCTACCGCCATAAAGTTGATATTGTCGGGGGTGGCAAACTGGGCGGCGCAGATTACATCACCTTCGTTCTCGCGGTTTTCGTCGTCAACCACCACAATCGACTTGCCCGCTGCCAAGTCGTGCAGGGCCGACTCAATGGAGTCGAACGTGAAGTTGGACGGCAGTTCTAGCTCGGAGGGCACAGGGCTGGGAATGAGGGGCATCTCCGATTCTGGATTGAGCACGGTGGGGCGAACCTATATGAAGTACGTGTACTTCTAAAATTCTAGCTTTATGGCTCAATCTTCACCCGAAGCTGGTTTGATTGCGGGGCCAAACTTGCACCCGGCAGCGATGGGGGCGATGGCATCCCAAGCCACTATGTTGATTTGAGATTACTGGTTTACTATTACAGTGCTTATTTAGCGGGATCGGCTAGCCTGATTGGCAACCCTCCTGCGGCAATGAGTTCTACCCCACCTAGTCTTCACCACAGCCCCCAGAGCCATGAGCGAGTCACCAGCGGAAAAAATTCAGGTCGGCATTGTGGGCGCGTCGGGCTATGGAGGGGTGCAGCTGGTGCGCCTGCTCACCCAGCACCCTAACGTGGATCTAGTGTATCTGGGGGGCGACAGCAGCGCCGGACAGCCTTATACCGATATCTATCCCCACCTGGCGGGTTCGGTGAATCTGACCGTGGAAGCGGTGGATCTCGATGCGATCGCCCAGCGCTGTCAGGCGGTCTTTCTCTCGCTGCCCAATGGGTTGGCCTGCACCATGGCCCCCGTCTTGCTAGAGAAGGGCTGTCGGGTGCTAGACCTCTCTGCCGACTATCGGTTTGAAAATTTGAACACCTACCAGGACTGGTACGGGGGCGATCGCACCGACCAGGGCACGGCGGGCGAAGCGGTCTATGGGCTGCCGGAGCTATTTCGCGATCGCCTTCGCGGTGCCCGCCTAGTGGGCTGCCCCGGCTGCTACCCCACCGCCAGCCTGCTGGGCATTGCCCCCCTGCTCAAGCAGGGTCTGGCCCAGCCCGAAACCCTAATTATCGACGCCAAGTCGGGCACCTCCGGCGGCGGTCGAGTCGCTAAAACCGGCATGTTATTGGCCGAAGCCAGCAACTCTCTGGGGGCCTACGGCGTCGCCCGCCACCGCCACACCCCCGAAATCGAGCAAATCTGCACCCACCTGGCCAGCCAAGAGGTCACCGTGCAGTTTACCCCCCACCTGATCCCCATGGTGCGGGGCATTTTAGCCACCATCTACGCCACCCTGCGCGATCCCGGCCTGGTGCGCGACGACCTGCTCACTATCTACAGCGCCTTCTACCGCTCGTCGCCCTGGGTGACGGTGCTGCCCAGTGGCACCTACCCCCAAACCAAGTGGGCCTGGGGCACCAACCGCTGCTACATCGGCCTCGAGACCGACGCCCGCACCGGGCGAGTGATCGTCATGTCGGCGATCGACAACCTGATGAAAGGCCAAGCCTCCCAGGCGGTGCAGTGTTTCAACCTGATGATGGGCCTAGAGGAAGGACTGGGGTTACCGACAACTACCTTTTATCCCTAGTCAGTCCACACCACCTGGCGCTCCGACGGCACCCGGTAGCCCGTCTGTTCTTGAATCACCCGCCCCGCCTGGGCCGGGTCAAAGTTGCGGTTAAAGTCTGACCGCAGGCGAGTGTTGGTGGTCTGGGCTTGGTCTAATTCTTGACGCACGGTCTCAAGCTGCTGGGACTGGGTTTGCAGGTGGGGCACCAGGCGGGTCAACGAAGCTGCCGCCACCAGCACCAGAAATGTATTGACCCCCAAGCGGGCGCTCAGCTCTAGCGCGGTAGTGTGTCGAGCCAGCCGCCGCCAGGGACTAGTCTGCCGCTGCGATCGCCGCCGCCGCGCAGGCTGGGTAGGTGCTGACAACGGGCTGCGCAAAGGGGAACGACTCATGGATATGCCGGGCTTAAAACTGGACTTCATTATGCCTGAGAACCTTAGGAATAAACGTGATTCAGACGCAAAAGAGGCGGTTTTTTCTGAAAAAAGCGACAAATTGTGAGTTGTAAGTTGGTACCCCTAATTAATTGATTAGCTATGCCCCTCTGCTTAAGCGAAGACATGGGCATCCTATCTATACCAAGTGCTGGTTCTGGCTCTGTCGCTTCCCCTAGGCATAGCGCCCCTGCTGGATTGGGATGACGTCTATAGCCATCGTCACGGTGGTTAGGACATCACCGAACCATTCGTCTAGGAAATGTCTTGACCAAACTGGCTACTGCTATGGGTCTAAGGGCTTATGCCCAAATGGGTAACCCTGCGAAAAGTGGAGAGTTGACATTGAGGTTAAGGCATAATGAAATCAACGGAGTTCCTGCCCCATGCCCCGAAGAATTTTCATTGGCGACATCCACGGTCACTACGACGGCCTCAAACGACTGTGGGATGCGATCGCTCCCGAACCCGACGACAAAATTTACTGCGTCGGCGACCTAATTGATCGCGGCCCCAAGAGTGCCGATGTGGTCGATTTTGTGCGCCGCCACGCCACTGGCTGCGTGCGCGGCAACCACGAGCAGCTGATTCTCGACAGCTTTGTCGATGGCAAGATCAACCCCCCCACCCTCCAGGGCTGGATCTTTAGCGGTGGCCAGGCCACCCTCAGCAGCTACAACGGTTCCACTGCCACCCTCGAAGACCACCTCGACTGGCTGCGGCAGCTGCCCCTCTACATCGACCTAGGCGACCTGTGGCTGGTGCACGCCGGGGTCAACCCCATGCTGCCCATCACCGAGCAGAGCAGCTATGAAATGTGCTGGATTCGCGAAACCTTCCACAGCAGCCTAACGCCCTTTTTCTCCGACAAGCTGATCATCACTGGCCACACCATCACCTTCACCTTCCCCGGTGTAGCCCCTGGCCAAATTGTCGCCGGGCGCGGCTGGCTCGACATCGACACGGGCGTCTACCACCCCCGCAGCGGCTGGCTCACCGCCCTCGACTGGGACAACCAGATCGTCTATCAGGTGAATGTGTTTGAGCCGATTGAACGGGTGCGATCGTGCGCCGAAGCAATCACCTACCTCGACCCCACGCTGATCAAAAAGCGCCCCCGCGACATGGCTACCCGCGCTGTCTACTAGGGAAGACTGGCAGCACAAACCCTGTGCAAGCTGGCAGGCAAAAAAAGGAGCACCCTGGGGGGCACTCCTTAACTTGTGATTCTGCCGTTAAGCAAGCGGGCAGCCTAGGGCAGCCACTCCAATACCGCTTCGTCTTTGGTGTTGGTGCGACGCGAGGGGGTAGCACGGTCGAAGGTCATGTGGATGGCGCGAGTTTGCTCGCCATCGGCCGCTACCGCCATGATTGGATAGTCGATGTTGCCGTCTTGGAACGACATTTGGAATCGGAAGGTGCCGTCGGAGTTGAGCTTGATCGGCTGACCGCCAATGGTGACGGTGGCGTCAGGCTCGGTAGCGCCGTAGACAATCAGCTCAGCGTCGGCTACCAGCCAAAACTGGCGGGGGCGAACCGGAGGCGCAGAGGCGGAGAAACCCGCCCCAGACATAGTAAAGCCCGCTCCAGACATGGTGATTTCGCCAAAGGCCCCAACCCCTGACATGGTAGGCACCCCAGGCATTGCCCCAGGCACCGCCCATAGCCCTGCCCCGGAGGGAAACACGTAGGAGCTGACAGCCTTTTCTGGGGCCATGGAACCGGGCACGTGGGAACCGGGCACATGGGGCATCGAGCCAAACAGTGAGCCGGCCACCCGCTGAGCCTCGGTCGATTCGGTCATGGCATAAACGCTGTCATAAATGGCGTTGGTGCTTTCGGCGGCGCGCTGGCTGGGGTGCTTGAGAGCCGCTACAGTCTTGCCCCGCAGGTCGGCCTGCCAGTCAACGGTGACAAAGTGATCTTCGACCCATTCGGAGGGATATACCGGGGGAATGTGAACGGGCAGCGATCGCGCCAGCACCAGCCAGCGGCCATCGCCCGTGAGGTAGCCGATCTCGGCCACGTAGTCGCGATCGCTCACCGGAATCGGCAAATACCACTCCCGCGCCAGTTCATCGCATTCGTACTGCTGCAAACTGTGGGGCGACTGGCGACTGAAGTCAATGTCGGTGACATCGTAGAAACGCAGGGCCAAACGCGACCCGCCCTGGCGGCGCAGCTCGTCCTTGAGAGTGTGGGGAATATCCCAGTAGGCGTAGGCCCACTGGGGATCGCGGGGCATGAGCACAATGCGGCTCTCGCCGTAGCCGCTGGGCAGATCGGATAAACCCTCATCCACAGCTGCCAAAGTCTCGACCGCCAGCGGCGTAGAGGGGGTAGAGCTAGAGGGTATGGCCCCCACGGCGCTGGGCATAGCAGGTACTGCCGCAGGAACAGGTGTTGCCACAGGAGGCAATCCTTGGCTGCGCTTGGCGTCAATTGCCTGAATGGCTGCGATTAGCTCGGTCTTACGCATGCGGCTGTAGCGAGAGACTTCATACTCGCTGGCCACCTTGCGGAGCTGCCGCAGGGTCATTTCTTCTAGGGGTAGGCGGGGTGATGGCATTGAGCACTCTCCTTATAAAGACTAGTACAACAGCAGACCAAGAACAGCAGACCCATCATGCGACTCTCCGACCAAAGCAGCCTTGCCCAGCCTGAGATTGATCCCAGGTCTCGCACGCCAGATTTTCCCCCAGGCCTAAATGCCTACCCACCGACCTTCAGATTTGGGGCGGGGATCATCTGTTGGTTTGTAGCATGACAAAAACCACCGCGGGGATCAAGCCCCCAGCAAGGCTTTTCTAGCGACCTCATTGAGAGGGCAGGGTTTTGGGGATCAGTTTGTCAGGATATCCTGACAAACTGATCCCCATGCGTATGATTGCGTCAGGAAACCTTAACAATAGAGATTGATTAACAGCGTGAGCTGGGGTGTTGCCTAGATCTGTTGTTCTAGCGAAATGGTTAAACCTCAGCCTGGCAATTGACTTTAGTAGGGCCAATCTGAGCCACTTCCCCTGCTAGAGTTTGGGGAATGGGGCCGCGACCCCCTGTCGATTTTGTGAAGCATTTCCCTGCGTAGCGTTTTCCTTTGCCCATGACTCCTGACCCTGTTTCTGCTCCCGGTGCCTCTGGGCCTGATGCTTCTGATCCGGCTGTTTCTGGGTCAGGCCCTAGAGGCAGCCGACTGATCAGTCGGCTGCTGCCGCCCGCCATTCGCCTCTGGCTGCACACCCAGTTTGACCATATTGAGGGGCTAGAGTTTGCCATCGAGGGCAAAGATCGGCAGATTTTAGGGGGATACCTGCCGGGGGTCAATCTGGCGGCACACCAAGTGGTGTACCAGGGGCTGCATGTCAGCCAGGCCCTGGTCAGCGCCGCAGATATTCGCGTGAATTTGCCCCAGGTGCTCAGGGGAAAGCCGCTGCGGCTATTGCAGTCGTTTCCGGTAGAGGGGCGGGTGACGATGCTGGCAGATGATTTGCGGGCATCGCTGCGATCGCCGCTGCTGGGTCAAGGTCTGCGAGATGTGGTGACGCAGCTGTTGGCCAGCGCTGATGAGGTGATTCCTTTAGACCGGTGGATCGGCGATGGTGAGGCCCATGCCACTGTAGATATTGAACTGGATGCAGATCGCCTCACCCTACGCTGGCCTGAAAAATCGCCTTCACTCGAGTCTTCAATACCAGAGGCTCTAGAACCAGAGACCCTAGAGCTAACAACGGGGCTGGCCATTAAGGAAGGGCGCTGGCTATGCCTATGTCAACCGGTGATTAGGAGGCTGCCTGCCACAGGGGAACCACCGTCGCCCATGCAACTAGCTGAAACCGCGTTTGACCTGGGGCCAGAGGTGGATATTCGCCAGCTCTCTGTCACCTCCCAGGGCATTGACCTGGAGGGGATGGTGCGAGTGATCCCCGCCGATTAGCTTTTTACCCTTTGGCCCGTGCTTTTTTCTCGGGCAGGTTGCGCGGCGGCACGGCCCGGCCTTTGTAGAACCGCTGTTCGAGCAGGCCCAGGCCCGCCCAGGCGGCGGCTGTCCCCAAGGGCAGCACTGACAGCAAGACGGCAGCTAGCCCGGTGAGCGACCCACTGGCCAGGGCCACGGGCACCAGCGACCAGCCCACGGCGCTTGCCCCCAGCAGACCCCAGCGCAGGGTCTGGATGCGGCCCAGGGCAGTGCGACAGCTGCGGCAGTGCTGGGTATGGGAGTGGTAGCGATCGAGCAGAGCAGTTGGGCTCAGCTCTGGCCCTAGGGATTGGCCAGGGAAGGGATCGGCCCCAAAGTCGCTGACCCAGTTGCGAAAGGCCAGCACGTAGCGATCAGCCTGGGTGGGCAGGTAGCAGGCCTGGGGGTAAGAAAGCCCGGCTTTCTCTAGCTCGCGCTCTTGGATATGCAGAAAAATTTGGTCGTCTTCGAGCACCCCGTTGTTGCCGATGTGGCTGTACCAGCGGGGCGTCAGACCAATGACGGTGGCCGGAATTTTGGACGAAAACTTAAAGGGAAAGCGGGCAAACAGCCGACATTCGCCCTTGCGGATGGGGGTGGCGTAGACGACGGTCATGGTGCGGCCAAACTGCTTAGAGGTGAGGTCGTGGTACATCAGCGCCGGGGCGACAAAGGTGGTGTGCTGGGTGCCCAGCTTGCCCTTGCGGGGACCTTCGGGCCAGAGGCCGCGAAAGCCCTGTTTGCCTGCTGTTAGCACTTCCATTTCCATGGGGGCGGCGTTTTCGCGCTTGCCGACGGTTTTGTGGTGGGTGTAGGGAATGTGGCTGGCGTCGAGCACGTTTTCGAGCAGGGTGAGGGCGTCGTAGGGCAGGTCGCGAAAGGTGTTGAGCACCACCCAGCCGTCGGGTTCTTCCTCCACCGGGCCAATGATCGGCACCTCTACCTGGGGAGCATTTTCGGCCTGGCCAGGGTAAACAAACAGGAGTCCCTGGGCGATCGCCGTCGGCAGCGCCAGGGCACAGGCCCGCGCCGAAAGTTTGCCCTGGCCGTCGTTAGGCTGCTGAGGAATGTGGGTGCAGGTGCCATCTCCCGCAAATGCCCAGCCGTGGTAGGGGCACTCTAGCTCGCCGTTAGGGTTGATCCGGCCCTCCGAGAGGGGGGCGAGGCGGTGGGGGCATTTGTCTTCAAACACGCGCCAGGCCTGGCCATTGGGGTCCCACCAGATGACGATGCCTCGCTCTAGCAGGGTAAATCGGGTGAGCTGGTCTTTTTCAAGATCGTCGAGGTAGGCGACGGGGTACCAGGCTTCGGCCCAGTCGAACCGGGCTGGGTCGGGGCCGCCGGCGGGGGCAGCGCCCGTAGACTGGGGGGCGATCGCAAGTGACGTCATGGCTAGATCCTGGCGGTGGGCTATTTACATTTTGCAACATTTCTGCCGACCCTGGGCTGGTTGGCCCCGCTACGGCTGGAGATGGGCGAAGGGCGATCGCCTGTCTCGCCCTAGCGAACCATCAGCTGGGCTAAAATGCCATATTTCTGAAAACTGCGAAAAAATTGGATACTGCGAAAAATTCGGAAACCATGAGAAATTCCGTGGGACTACCTAGTTTTTTTAGGGGCCTAGGCCTTAATTTGAAGCTTAAATATCCTGTATGGAGGAAAACTACGGATTCTGGGCTGGACTTAGTGTGGGATACCTTTTAGGGTAGGTTGAGTCCATGACTCCGTACTGTGTGTTTGAGGCTGATACCTAGTACCAAACTGCTCAAATGGGCATTCAAGCTCGGCTGAAGGGCAGAATGCTGGCCAAGATGGCTTGTTTCTCGTCTTACCGTACCTAAGAGATGACGCGCGACCTCCAGCCCCAACCAGCCCTGAGCCCGACCGAAATTTTAGCTGCCGTTGCTGCGGTCCGCGATGCGATCGCCCTGGCCCCCGACCTAGATACCTTGCTTCAGCGCGTGATCGATATTGTGCGCCAGCGGCTCGACACCGACCGGGTAGTGGTCTATCGCCTTTTGCCCAACCACGACGGGGTGATTGCGGCGGAGTCGGTGGAGAGCAACTGGCTGTCGCTGCGGGGGGAGCTCATCTACGATCCGTGCTTTGCGGGGGGCTGGGGTGATCGCTACCGTCAGGGCCATATAGGCGTAGTCGAAAATGCCCAGGACAGCCACCTCGAACCCTGCTACGCGGCCCTGCTGACCCGTTTGCAGGTGCAGGCTAACCTGGCAGTGCCGGTGTTTGCTGGCTCCAACCTGTGGGGGTTGCTGATTGCCCACCACTGCTGTAGCCCCCGCCGGTGGCACCAGTCGAGCCTCGACCTGATGGGGCATGTGGCGCATGAGCTGGGCCAGGGCGTTTACCAAAATGATTTGCTGCGGCAGCTGCGGCAGGCTCAGCAGCGATCGCCCACTCAGCCCACCTCAAGCCAAACCGAGCAGTTGTTTCAGCTGTTTACCGACCATGTAGAGCAGCTCTTGTTTGTGCGCGATGCGGTCTCGGGGCAGTTTTTGTACGTCAACTCAGCCTATGAGCGCATTTGGGAACGCCCCCCAGACGATCTCTACAACAACCCAGATAGCTGGCTTAGCCACATTCACCCCGACGATTTGCCCCAGGTGCAGCGCTCCCTGGGCCAGCAGTTTGACGGCCAGTCGGTGCGGCGAGAGTACCGCATTGTGTGCCCCAGCGGCGCGGTGCGCTGGGTGCAGGCCCACGTGCGGGTGGTCGAAGATCGTCAGGCCCAGCCCCGCTACATGGTGGGCTGGGCCGAAGACTGTACCCAGCAGCGGCAGTTACAGGCTCATCTCCAAGCCACCGAAGCGATCCTCAGTCGCCGTGTTGGCCAAGAGCAGCTGCTGCGCATGCTCACCGCCCGCATGCGCGAAACCCTCGACATTGAAACGATCTTCAGCGCCACGGTAGCGGGGATTAAGGCGGTATTCAATGCCGACCGAGCGGTGATCTTTGAAATCTTGGCCGACGGCAACCGGCGCATTGCTCAGCAGGCGGTTCACCTCAGCTACGCTACGATCACCGACGATATGATTCCCCCTGGGCCGCTGCCGGCGGGATACCTAAAAAGGCTGTCTTTGGGGCAGCCCCAGATTTACAACGACATCTCTACCGCCCCCTGGCCCCCTGTCATTGCCGACTTCTTGACCAATATTGAGGTCAAATCGGCAATGGTAGCCCCCATTGCCCACCCCTTTGGAGGCGAGCGCCAGCCGGTGTGGGGCCTTTTGGTCGTCCATGCCTGCAGCGAGCAGCGCCAGTGGCAGGCCTTTGAGGCCAACATGCTGCAACATTTTGGCGACCAGTTCACCACCGCTCTGCGCCAGGCCGAGCTGTACCGTCAGCTGCAGGCCGCCAACCAAGAGCTAGACCGCATCGCCAAGGTAGACAGCCTCACCCAGTTGGCCAACCGCCGCTGGCTCGACGAGTATTTAGAGCAAGAGTGGCAGCGACTAGGGCGAGATCGCAAGCAGCTCAGCGTGGTGTTGGCCGATGTCGATTTCTTTAAGCCCTTTAACGACACCTACGGCCATGCCGCCGGTGACCATTGCCTAGTCAACATCGCCAGCGCCATTGGTCTAGGGCTACGTCGCCCCGCCGACCTAGCGGCCCGCTACGGCGGCGAAGAATTTGCCTTGGTGCTGCCCGACACCGACACCGCCGGAGCCATTCGCGTGGTGCAGCTGGTGCGCCACCACCTGCAAACCCGGGCCCTGCCCCATGGGGCAGGGCCCGCTGGCGACACCATTACCCTCAGCTTTGGCATCGCCACCCAGGTGCCCAGTTCTGACGCCCCCGCCGAGGGCATTCTTAAAGCGGCAGACCAGGCTCTCTACGCGGCCAAAGCCGCCGGGCGCAACCAGTACCAGGTATTTGGCCGTTAGGGATAATTGCATGCCTCTCGCGGGGGCAAACGACCGTTTGCCCCTACCCAAATTCATGCCTCAATTCAGCAACACCCAATGGTCAGCGCTCTATGATCCCTATTCCTCGCGCTCCGGCTTGAGCAGCGGAAAGGCGATTACATCGCGAATGCTGGGGCTATCGGTGAGCAGCATGACTAGGCGATCAATGCCAATACCCTCGCCGCAGGTGGGGGGCATGCCGTGCTCTAGCGCCGTGAGAAAGTCTTCGTCAACGCCAGTGGCCTCTAAATCTCCCGCCGCTTTACGCGCTGCTTGTAGCTCAAACCGTTCTCGCTGGTCGATGGGGTCGGTCAGCTCCGAGAAGCCGTTGGCCGTCTCTCGGCCCACCACAAACAGCTCAAACCGTTCTACCACCCCCGGCTTACTGCGGTGGGGCTTCGAGAGGGGCGAAATTTCGACCGGATGATCGATCAAAAACGTCGGTTGGATCAGGGTTTCTTCAATTTTTTGCTCAAAGACCTCGTTCAGCAATTTGCCAATCGAGTCACAGTCGTCAGCACCGTGCAGCTTGAGATCGCTAACCGCCGCTTTTGCCGCCTCTAGGGTGGCAAACTGGTGAAAATCTAGCCCAGTGTGCTCCTGCACCAGGTCGTGCATGGTGACTCGCCGCCAGGGCGGGGTGAGGTCAATGTCTACGCCCTGGTAGGTAATTTTTAGCGTGCCGAGAATGTCTTTAGCCAGGGTAGCGATTAGATCTTCGGTGAGCGCCATCAAATCGTGGTAGTCGGCGTAGGCCTGGTAAAACTCGACGCTGGTGAACTCAGGGTTGTGGCGGGTCGATACCCCTTCGTTGCGGAAGATGCGGCCAATCTCAAACACCCGCTCAAAGCCGCCCACCACCAGCCGCTTCAGGTGCAGCTCGGTGGCAATGCGCAGGTAGAGATCCATCTCTAGGGTGTTGTGGTAGGTGGTGAAAGGGCGCGCCTCAGCCCCCCCGGCCTCG
>JBBSKN010000071.1:0-22014 GCA_038256265.1 Phormidesmidales cyanobacterium
CTAGCCAACCCGGTGCTGCAATGGCGGCCAAGATACCGGCAATAATCACCACCACCAGCACCTCAATCAGGGTAAACCCCGAGGTCTTATTGGTTTTATGGAAAGCGGAGAATTTCATGACGGGCACTGCTGGTAAAGAATTTGGTAGCAAAGTTTCTAGCTAATAAAAGATTGGGAGCTGGCACTTTTCCCAGGCAAAACGCCAGATTTAGACCTGGAATGGTCTACTCAGCTCTTCCTATTAAATCCTATGGAGCAGCTACTGGTGTAGTTTTGGGTCCCTGCCTCTGAATCACGCCGCGTACCTGAACTTCGGTGTTGATGGTGGGCAATCGGCTATCTCGGCTCGTGGGGCCAAAGACTACCGAGGTGCCTGAGGTGATATCAGTGGTGCTGCCCCGCAGAAATACATACAAGCTCTGGTTTGTATTATTGCCGTCGACCTCAATACCCTCTCTGGCACAGACAAAAAAGTTGTTGGAGTTGGTGGGGTTAGCGCTGGGGTCGGGCGGTGCTGTTAGACCAGGTGGGCAGGCAATGTTTGTGTTGGCAGCAGCGGGATTATCAATGTAGTCGGCTAAGACAACGGCGGTGCCATTGGTGTTGCCGGTGCCCTTGACCCAACCGGTAAAATTGCCGGTAGTAGAGGGGTCGCTATAACCCGAAGTTGGTGTTAAATTGCTGAGGTTTGAGTAGTTGGTCAACTCATAACGAATGATGCGACCAGGCCCCGACCAAATTGGGTTGTCGATGTTGTCTCGATGAAAGTAAACCACTAGATCGTAGACATTTTGGCGCACCTTTAGGGTTTCGCAAGTGGCTGCATCGGCTCTCCCAGTGCAGTCTGGTAGCTGCGCTACGTTAATAGGCTTGAGCCGCCAAAAGGCCAAAACAGCCGTAGTGTCGGTCGGCTCATCGGTAAGCTGGGCAATTACAGATGCCGGGTCGGCGTAGACAAAGACCGCCTCTCGTACATCGCGGCTGATGTAGTCTAAGGCCCGTTTGGTGTCTTGTTGAGCCTGGGTGAGCCGCTCTTCTCTAGCGTTGGTGCCCATTAGCTCAACCACGATGTAGAGCAGGCTCCCCAAAATCAAAGAGCCAACGACAATGGCGACCAATAGCTCGGTTAAGGTAAAGCCACGCTGGTTTGCCTTAGCTTTTTGCAATAGCCAGCGGGTTAAAGCTGTAGAGGGAAGTTGAGCAGCCATGGGACTAAGCACCCATAAAAGAACATTAATGCTGTAGAAACGTGATTGAGCCGACGGAATAAAGCAAGTGAACGTGCTTGGCAAAGCTAATCGCTACAAAAGTATGCAGCCGACTAAGGAGATGAGCAGATGTCTGGCAAGCGTGCGGTGGTTGCCGAGGTTCCGGTTTGGCCTGACATGGCGCTGGGTTGTAGATAGGTGTTTAGACTGCACAGCGAATCGCCCTGGTTGCTGGCGGCAATGGTGGAGTAGAGCACTGCTAAGGGGCGGGTGGCCCTGCCGCCGTCGCCGCTGGTCATGACTAGGGAAGCCATCTCATCAGTCAAGAGGTTGTCGGCACCCGCGACACTGCGATCATAGACTCTGACACCCATGGCAAAAGCCACCGGCAGGCCGCTGACTGGTTGCCCGGTGGCACGGTAGCGCTGCACCAAGAAGTCTGTTTGGCCATCGCCGTTGACGTCTACCTTTCTAGCGTGGTCAAATTTGGTTGCGTCGGTCTGGCTGAGTTTAGGGCCGAGGGCCGTCTCGACGTCTTTATCGGCTACGCCGGTTGCTAGGGGGGGCAAAGTGTTTACGATGTAGCCGCCTCGCTCTACCAAAATACGGGTGCTGTCTATTTCGCTTTGGGCCAGGGCTAGGGCTTGCTCAGCTTTTTGGCTATGTACCCGAGTGGCTACCGAAATCACCATGGCGGGGGCGATCGCGCTAGCCACTAGCGCCACCATGATGATGGCGACTAGGCACTCAATCAGCGTAAAGCCTTGTTGTTGTGCCTTGGGGTCTCTGGCTATGAAAAGAGTCAGCCTATGCCGTAACAGATGGGTATTCATGGGTTTTTTCACGGTGAGATGACCGGGCATGCCCCCCAAGAGGGGGGCTAACAGAGCGCTAATTAAGTGGGCAGGTGCCTCGGATGCTGGCATCAAAGATGGAGGTGGTGCCATTTTTGGCGCAGCGCAGGTTGACGATGTAGGGGTCGTCGGCGGGCAGCTCGCGGTAATACTCACTGCGGGGGGTGCCTACCGAGACAAAGCGGCGGGCCGCAGCGGCGGGGGGGTAATAGAGCAGCCCTGGGTCGTAACCCCAACGACGGGCGGGGGCACGATAGTAGCCATTTTTCTCATCGGTTGCAACGCCATCGCCCGGTTCCCAAGCATCGTGGTCGTAGGGGCCAGTTGAACCCGTGGCAAAGTTGAGCTGAAAGAAGGCCCCAGCCATATTCAGATTTTTGGTTTGGGCATTG
Source organism: Phormidesmidales cyanobacterium (assembly GCA_038256265.1). GTDB lineage: Bacteria > Cyanobacteriota > Cyanobacteriia > Phormidesmidales > Phormidesmidaceae > Nodosilinea. Next base: position 2,455 of record JBBSKN010000071.1, read on the forward strand.
GTCACATTGTTATTTAAGGGTTCCCAAATTTCGAGCATGCGGGGGAAGTTTTGCAGACCGCCGTAGGACTGGTTGAGACGGCTGGGTACAATGCCGCCGATGAAGACAGCGTTGACGTAGGTGTTGTCGGCTGTTACCAAGCGGCCATTTTTACCGCGATCGGTGTTGCCGTCCTTGGTGCCAGTCCAGACGAGACCGCTGACTGATTGAACTGCCGTAGTACCTGAATAGGCGCTGCCGTTGCGGTCAATCCAAACTGGGGAAGTTGCCCCGTCTGCCCTAATTAGGTTGGGCACCGCTGTATCGGGGCGACTTTGGTTCATGTAGGAGGTGCTGTCTGCCTGTGGGTCAGTGGTGGGTTTGGGCTTGGTGAAGGTGTCATCTGCGGCACCGTCAATGAAGCCCCCAGACAAAATGGTGAAGGCATCGGCCAAAATCTCTACCGGTCGCCAGGTATCTGAGGCAGGTTTGGCAAAGTTGGGGTTAACATCCGTTCTGCCACCGTAGAAGTTAGTCAGATCCCAGTCGGTGCTAGCGATTTTAGTGTTGAATTCTTCGATGAGGGTGTCCGTCGTGCCGCCTGTGCTGTGGAGGTTGAAGTCGCCGAGAACATAGACGCTGTTGTCGGTGACAAAGGTCATACCGACATTGCGCTTTTTACTCACGGTTCCTTGTCGGCTCATGTCGATGCCGTTGCGGAGCCTAAAGCCGTGGGGGCGACGGTCGGGGTCTGCGACAAAGTCTACGGGCTTGAGACTAATGCCTTTGGCCGTCAGGGGTGGGTCTTTGGGAGCGGCTATAGCTAGATCCATGCGACAAGCGGTGGAGGTGATCGTGCCCACGGTGAGACAAGCACCAGAGTTGGCCGCAGAGGTCTTGGGCCGCACGATTTCATCTTCGCGCACGGCGTCTTCTCTAGCGGCGTAGACAATGCCTTCGGTAAAGACGTCGCAGTCTTGGGTGTCGGGGTTGCAGGCAACGTCAGAGAGCCAGTAGTCGCTGCTATTTTTGTCTTTGGTGAGCCGATTTAAATCGATGTCGAGCACCCGAACGGCCATTTGCTCGCGACCATCAAACATACCTTTGTCGAGGAAAGCAACATCTCTACCAGCAGTATTACCGTTAGTAATGACGTTGATGGTAAATGCCTGCGCGGAGTTGTTGGGTGAATTGGTCGTTGTGTTTAATGCGGTAGCGGCAGTGGTTGGAGGCAACTTCCAGCCCGTAGATAGATCGAGACCAGCCGGAACTAGAGCAATACTGCTCAGATCGTTAGGGTTATCAGTGTTAATAACCTTGTAGGGAACAGTGCGATTTACAGTATTTCTGGTGATGTAATTATCTGGGTCGGTGATGTATCGCTCAGCGGGGGGTTGGGTATCGTTGTAGCCATTAATAGCGACTGTTGCTGCACCCCCGTCATGATCATGCTCAACCAGTGGGAACAGGTAGTAGAGAGAGGGATATTTAATGGGTAGCTGCTCTCCACAAATTGCCACTGAAAGGACAATAGCGTCTCTGCTTGAGGCACCACCACCACCACCACCAAGGGCACCCAGAAGAGTATCAGGGTTGCAACTAGACTTAAAGGATATCTTTTCCCCGCCTGGAAGGGTGGTTACGCTAGAGTAGCCTGTGCTTGCGTCATATTTGATAGCACCGGAACCGGCAAATAACGTGGAAGGGTAAATCCCATTAGCAAATCCCATGGCCCGATCCCGTTCACTGGAAAAGCCAGTAGCGATAATTCTCAAGGCTCTAATAAGAGGCTCTGCATCAGCCCCCAACTCTAGCCTGATGGCAGCCATCCATTGTTCAAAGGACAGGCTAGCCGCAAACTCTCCCATGTCGCACACTTCCTGGAAAGTACCTACAACATCAGCTCCTGGGGCACAGCTATAGATTACCGTTTCAGTCGAGTCTACAACACCATTGTTGTTGGTATCTGTAGCTGCCAAGTCAATGATTACGCTTGGCGTATCTTGAGGGAGGAACTCACCCGGATCGGTAAAGTCACCGTCTCCGTTGGCATCGTAGCCACCGGCCCAGCGACTGTGAACCTGAGTCATGGTTGAACCCCTATTGAGGTCATAAAAGGGGTTTGGCTGGCCATTAAGGAAGTTTTGAGTGTAAAAGACCTGGGTGACTTCACTTTTTCCTGCGGGTGCTTTGCCATCGACCAGTTTAGTTATTGCTTGACCGTTACTGGTGAAATATCCACTGGACAAACCATCAGTAGCATTATCAAATTCGTCTCGAACCTGCTGGGCATTGCGTGCCACCATCCCAACAGTACAGGTGGCCGTATGCAGGGTTGCTTTGTCGGCAGGGCTTAGGGGATCGTATTCCGCACTGGTGTAGCCACCGACATCTAGACCGTCCAAAACTCGACGCAGCACGGAGAAGTCGCCCCACATAGACATGTAGGGGTAAGGATGAACCACCGCATTTGCCCCGGAGTCTTGTATGGGGGGGAAGGAGGGGGCTCCACCGACAGGATCGCCGGCAAAGTAGGCCAGATTGCGTAGCGCGTTACCCAAAGGCAAACCAGGTGCGATGGCTGCTGCATAGGTTACAGAGCCACCAGAACCATTGGACCAGGTAGCTGGCCACTGATATTCCCAACCGTTTGTACCTACACCATTAAAGAAGTCAGTTTTAACATCGGTAGTCGTAGTACTCCCGTTTATCAAAGCAAATGTGCGGCTATTGACGATGCTTTGAAGAGTCCCTGGATGGGCCGTAAGGGCCATACAAGCAGCCGGCAGATTTCCATTCGAGGTTTCGTGATGGTACATTGCCATGCCCTGCACTGCGCCCAGGTTATCCAGCAGAGCACGCTTTTGACGAAATTCGTTGGCCCCGATTTTACCGCTTACGGTTGGCGCTGCGTTTGGAGGGTATAGGCGATCTTGGTCAATGCTATTGGTGGCTGGGTTGAAATTCCACTCGCGGGGGTTACCCAGTTGTAGCCTTTCGCCCACCACTAGGCGTAGCCCATACTTGACGGCCTGGCGCTCCCAGTAGCCATCTAAGCCCTTGATGGGGTCGCGCAACAGCTCATTTGCGGGGGTGTCGGCAATGTTGTCGCCAACTACATTGGTGTTAGCCGGATTGGTCAGGTCTAGGGCTGCGTCGGTGTCGCTGTAGCGAGGTTTTGGCCCCCAACGGTTGTCGGCCCGAGAAAAGTCATCGACAAAGGGTTTGGCAACCTCTTTGTTGAGCACACGTTCCCCGATTTTGATGGCGTTGTCGTCCCAGGCGTCATCGTCACGGTTGTTCCAGCCGGTGGCGGTGTGCTCCAATTTATCTTGGGTAAACAGCTTCAGGGGGTTGATGGCCAAATCGCCAGCATTGCCCCCATTCACCGAGTCATTACCTGTGTCTAAGGTTTGGTTGACAGGCGCGGTGTTGTCATTAGTCCAAACGTGGAAGTTTGCCGTTCCATCCTTGCTGTCAAAATTACCGTAGGTGGTTACACCTTTGACAATTTGCCCCTGAAAACCATCTTCATCAGCCCCTACGGTGACCTCCGAGGCCAGCTTGCCGTAGACGCAAGAGTTGTGGGAGCTGATCATGTAAGAGGTAAAAGCCCCTTCGCCATCGACCATAAGGCTGCCGTCGGTGTGCATGGCCCCGTTGATGTTAAACGTGCGCCCCGGATACACTTCCATGTCGTAGCGGAACCAGGCCGCCCACTTGTTGCCCCGGCTGGCAATGCGCGACTGCTGAAACTCAAACGCCTCTACCGTGCGGTTAGCACTGTTGGCGTTGGGCACAAACACATTGATCTGAAAGTTTTTTTGCAGTTGGGCCGTGCCGCCTGTGTTGACGACCTGCCAACCCGCCTCGGCCCTGGCATTGGGACAATTAGAAGCAGCGGTGGTGGTGGCCAGAGGGCCAGTGCGGGTGATTAGAGCGCTGGCCTTAGCTTGATCAACCTGGTCGGAAATTTTTTTGGCGGTAGATCCGGTGGCGGTGGGGTCGATCTTGGTGCCTTCGTCATCTACCAAGATTGAGTAGACAATAGTTTCGCTATTGGCATCGCTAACAAACGACCAGGCATTGTCTAGTTTGTTGTCGTTGTTGATGTCGAGCCGCGTTTCGCCCGGCAGGGTGAAGGGGTCGCCGGGCAGAGCGACAACCCCTGTGCCTGGGGTAGGTCTGTCCATCATCATGCTGGCCAAGAAATCACTGTTTGGCAGGCCGCTGGTGTATCGAGTGTCTTTGTTGAAGATAAACTCAATTTTGGCTCTGGCTCGGTCTAGGGCTGGGGTGGCGGCGTTGGCGATCACCTGCTGCTCGCGTTGCGATATGGCCATATCGCTGCGGGTAAACGAGCGATAGGTGAGGGCGGTAGCCGTGAGCACCACCATCAGCACCAGCAGCACCGTAGTCGGCAACACAAAACCCGACCGGGCCAGGCGGGCCGGTCGGTTGGCCAAGAGCACGAGTTGTAGCAGCCCAGTGACTAGTCGCTTGAGTGCCGCTTGAGGAAGCCGCAAAGCCCGTCGCAGTAGATGACGTTTCATGTTTCTAAGACCTAAGACCGAATATGCCAAACAACAAAATCTAAAACTCGCGGGAGGTAAGGCCCAGCTATTAAGACGCTAGCCTTATAGCAGTGGTGCCTCTAGCTGTTTCTCTAGGGGGCTAAGAGGGCCAGACACACCGGGTACGTAAAATCTGATACTAGTAATTACGCTTAAGACCCATCGTTGGATGCCCTATGGGTAAGCTGGGCCACCCTGGGTACGAGAGTTACTCCTGAGATAGTAGAGACCATATTTATCTCTAAAATACCCAGCAATTGTAAGGGAGCGATCACGTTTGTGCAGTCGCTTGCCCTACAACCGCGAAAGCTGGCTATATTTTTGACCTCTCCTCAGGTGGCTGGGGGCAACTCAAAGTGTCCAAGCGTGTGCACCTTATAGGTTTCTATCTTAGTGACAACTTCATATTGTGCACTGAGTATTTTTTCGATACTTAATCAACTTGGGGTAGCTTATCTACGTAAGTGGGCCACCAAATACGTAGGTTGGGGGGTGCCGGGTGTTGGGTGTTGGGTGTTGGGTGTCGGGTGTTGGGTGTTGGGGGTCAGGTGTCGGGGGTTGTAGTAAGGAAGAATTGCGGCGTTTTAGGCGTCGTCGATGCCAGCGATTTTGGCCAGGGCGTGGGCGTAGGCTTCGAGACCAGTTCTGAGCTGGCTGAGGTCTTGGCGGAGTGTGGGTTCTAGCTCCCAACCCTTTTCGTGGGCGACGGCGCTGACCCCCTGGGGCTTTTGGGCCTCCCACTCTTGCAAAATTGGGTGCCACTTAGAGAGAAAGGGGCGCAGACCGTGGTTGAGGACGGCAATGGCAATGCCGCCCACGGAATCTTTAGAGGCCCCCACGTTGGGGCCAGCGGTGCGTAAAATCTCGCGGGTAGAGCCAAACAGACTGTAGAGCGAGTTGAGGGCCTCGCGCACCAGCCCAGCGTCGGCATCGAGGGGCTGCACGGCGACGCGGGTGACTAGCTCGATGTAAAGCTGCCAGGCGGCGGCGCGCTCGGTGGTGTCGGGCTGCCATTTGGCAGAGCCAATGCCCCAGGGCAGGCTAACGGAGACCTCGGTAAGCTGAACTGAGTCAAATTTGACCATGGCATCTGGGGAAATGTTTGGCCCTCATTATAGGGCGATGCCATAGCAGACCGCCCCGGAATGGAATTCCAGGGCTAATAGCAAAAGTCCTCTGAAGAGGACTGGGGGATTCTAGGGCCGTCCCCTTCAGGGGACATAGGCTTTTAGCCCGGCCATTTTAATGCCGGGATCGGGGAATAGGCGATCGCCCCCATTTTCGCCATCGAGGGATGAGCGATCGCGCCTGCCATCGGGCAAATTGAGGACATTGTGCATCCCATCCCAAATCATGTCTCTGTGGCAGCTTTACTATCACCTGGTCTGGGCAACCAAATATCGAGAGCCTTTGATTGATCCCAGTTGGGAAGCCGATTTACATCGCTATATGATTGGCAAAGCTAATCAATGGGGCTGTATTGTCCATGCTATCAACGGTACGGAAGATCACATTCATGTGGTGGTTTCGATTCCACCTACGTTGTCAGTAGCTAGCTTTGTGAAGAACCTCAAAGGCAGTAGTTCTCATTACCGCAATCAGATTCTCTTACCGGGGGCCGATCAATTTCGGTGGCAGGCGGGCTACGGAGTATTTTCACTGGGTAGCCGTCAATTGAGCAGAGCCGTGGCCTATGTCGAGAATCAAAAGCAGCATCACGCTCACAATCAAGTGTGGGCAGTCCTAGAACCAAGAGCAGAGAAAAATAGCTAACTCATGGAGCCAAGGGGGATTGGATTGTCCCCTTCAGGGGACATGGGCTTTTAGCCCGGCCATTTTAATGCCGGGATCGGGGGATGGGCGATTGGCTGGTTCATGCCGCAGACCGCCCAGGAATGGAATTCCAGGGCTAATAGCAAAAGTCCTCTGAAGAGGACTGGGGGATTCTAGGGCCGTCCCCTTCAGGGGACATAGGCTTTTAGCCCGGCCATTTTAATGCCGGGATCGGGGTATGGGCGATCGCCCCCCCATTTTCGCCATCGGGGTATAGGCAACGCTATTTCGGCAGCTTGTATTGGCTGACAATGCGTTTGGCAAACTCGGGCACGTGGGCGGCCAGCTTTTGCGGGTAGTTGCGCTTTACATACAAATAATTGCGGGTGAAGTGGGAGTCGATGGAGAAGCGGGCGTACTCTAGGCCCTTGGGGCCGATGCGCTCGATTACCACGCCCATGAGCTTGGCGGCCCACATGGGCAGCGTCACCGCCTTGTCGTAGGCGGGAATGCTCTGCTGCACAGCGGCTTTGCGATCGCCCTCTGACGCCACCGGCTGGGTGTCGAGCTGATCGATCACGGTGTCGAGCATGGTTTGGCCGCGATCGTTGCGCACCACGATCCACTGCCAGCCAAAGGGGGCACCCATGTAGCCCACCACCAGGTCGGCCAGCCCATTCACATAGTCAAAGCAGCTCATGCAGGAGGGGGCAAATACATCCTTGAGCTGGTTGGTTTTGAGGCCAAAGAAAGGCACGGTTTCGGTGGAGCCGTCGGAGTGCTTGAAGTGGACGCGAAAGTCTTGCATGAACTCGTAATGCACCACCGTGTCGGGCGATCGGCTGGTGGTTTCGAGAAACTTTTGCAGGCCCGCCCGGCTGACGTTGTCGACGCAGGGGGTGCCCAGCACGTAGAGCTGCTCTAGACCGAGCTGCTTTTCAATCGCCCGCAGCGCCTGAATCTGGCAGCCGACGCCGATCACCAGCAAGCGCTTCATGCCCGATTTTTCGACCTGCTCTAGCACTGAGAGGTTGGGCGACAGGGTGGGCTTGTTGACCCGCGCCGCGAGAATTTCTTCTGGGGTAGTGGCCAGCACGGGCTGAGGCTGGAAGCGATCGCTCTCGCTATTTTGCACGCACACCACCCCTTCCACCATGCCTCGGTTGAGCATTTCGATGGCGATGGTGCTGACAATGCCCGTCCACTGCGCTCCCTCGATGGGCTGCTGCTTGCGGGCGGCCATCATATCTTGGTGAACGCCAAAGTAGACCTCGTCGTCGGCCTCCAGATCGCGGCTGCGGCCGTGGGCTTGGTCTTCTAGGGTGGGAAACTGCTGGTTGAGAAAGGCGCAGGCCTCTTTGACGTAGTGAATGTAGTAAGTGTCGCAAAAGCCGCACTCGCTACAGAGCTCTTTGGCGGGGCGGGTGGCCCCTGGGCGGAGTGCTTTGGCTTTGTGGTGGGAAGGCTGGGCCAGGGTCATGGGTGCGGCGGCGGTTGCTTAGCTAACGATTGTTCTTCACCATACCGCACGGGTTTGGGCGCTTTGGTGCGATCGCCCCAATTGTTACGAAATATAGCGGTGCCCCCTGGGCTGGGGGCTGCCTGGGGCCGAAAACGGCTGGGGGGCTAGAGGCGGTTTGGGCTGCGATCGGGCCAAACTGTCCGATAAATCTGGAATCTGTGCCGATAATAGAGATACCTCCCTGGCTAATCCGGTGCGGGCCGGCTGAGGCACCCTCGTTCCCCTGGGGCAAAAATCCTCCCTCGACGACCGATTCCAGGTTAAATGTAGGTAAGCATAAGCAAAAACTATGCCTCTGCGCTCCTGGGTTTACCGCTGTGATGATCTGCTGCCTCAACCCCCACTGCACCCAGCCCAATCACGCTACCCAGGCTGCTGTCTGCCTCACCTGCGGCAGCCCTCTGGAGCACTACCTGCGCGGTCGCTATCGCCCCCTAAAGCTGATTGGCCGGGGGGGGTTTGGGCGCACCTACTTTGCCCTCGATCTTGATCGCCTCAACAGCCGCTGTGTGATCAAGCAGTTTGCCCCCCAAACCCAGGGCACCAAAGCCTTTCTGAAGGCGGTGCAGCTATTTGAGCAGGAGGCGGTGCGGCTGCACGAGCTGGGTGAGCATCCGCAAATTCCTACTCTGCTGGCCTACTTTGAGCAAAATAAATATCTCTATCTGGTGCAGCAGATGGTGCAGGGGCATACCCTGCACCAGGAGATCGCCGCCCAGGCGGCCTATGGCGAGGGCAGCATTCGCCAGCTGCTTGAAGACCTGCTGCCAGTGCTGCAGTTTATCCACAACCACGGGGTGATTCACCGAGACATTACCCCGTCAAACATCATTCGCCGCAAGACTGACCAAAAGCCGGTGCTGATTGATTTTGGCGTCGCCAAACAGTTTAGCGAAGCCATTCGCTACGAGCCGGGCACCCGCATTGGCACCGAGGGCTATGCCCCAATGGAGCAGCTGCGCAGTGGCCAAGCCTACCCCTCTAGCGACCTCTACAGCCTGGGGGCCACCTGCCTGCATCTGCTCACTGGTTGCAAGCCCGAAGACCTCTATAGCCCCTTCGAAGGGCGCTGGCTGTGGCAAGACCATTTGCAACAACAGGGTCGTACGATTCACCCCGCCCTGGCCGAGGTGCTAAACAGCATGACCAAAGACCTGGTGAGCGAGCGCTACCAGACGGCCCAGGATGTGCTCGACGACCTGCAACGGCTGCCCAAGATGGAGGGGGTGGTGCCGGGTTGGGTTTCGCACCAGTCTGACCAAAGTCTGTTTGGCGGGCTGGCCCAGCCAATCGGGCCGGGGCCAAAGGTGGGGATGACCATGCCCACTACCTCGCTACCCTCAAGCGCTGATGGGCCGCCGTCTAAAATCCACGGCCCGACACCTTCTGGCTCCGGCAGGGCGGTCTCTGGCTCAAAACCACCTATCTCGCAACTGCTCAGCTCAAAACCGCCGATCTCAAAACCACCCAGCTCACAGCCACCCAGCTCACAGCCGCCCAGCTCACAGCCGCCCAGTTCGGGGCTGGGCTGGCAACCCATTAAGACCCTAACGGGTCATCAGTCGTGGGTGACGGCCGTTGCCTTTAGCCCCAAGCAGGCGGTTTTGGTCAGCGGCAGCCTGGACGACACGCTGCGGATTTGGAACTGGCAAACCGGCGATTTGCTCCATGTGCTCAAGGGCCATGCTCGCGGCGTTAACGATGTGGCCATCGACCTGCGGGGACAGCTATTGGCCAGCTGCGGCGACGATGCCACGGTGAAGGTGTGGCACCTAGGCGATGGCACCCTGCGGCATACCCTGAAGGGCCACTTTAAAGATGTGACTGCGATCGCCCTCAGCGGCAGCAATCTGCTGGCCAGCGCCAGCGAAGACGGCACCCTAAAGCTGTGGAACAGTAGCCAAGGCACCCTATTCAAAACTCTGACCGGCTCAGCGGGCATGCTCAAAACCGTCGCCCTAGCCGATGCCGATCAGCGCTTAGTCAGCGGCGGTCTCGACAACACCGTGCGCCTTTGGGATATACAATCCGGCACGGCCCTGAAGGTGCTGACCGGGCACACCAACACCGTCAACCAGGTGGCGGTCAGCCTTGATGGGCGTCTAATAGCCAGCGCCAGCAAAGACCGCACCGTGCGGCTGTGGGATCTGGCGACAGGCACCCTGCTCCACACCCTCCAGGGGCACACCCAGGAGGTTAACACCGTGGCTTTTTTCCCCGACGGCAGGCGACTGGTCAGCGGTGGCAGCGACGGCACCCTGCGCCTGTGGAGTAGTCAGGATGGCAGGCTGCAAGACACGCTAACGGCCCATATCAACCCAGTACATCAGGTGGCGGTGCAGGCAGGGGGAAAAGTGTTGGCCAGCGCCAGCGCCGATAGGACAATTAAGCTGTGGCAGCGGGTGGGGTGAGGGGGGAGTGGATGAGTAGGTGGATGGGTGGGTGGGTTAGATAGGTTTGGAGGTGAGGACTAGGCGGAGCTTGGCGTGGATCAGATTGAGCTGGGCCATGCCCAGATCCACATCGCCTTCGACGACGACACCGGTATCGAGCAGGCGATCAAGCAGTTCCAAAATAGTGGGGGCTTGGTTTTTTTGACCGGGATAGTAGTTGCCTTCCTTGGGCAGCAGGGTGCCAATTTCTCCCAGGTCGATGTTGAGGTCGGCGGGGTCTACGTCAAAGATTTCGCACATCGAGACCACCTGCTCTTCTAGCTTGCGCAGGCTGTCGGCGGCCCGCTCTAGGTCGTCGTCGTTGAGATCGCCCGACTCCATGCGACGAATCACCTGAGCTTCCATCAGCTGCCGCACCAGCTCGATCACGGTGAGCAACAGGGGCGCTAGGCCCGCATCGGTTTTAGCGGGGGGCTGTAACGCCAGACTGGGCAATAGGTCTGGCTCGACGTTTTCGCTGGTCATAGCCCTAGTCTAATGTATCGACTAAAAAAAACCGGTTTCTCTAAGAAACCGGGTTTCTGGAGGACATTTCAGGCAGTCGAGTGCTTTCAGGCCTTAATTCGTGGGTTCAGCAGACCGGAGCGCCTTGAGCTCGGCCTCCATGGTTTCTAGGCGGGCCTGGAGCTGTTGATTGGCCTCCAGTAGCTCGTTGGTGCGGCTGCTTAAGTAGGGATCGCTTTCCCACCAGTTAATGCCAATTTCGCGGGCCTTATCGACCGAGGAGATGATCAGGCGAATGCGAATGCTCAGCAGCTCGGTGGAGCCGACAGAAACCGAGATATCGCCGGCAATCACGATGCCTTTGTCGAGGACTCGTTCAATCACATCTACCAGGGAAGATCCCTGGGTCGCGGTGGCCATACTACGCCCCATTTGGGGGCGGGCGGGGGCAGGGGCAGTGGAAGTAGACACGGTGGATTACCTTTAGTGAGTACTGAGTTGGTAGCCCTGTAGCTGGCCATCAGTTTCCTGCTTTTCCACTAGATTCTGATCGAGCATTGACTTGAGGGCGTTGACCACCTGAAAGCGATTTAGCCTCAGGGCGGTCTCGATCTTAACGAGAGACGTGGTACCTGTTGCATCTAAATAGTCGAAGATGCGGGTTTCAATATCTTCGCCCAGGCTGGTTTCAACCGCAGGAATAGCCGGAGCTAGAGCCGAAGCCGGTGCCGCCGCTTTAGATTCGACTTCTAGTTCGACTTCTGGAGCGATCGCTACCGCCTCGGCCAGCTCCTCGCTGCTGGGACGTTCCTGAGCCGTAGGGGCGATCGCCTCGGTGGGCAGCTCCTCTACAGTTTCATCAACTAAGGGCTCGTCTTCTAAAGGGGCAGCCGCAACGGTCTCGTCCTCTTCTTCGCCGTGGAGGCGGGCCGCAGGCTGAGGCTCGGGCTTGAGGCTGAGATCGTTGACCAACTCGGCCTGGGAGACCACGAAGCGGTTGAACAGGTTCCACAAATGGCGGGTGGCGTCGGGGGCAGGCTCCTTGGAGCGGGCCAGCAAAATGTCGCTGCACACATCGCGGAATTCGGCGTTTTCGGCCAGGGGCAAAATGCCGTGGTCGTGGCAGATGGTGGCAATCATCAGGCTGGGGCGCAGGCTAGAGACCATGTCTGGCGCCACGGTGGACTGAAAGGACTTGACTAGCTGCACAATTTGCAGGGCCGCAGAGCCGTCAATGCCCACCTTTTGCACCAAAATCTGCTGCTGGGCCAGTTCGTCTGGCTCGGGCATGTTGATGGTGATCAGACGGTCTTGCAGGGCATCTTGGGTGCCGTGGACGCCGCAGTATTCTTCGGGGTTAGAGGTGAGAATGGCGCGGAAGTGGGGGCTGACGCGGATGTATTCGGCCCGGTTGTTGCTGGGGGGCAGCACCAGCAGCTTTTCTTCGAGGGCCGACAGCAGCACGTTGTTGACCTCGGGGCGCGATCGGTTGAACTCGTCGTAGACCATGGTGAAGCCTTCGCGGCAGGCCAGGGTAAGGCGCGAGTCGATCCAGTTGTGGCGCAGCTCGTCTTCCACCTTCACAACGCTGTGAATGTAGTTGTCGACCACCTTTTTGCGGGTGTAGCCCGACTGGTTGCCGATCAGGTCTGAGGTTTTGAACTCGTCATCGCCAAACAGCAGCATGATCGGGCGGGCCAGCAGGTCGGCCAGGTGCAGCGCCAGGGTGGTTTTGCCGGTGCCAGCGGGGCCTTTGAGGTGAATGGAATATCCCGATTGCAGGTAGCGCAGGGCTCTGAGGGTGGTTCGCTCCAGGGTGGGGGTAGAGACGAAGTTGCGGGGGCGGGCTTGGAGAACGGTATTCACAGAACGGCTTCCTCTTGAACGAGATAGGTACGGTCTTGCTTGACGACGAGGTCTTTTTGGATGAGCGATCGCAGCGCATCGACGACCTGAAAGCGGTTGATCCCCAACTCGGCCTCAATGTCGCTGAGGCGGGCACCCTGGGACAGGTGCAGGTAGTTGTACACCACCTCTTCGATGGCAGGGGGGGCAGCCACTTCGGCCACGGCTGCGGCTGGGGCCGGAGCAATAACGGTGGTTACCGGAGCCGAGGCTGGAACTGGGGCCGTTTTGGCCGCAGCAGGCTTGGCGATCGCAGGTTTGGCAGTCGTAGAGTTAGGCGCGACCTGATGCGCAGGCTTGGCCACCGCCCGAGCGGGTGCCGAGGTTACGGCGGGGCGGGTCGCCACCGGACGGGTCGCCGGAGCAGCGGCGGGCGGGGCAGCAGCACCCCAGACAATATGGGAGAGCTGTGCCCGCTGGGCCTGGAGGTGGTGACGAAAATCGGCCAGCTCGGTGAACATAGCGTCTACGGAGTCGGTCAGGGCGGTGCGATCGCTCTGTCGCTGCGCCTGGTTTTCCACCGCCGCCTGCTGGCGCACTGCCGTTAAGTCTTTGAGGGTGGCCTGCACCTGCACCTGGAGGTCTTCGACGTAGACGGTAAGCTGGGGCAGCAGTTCGGCCCGCACTACGGCCTGGTCTTGGCGATAGCCCGCTAGATCTACCGCTGTCTGGGCCTGAATTTCGGCCACCTGCTGCTGCACCTGGCGTAGCTCTTGGGCAATTTCTAGACGCAGTTCGCTGACGGTGGCTTGCAACACCTGACAGTCGTACTCCAGCTTTTGGCGCACTTCCGCGGCGCTAATTTCGTGTTCATCCTGGTACTGGGCCAGCAGCACATCGGTCTCGGCCTGGAGCTGCTGCACATATTCCTGGCGGGCCTGCTGGCGAGGCAAAATCTGGGCGGTGCGATCGGCGGTGGCCTGGGTCAGCCACAGGGTAGTGTTGTCGCGTAGATCGGCCATCAGCTGGTCGAGGTCTTGACGCAGCTGCACAGCGTGGGCGAGGCGGTCAGCCTGCCAGCGCTCTAAGTCAGTAGCGACTTGATCGCGCCGGTTGACCACCTCACTCTGGCGCAGCTGTCGTGCGGCTTGCCACTGGTCATAAAGTGCTATCACAGGACTGCTCTCCTCCTAGTGCGAATGAATCTGGTGCAGCTGATTCGTCATTCCCGTGCAGGCAGGATCCACGGCGGCTATTTTGCTCTCGAATGGATTCCCACCCCACGCCTTCGCGGGGGCAGGCTCTGCGTGGGGATGACGTAGACATCCGCAAAAACGGGATGCGCTCTTCCGGGCTAAATTTGGTATTCGGAAGATATTTTAGAGCAGCAAGGCGAGAAAATAGCGCGGAGATAAGGCTATTTAGCAGACTCTAAGACCTGGATAGATTTGAGAGTCTGAGTGTAATTATGAGGCGCTTTTCTAATGCTTGCCGACGGCAGATTTGTCGTGAGACTTGCCGCCAATAGTTGCAACTAAGGATGTTTGTTTCACCCCATTTATGGGGCAGCGAAAGATGGTTAAAGCCAGTATTCTGCTGCCCCATTAGGTGCAAAGCGATGGCGCTCTTAGGCAGCGGGTACGGCCGCTTGAGCGGTCAGGCCAACAGCTTCGGCGTACTTGAGGTAGGTGTCTACGGAGGCGATCACAACGCGGGCTTCGATAGCCAGCAGTTCAATACCCACGAGAGAAACACGAACCCAAGCATCAATCACGATACCTTTGTCCAGAATGCGGTCGACAACTTCAGCCAAGCTAGAGGAAGAGTTTACTTTTTCAACAGCCATGGTTTTGAACCCCTAAAAAATCAATGTGTCTACAAAACTACAAGGAGAGCTTACTTGAATACACTGAGCTGCCACTGCGAAGAAGCAGTAAAATTAGGCTTAGCGCATAGGGCTTATTCCTTGCACATTTGTAGTCTGCCCATCTGGCAAGAACAGCTCACAACTTTAGGGAAAATCAGATTATTTATTTTATCTGCAATCCCTTGAACCCCACTCCTACGGGCTAGAAATCCCTATGGTGCGACCACCATCAGCTTGGTCAAGTACTAGTCTTCTAACGACAGCTCGTAGATATTCCATAGGGCCCCGCCGAGGGCCGTGTACTTCACCCCTTGCACCCGGTTACGCACGGCGGTGAGCGATAGATTGTTGATCAAATAGATAAACGGTAGATATTCTTGGGTGAGCTGCTGGGTCTCTTTGTACAGCTCAAAGCGCTGGTCTTCGTCGATCACCTGGGCCGCCTCAACGTAGAGTTCGGCGATGCGCTGCTCCCAGTCGGCGGCCTGCCAACCCTCTAGGGGGGCTTGACCCGGCCCGGCGTTCTGGTTAAAGGCGTGGAGTGCCCCGTCGAGCAGCCACACATTAGCCCCGCCGTTGGGCTCTAGCCCGCCGGTTAGCCCCAGCACAAAGGCATCCCACTCTAGGCTGTCGGTGAGGCGGTCGACCAGGGCGTTAAAGGCCAGGGGTTGAAAGTCAACCTGCATGCCCAGCTTTTCTAGGTCGTTCTTAATCTGTGCCCCGATTGACTCGCGAATTTTGTTGCCGGAGTTGGTAATCAGGGTAAAGCGCACCCGGTTGCCGTCGGCATCGAGCAGCTGCCCGGCAGCGTTGTACTCAAAGCCGTCGCCCAGCAGCAGCGCCCGCGCTTGTTCAGGGTCGTAGTCGTAGGTGCGGATACCCAGCTCGGGTGGGGCGTAGAAGGGGCTGGGCACCGAGATGGGTGAAGTCTGGGGTTCTCCTAGCCCCTGAAAGATGTTGTTGACCATGGTCTCGCGGTCAATGCCGTAGGAGACCGCCTGGCGAAAGGCCACGCTGTTAAACCAGGCCGATTTGATCGGGTCAACCAGGGGGCTGCCGTTGCGGCTCGCTCGGTTGAGGTTAAAGGCCAAAAAGTTAGTGCCCAGGCCGGGACCACCGTTGTAGATGGTGAAGTTGCCCCGCTCTTCTTCGCGCTTGAGCAGCGAGAAAAAGTCGGGCTGTACCCCCACCGAATCTAGCCCGCCGGAGCGAAACTGAAAGAACGCCGTATCGGTAGAGCTAACAATTTGCCAGACAATCTGATCGATGTAGGGCTGGGGGGTGCCGGCTTCGTCTTGCTGCCAGTAGTAGGGGTTGCGCTCAAACACCACCCGCTCCCCTGAGACGTACTGGGTGACGCGGTAGGGGCCGTTGACGACGATCTGGCTCGGGGGGGTGTTGGTACCCCAGGTAGAGAGAAATACCGGGTTGCCCTGGCCATCGACGCTTTCCACCGATGACTGGAGAATGTGGGCCGGAATGATGTTTAGCGCAGTATTTTCTAGCATTGGGGCAAACGGCTCGGGCAGGGTGAACTGCACCCGCCGCTCGTCTAGCTTGCTGACCTCAGGAAAGCGCCCCTCGGTGCCAATGCGAAACCCGTCTCGACTGTTGGTGGGGATGTCGGGGTTAAACAGCACATCGTAGGTAAACAGCACGTCGTCTACAGTGAGAGGCTCGCCGTCAGACCAGCGCAGCCCGTCGCGCAGGGTAAAGATTAGAATCTTGCCCTCGTCTTCAATTTCCCAGCTTTCGGCCAGGGCGGGCACCGTTTCGCCGCTGACGCCATCGGTGGTGGTCAGCCCCTCAAAAGTAAAGCCAAAAATGTTGGGCGACTCTTGGCTGAGCACCGGGTTGAAGGTTTTGGGGTCGCTGAGCACGCTGAGCACCAGCCGGGGCACGTCGGTACCAGCCTGGGCAAACTGGCGGAGGTTGCAGCCCGTGGCCGTCAGGCTCAGCACCAGCAGTAGCACCAGAGACAGCAGCCGTTTGACTGGGCCGCGCCAAAGGCCAGCGCCGTGGAGAATGCGGGTTGCCCCAGATGCCTGCGTCATGGTTGTTACCTTCCTATCGACCCAGATATACCCAGTCCAGCTCGGCAGCTGGATCGGGTTTAATGCCTCAAACACTATAGCGATTAACCCCTTTAGATAGACAGGCTAAGGAATGTGGCCCGCGATCGCAGCCTCTGTAGCAGGCCCTTCTGTGGCAAGACTGAGCGTTTAGGGCACCTTAGGGGAAATTCCCAACAGAATCACGAGAGAATCATGGTCGATCGCTATTACCTATACGGCATTTTCCCGGCCCCTGGCCCGGCGGAGCTGCCCCTAGAGGGGCTAGACGGGCAGATGGTGCAGGCCCAGCAGCTGGGCAACTTCACGTTTCTCTATTCTATTGCTTGCCAAAAGCGCTATCTGTCGAGCCGCAAAAACCTGCTGGGTCACGAAAAGGTGCTAGAAGCCGCCATGGAACAGGGCCACCGCACCCTGCTGCCGCTCCAGTTTGGCCTGATCGTCGAAAGCTGGGCCCAGGTGCAGGAGGATCTGGTCGATCCCTATGCTGACGATTTGACTCAGCTGTTTGGGCGGCTCGACGGCTGTCGTGAGGTGAGTATCAAAGTGCAGTGGGAGCCTTCCACGGAGCTAGAGCTAATGATGGCCGAAAATGCCGAGCTTCGCGCCCAACGTGACCAGCTCGAAGGCACCCAGCTGGGCATGGATCAGGTAATTTTCATCGGTCAGCAGATCGAGGCGGCCCTAGAGGAGCGCAAGCAGGAGATTGTTGACCAGTTTCGCCAGGCGCTCACCCCCCTGGCCAAGGACGTGCTGGAAAACGCCCCCCAGACCGATGTGATGATCTACAACGCCGCTTTCCTGATTGCCTGGGAGCGCGAGGCAGAGTTTAGCGAGGTGGTCGACGGCGTCGATGCTACCTTTGGCGATCGCCTGCGCATTCGCTACAACAATTTCACTGCCCCCTACAACTTTGCCCAGCTCGATTAGGGGTTTCAGGTTTCAGGTGCTAGGTATCAGGTAAAGCCCGATACCCGACACCCGATACCCGATACCCGACACCCGACACCCCTTATCCCCTTGCCCCTATGCTATTCAAACTTCTCCTCGCCCCCGTGCTTGGCCCCATCGAGGGGGTGAGCTGGGTGGCCAACAAGCTCCTAGAGCAGGCCGACGTGTCTACCAACGATCTAGAGAGTCTGCAAAAACAGCTGCTGGCTCTCCAGCTCGCCTTCGACATGGGAGAAGTGGCCGAAGCCGACTTTGAAGCCCAGGAAGAAGAAATTCTCATCGCCATACAGGCAATTGAAGACGAAGAGGATGAAGATGACTAAAACTGGGGTGCTAGGATTCGAACCTAGGAATGCCGGGACCAAAACCCGGTGCCTTACCACTTGGCGACACCCCATTGATATCGCTTACGTAATATAGCAGGTTAAGCCGCATCACTGTCAAGATGGGTCAACAACTTGGGGCTAGAGCCTGCCTAGGCGAGCGGGGCCAACGGTTCAGAGGCCTAGAGAACAAAGGCTTAAGGGCTGTATACAAAGATTGTGTATGGCTTGGGGTGGCGATCCTGATGGCGGTGTTTTGATCTTCACAATGGTAGGTATGGCCATCGCTACGTAGACAATTCTCGGGTGCTTTGACAAGTCGTTATTTACAGGTTTTGGCCTGCTTTTCCATGGTTACTGACAGGTTTTATGCCGATCTGCCACCCCTAGGGCAGTTTTTAGACTTAGCCAATCCCAGCAACTACGTCGATGCCCCCGCCGATTGGTATGTGTTGATGACCGATGTGGTGGCCTCTACCGAGGCGATTGCCCGAGGGCAGTATAAAGAGGTCAACGTGCTAGGGGCCAGCTCGATTGTGGCGGTGCTCAACGCCGTTGCCCCCCTGGAGGTGCCTTTTGTGTTTGGGGGCGACGGGGCGCTGCTGCTGGTGCCCCCTGGGGCGGTACAGCGGGCGCGGCAGGCGCTGCTGGGCATCCGTGCCCTGGCCCACCAATCTTTTGGGCTCGATTTGCGGGTGGGGGTTGTGCCCCTGACGGCGGTGGTGGCTCAGCGCCCGGTGCGGGTAGCAAAACTGCGTCTCAGCCCCACCTATTGCCAGGCTAGCTTTGTCGGTGGTGGCCTAACCTACGCCACCGACCTGGTGAAGGCTGACCCCACCTACCGGCTCGATGTGCCAGGCGATCGCGCGATCGCTGACCTCAGTGGGTTAGAGTGCCGCTGGCAAGACATTCCTAGCCCCCAGGGCCATACCGTAAGCCTAATTGTGGCGGCCCTGCCCAGCGGCGGCTACGTCAATGAATATCTCTACGGTGAGGTGCTAGAAACCCTAGGCCGCATCTACGGTGATCGCGACAGCTACCACCCGGTGGCGGCGGCCTTCCTGAATCTCTCGATCAACCCCCAGCGTTTGGCCGCTGAGGCTAAGGCCAGGGCCAAAAGCGCTCAGTGGTGCGATCGCGTCCTCTACACCGCCCGAGCTTACGTAGAGAGCCTGCTAGGTCTGGGTCTGATGGGGTCAAACATGCGGTCTGGAGGCGTAGAGTGGGGTCGCTACAAAGCGAACGTGCGGGCGGCCTCTGACTACCAAAAAATTGATGATGCCCTCCGCATGGTGATTGCCGGTAGCCCCGACCAGACCGAGCAGTTGGTGCGCTATTTGGAAGATCGTCTAGAGCAGGGGCACCTGGTCTATGGCGTTCACGTGTCTGACCGGGCACTGATGACCTGCCTGATTATGGACCGGCGCGATCGCCACTTTCACCTGATCGACGGGGCCGACGGAGGCTATGCCCTGGCGGCCCAGCGGATGAAAGCTCGGCTCCAGGGCAAGCGGCAAAACTGGCGGGCCTACGCACAGTTGGCCCAGGGCCGTTGCCCCAGCCTAGGATCACGGTTGGAGGCTAGCGCCTAAAGCACCGGTACCGTATCTAAATAACTTGGAGTTTAGACTAAGGCAAATTTCTCCCCTGTCGTCAGGGAAGGAAAATAGTGACGCCTTAAGGATGATTTGGGAGCTAAGCGACGGTTTTTGACAGTTTTTTAGGTCGACTCGCCTGTTTTCTGACCGTGGGATAGC
>JBBSKN010000072.1:0-21955 GCA_038256265.1 Phormidesmidales cyanobacterium
TGCGCTTGTGGGGCCGATTGATGGTGATTTTGGCGATGCCATCGGCCTTTTGATAAATGATGTCGTCGTAGGGTTTTACGTCTTGCCAGTCAACCTGCATGGGGAGAGCGTCCAGTTAACACAGGCTTCTAGCGTCTCACAATTAGGAGTGGGTATTAGGTGTCGGGTGTCAGGGAATAGCCCGAAACCTGACACCCAAAACCTAATACCCTTACATCTGTTTTAGATGATGCAGGCTAAAGATCTGATGCCGATCCATCCACACCTGCACGGGTTGAAACCCAGCTTCCATGGCTAAGAGCTGAAATTCATCCACGGTGTATTTGTAGGAATGCTCTGTCCGCATGGTTTCGCCCGCTTTAAGCGAGATCTCAGCATCGCCTAGGTGAACGATTTGGTCGCAGCGGCTGGCGATCGCCATTTCGATCCGCCCTAGCTCTTGGTTATAGTGCGCCCGATACTCAAACTGCTCTAGGTCAAAATCAGCCCCCAGTTCCCGGTTGATGCGCACCAGCACATTTAGGGCAAAGGCAGCGGAAATGCCCTGGGTATCGTCGTAGGCCGGTTCGAGAATGATGGGAGATTTCTTGAGATCGACACCGACGATCAGATCGCCCAGCACCGCCACGGTTTTCAGAAAAGCGATCACCTCCGCAGGCTCTAGGTTGCCAATGGAAGAACCCGGAAAAAAGCCGATGGTGGGGCGGTCTTTTAGCTCTGGGATGGCGACAATAGGCAGGGGCTGGGTATAGTCGGCACAGACTGCGATCGCATCCAACCCCTCAAAATCGGCCATCAGCGCCGCGCAGGCCTCTTGCAGGTGCTGCCGCGAGATATCCACCCCCACGTAGGTCGTCACCTGGGGGGCCGCCTGGAGCAAAATGCGAATCTTCTGGCTGCTGCCGCTGCCCAGCTCCACCAGGGCGCGATCGCCCAATGCCGCCGCAATCTCCCCAGCATTGTCTTGAAGAATCTGCATCTCGGTGCGGGTGAGATAATACTCCGGCAGCTGGCAGATGGCGTCAAACAGCTCAGAGCCCCGCTTGTCGTAGAGAAACTGAGGCGCGATCGCCTTCTGCGGCCGGCTCAGCCCCCGCAGCACCGCACTGCGAAAGTCTTCTACCGGCGGGTGAAAGTCGTAGAGCTTGACGGGGGAGGGTTTGGTTTGGAGGGGCATGGGGAGTGGGTGGGTGAGTGGATGAGTGAGTGGGTGGATGAGTGGGTGGGTGTACGGTGTAAGGTTTGCGGTGCACGGTGGGTAGTTTGCCGACACCCGATACCTGACACCGAATACCCAACCCCCCTCATACCCTTGCCAACCGCAGGCCGCTAAACTGCCACCGGGCGCTGGGTGGAAAGAAATTGCGGTAGCTGGGACGAATGTGGCCGGGTGGGGTGACGCAAGAGCCGCCGCGCAGCACCATTTGGTTGCACATAAACTTGCCGTTGTATTCTCCCACGGCACCGGGGGCGGGGCGAAAGCCGGGGTAGGGCAGGTAGGCGCTCTGGGTCCATTCCCAGGTGTCGCCGTAGAGCTGTTGGAGCTGGGCAGTTCCTTGGGCGGGCTGGGGGTGCAGATGGTCGGCAGCCAGCAGATTGCCTTGGGTAGAAGTCCCTGCGCTGGCAACTTCCCATTCGGCTTCGGTGGGTAGGCGGCAGCCCCGCCAGGTGGCAAAGGCATCGGCTTCAAAGTAGCTCAGGTGGCACACCGGCTCTGCGGGGCTCACGGGCTTCATGCCGCCGAGGGTAAACACCCACCAGTCGCCGTCGCGCTGCTCCCAGTAAAGGGGAGCTTGCCAGGCTGCGCTCTGCACCGTGGCCCAACCCTCGGCCAGCCAGTGGGCGGCGGTCTGGTAGCCGCCATCGGCGATAAATTCTAAATATTCGCCGTTGGTGACGGGGCGGTTGGCCAGGGCAAAGTCTTGCAGGTAGACGCGGTGGGCGGGGCCTTCGTTGTCGAAGGCAAATCCAGGAGCCTGATGGCCCAGATCGTATAGCCCGCTAGGAAAATCCACAAACTCCAGCGGCGGCGGGGATATAGTTTTTGTCAGGGCGACATCGGCACGGTAGGCGGGGCGCAAAGGGTTGAGCGCCAGGTTGTATTTGAGGTCGGTGAGCAAGAGTTCCTGGTGCTGCTGTTCGTGGTGCAGGCCGAGGGTGGTTAGCTCCACCACGGCGGGGTGGTCGGCCTGTTGCCGCAAAAGCTGCTCCATCGCGCTATCTACATAGGCGCGGTACTGATACACCTCGGCTACCGTGGGCCGCGACAGCAGACCGCGCTGGGGCCGGGGATGGCGATCGCCCACCGCCTCGTAGTAGGAGTTAAACAAATACCCATAGCCGGGGTGAAATTCTTGGTAGCCCGACTGGTAGGGGCGCAGCAGAAAGGTCTCAAAAAACCAGGTGGTGTGGGCTAAGTGCCACTTGGGCGGGCTGACATCGGCCATGGCCTGCACGCCGTAGTCTTCGATTTGGAGCGGCTGGCAGAGGACGGCGCTAAGATAGCGCACGGATTGGTAATGGGCGATTAAATCTGCATTTGCCAGATCGGCAGCCAAAACCGGGGCCGCAAGGGAAGAAAGGGTCATTGTGAGGATTTTGGGGACATTGTTGGCAATTGTGACAGAAATGGCTCACCGCAAAATTGATGATGGCCTTAAACTGCCTGAACCCTGGCTGAGAGGGTTCTACCAAGTTCAGATCGAGATCTAGCTTTACCTTTAGGAGCTGCCTGCGGGCAAAATTTCACTTTTGAGCTTGGTCTAACACCCAGCTTGCGGGCTAATCTCAGCGCCAACATCTATCTATGGAACAGCATCTAAAGCCCGCACAACTACATCTAGGGAAATTTAGCGGGGCAAAACCCCTCCTTAAACAGTACGGTTCTACCTACCCAGGGGCCAGCCCTCGACTGTTAAATTAGGCACATGGGTTTACGGAATGATCGATCACGCCGATGTAGATAGTAATTAGTGATCTAGATAACAAAAAGTGAGGTTGTGCCCCTGAGGGGGGAACCATACTTTTATCCAGCTCAATCTGATAGACCCAGGCGATCGCAACAGCACTGCCAGCCAAACGAGGTATCCACTGTGAGCAATTCTTCCGGTAAAGCACAAGATCTATTCAGCGGCGTAAAAAATTCTGAGCATGCCAACGCCCTGATGCAGTATGTCCACGGCATGAGCTCTGAAACCATTGCCCAACTCTCCAACCCGGCCTCGACCGAGGTGCAGCAGATGATGGAGCACAACATCATTGGTCTGCTCGGTGGGCTGCCCTCCCAACACTTTGACGTAGAAATCACCACCAACCGCGAAAATCTGGGCCGTCTGCTGGCCTCTGCTATGATGAGCGGGTATTTTCTGCGGGGTGCTGAACAGCGCATGGCCTTTGAGGACTCGCTGATGTCGGCTGAATCGTCCCTTGAGACTGAGTGAGCAAGCACCGTCCAATTTCCTCCCGTAGCCTCGATCGTAGCGGTACCGCGCACGACACCGAGGGCTCTTACACAACGAGCAAAACGGGCGCAGCGAGGGTTCTAAACCAGCACCTTCCTCCCCGCGATCCGGCCTTGGCAACTCAGCCTTGGTCGGATTTTCCTGTTGGGGCGCTACGGGGGGCACTGCTGGCCTGGTATGGCGACTGGGGCCGCACCCTACCCTGGCGCAATATCGACCATCCCTACGCCATCTGGATCTCGGAGATCATGCTCCAGCAGACCCAGGTGAAGACGGTGCTGCCCTACTACCGGCGCTGGCTAGAGCAGTTCCCTACGGTGGAGGCGCTGGCCGCCGCCGACCAGCAAACGGTGCTCAAAGCCTGGGAAGGGCTGGGCTACTATAGCCGCGCCCGCAACCTGCACCGGGCCGCCCAGCACCTTGTGAGCGAGCATCACGGCCAGATTCCCAAGGATTTCGAGGCCCTCAGCGCTCTGCCCGGCATCGGCAAAACCACGGCCGGGGGCATTCTCAGCTCGGCTTTTAATCTGCCTCACGCCATTCTCGACGGCAATGTCAAGCGGGTGCTGGCCCGGCTGGTGGCCCTGCCGGTGCCCCCGGCCCGAGCGCTGAAGGATCTGTGGGCGCTGTCAGAGTCGCTGCTGGATCCTAATAACCCCCGCGACTTCAACCAGGCGATCATGGATTTGGGGGCGACCCTCTGTACGCGGCGCCATCCGGCCTGCGATCGCTGCCCCTGGCAGGCCCACTGTCGCGCCTATAATCGCAATATGCAATCGGAGCTGCCCATGTCAGAAGCCAAAGGCCCCCTGCCCCACAAGCAAATCGGCGTCGCCGTGATCTGGAATGACCAGGAGCAAATCTTGATTGATCGCCGCAAGCAGGAGGGGCTACTGGGCGGGCTGTGGGAGTTTCCCGGCGGCAAGATCGAGTCGGGCGAAACCATTGAGGCCTGCATTGCCCGTGAGATTCAAGAAGAACTGGGGATTGAGATTGCGGTGGGCGATCGCCTCTGCACCGTCACCCACGCCTATTCTCACTTTAAGGTCACCCTCAACGTGCACCACTGCACCCACCTCAGCGGCGACCCCCAGCCCATCGAGTGCGACGAGGTGCGCTGGGTCACCCTCGACACCATTGAAGAATTTCCCTTCCCCAAAGCCAATATCCACATCATCAACGCCCTGCGGGCCGACGCGGCGGGCCAGACTCCGGTAGATGTGGTGGAAACCGAGCCATAAACATAGCTGCACGAAGTCTAAAGCGTGTCATCAATTACAACCAAAATCCTTAGCCTCAACAGCTTTGGCAACGCCCTTGAAAGCAATTATCGATACGAGCAGGCTCAGTAAACTGCTGCATTCCCCAACTGGTTACCCCGGCTACAGCCATCAGGTTGACGTTACCATTCATCTGAAGCTTTGAAGTGCATCTAGCTCCCTATGAAGCAAGTTTTCTCCAACGAGACGGCGATACCGATTTCGCAGTTTGCGCCCACCGTCGTCAGCTCCACTGTTGACGTAGCCAATCTCTCTGGCCCGCTCCAGCGCATCAGCGTCACTATCAATTTAGTTCACACCTACACCAGCGATCTGCAAATTTCTCTCATCGCCCCCGGTGGAGCCTCTGTCTTGCTAGTCGGCAATGCGGGTGGCAGCGGCGACAACTTTTTCGACACTACCTTTGATGATGGGGCGGCAATACCCATCAGCCAGGGCACCGCTCCATTTCAGGGGTCATTTCAGCCCCAGCAGCCTTTGGCTACCCTATTAGGCAGTGACCCCAACGGCACCTGGACGCTACAGATTCAAGACCAGGCCTTTTTAGACGGGGGGTTTCTCAACCGCTGGTCCTTAGAGTTGGTGGTTGGTAGTCAACCGCCGATGCCGCCGATCCCTGCTGATTTTTCCATTCAGCTTCGCTTTTTAGGGGGGCTAACGGCTACCCAGCGAGCCGTCTTCGAAATCGCTGCTGCCCGGTGGTCAGAAATCATTATTGGAGATTTGCCTAGTGCCGTAGTCAATGGGGAAACCATCGACGATGTTTTAATTGAAGCGCGAGGGTTGTCGATCGATGGCCCCAACGGGTTGCTAGGTCGGGCCGGGCCGACTCGCCTACGCAGCGGTTCTATGCTGCCTATCACCGGAGTGATGGAGTTTGACATCGGCGATTTAGCTCGCCTAGAGGCAGAGGGGGGGCTGCTCGACGTGATTATTCACGAGATGGGCCATGTGCTTGGGATTGGCACCATTTGGCAAATTCGGAATCTTCTCGTGGGGGCCGGGTCGGCCAACCCGACCTATGTTGGTCAAAACGGGATGCGAGAATTTGCAGTGCTGATCGGGGCCCAGGGGATGACGCCCGTACCGCTGGAGAATACGGGGGGCCAGGGTACCCGAGATGGCCACTGGCGAGAAACCGTGTTTGGTAATGAGCTGATGACGGGCTTTTTGAATTTTGGGCCAAATCCGCTCAGTCGTTTAACGGTGGGCTCGCTAGAAGACCTGGGCTACGCGGTGAACTACACTGCCGCAGATGCTTACACCCTGCCATCGGCTCTGGCCCTGGCGGTGATGGGAGTGCATACGGCGGGTAACTATGGCCGTCGGCAGTGCCGCATGTGCGATGCTGGCATTTTAGGTACTCATACGCTGCCGCAGGTAGAAACCCACTAAGGAGATTTTCAGGGAAGAAGATACCAGCTTTAATCCAGCGACTGTAGCCGCCGTAGGGTGGGCACTGCCCACCATTAAGGAGAAAGTTTTCCAAAAGTCCCCTAAACCCCAGCGATCTCGTCGGGCAGACCCATGGCGCTGCCGTCTGGCCCTTCTAGTACAAAGCCAGCATCGCGAATCATGGCGTAGTCGGCCTGGGCCGCCTGACCGGGGGTGGTCAGGTAATCGCCCACAAAGATCGAGTTGGCCGCGTACAACCCCAGGGGCTGTAGCTGGCGCAGCTGCACCTCGCGCCCCCCAGCGATGCGAATTTCTTGAGCAGGCAGCAGCAATCGATAGAGGCACAAGATCCGCAGACACTGGCGCGGGTTTAGCTCCTGCCGCCCCTCAAAGGGGGTGCCCGGAATCGGGATCAAAAAATTCAGCGGCACGCTGGTCACCCCGAGTCGCCGCAATGCCAGGGCCATGTCGATGATGTCATCGTCGGATTCGCCCAGGCCAAAGATGCCCCCCGAGCAGGTGGTCATGCCCGCCGACTGCACCGCTTGAATTGTATCTTTGCGGTCTTGAAAGGTATGGGTGGTGCAGATGTCGCCGTAGTGGGCTTCGCTGGTGTTGAGATTGTGGTTGACCCGGTCGACCCCCGCCGCCGCCAGCTGCTGGGTTTGGGATTCATCGAGCAGCCCTAGGCAGGCGCAGATTTTCATCGGGTACTGGGCTTTGACCTGGCGCACGGCGTCGAGCACTTCGCCAAAGACGCGCTCCGAGGGCGATCGCCCCGAGATCACCATACAAAACGTGCCCGCCTTGAGGCTGTTAGCCCGCTCGGCGGCGGCCAAGATTTGCTCCTGGGCCATGAAAGGATATTTCTCAATCTCAGCGCCAGAGAGCTTTGACTGCGAGCAATAGTGACAGTCTTCGGGGCAGAGGCCGCTCTGGGCGTTGAGCAAAAAGTGCAGCCGTACCCGGTTGCCCCAGTATTCTCGTCGCACCCGGTAGGCCGCCGCCAGCTGGTCAAGCAGCTCAGTATCGGGGGCGGCGAGCACGGCGTGGGACTGATCTCGGCTGATCACCTCTCCGGCCAGAGCCTGATCGGCCAGAGCCTGCCAGTCAACGCGGGCGGGTGCAATCGGGGTAACGGTCATAGGGAAAGGGTAAGTAGTTCGCTGGAGCTGGCTGAAGTTTCTATTGTCTCACTAACTATCTTCTAGCACCCTGACCCCAATGGTGCTGGCGTTGAAGTTGTAGAGGTCACCGTCTAGCTCGATCGGGCTGCCCACCTTGATCTTGCTGTTGCCAAACACCGGCCCCGTATTGGTAATCTGAGCATCACCCTCGAGGGTGATCAGCATATCAAGGGTGTAGTTTAGCTCTGGGCGGGGGTCAGGCAGGGCAATCACCGAGCCATCGGGCTGGGGGACGACAGTGCTGCGGGGCAGCTTTTGCACATTCTTGATTCTGACCTGGCCGTAAGGCTGATTGCGAATAATGATGTTAGTGGTTTCGGAGTTTTGAATCGTCTGAAACAGCCCCTCGGGGTCAGAGGAAGTTAGCCCCCGCACCATGACATCCACTTCCACGGGTTTGGTGCTAGACCCCACCTGGGCCACCGACCCCGAGGTGCCGGGATAGAGAAAAATGCCAAACAACACCATCAGAATGATCAGCGCCGCCGCCACATCTAAGATACTGACTTTGCCAAATAAGCGGCCTTTAGAGTCAATGAGCGTCATGGCTAGGGTGCCCTCAACGAGGTAGGGGGTGAGTGTTTTTTGTGCGGGAGAATGTCGATACCATTGAACCACAGGCCGACTCTTTTGGGGCACTTGTCGGCCAGTGGGCCGATCTCTCCCTGGGCAATGGGTACAGATTGCCATGGCCAAATTTATTATTGGCCCCTGCCTGTGACCGTCAGTAGCTAAGCGGGGCAAGATGGTAATAGTTATGACCCTCAACAGTACGTGAGGCGCTCCTTCCATGCTTTCTCCTCTCACTTATCTAAAGCAGAATTCTCTTCTGCGGCGCGGGCTTTACGGCCTGATGGCCACCCTGATGGCGATTACCATTGGCCTGGCTACACCGACGCCCTCCCATGCCGGCCTTTTTGACCTGATTTTTCAGGGCATTCGCTATGTGCAGCTGGGCAACCTGTCTAGCCGCGACGAGGTCAACCTCGGCACTCAGATCGACCGGCAACTCAAGGCCCAGCAGGGGGTGCGAGTCTACAACCGCAACTCGTCTATCAATAGCTATATCAACGAAATTGGGCAGCGCCTGGCGATTACCAGCGATCGCCCCGATTTGCCCTACACCTTTCAGGTGGTTGACAACAACAGCGTCAACGCTTTTGCCACCACCGGAGGATTTGTTTACATTCATACCGGGCTGATTCGCGCTGCTGAAAACGAAGCCGAGCTAGCCGGGGTGATGGCCCACGAAATTGGCCACATCACCGGACGGCATGCCCTCAATCAAATGCGACAGCAGGCTCTAGCCAGTGGCGTGGCCGGGGGGCTGGGCGTGCGCCAAGATGCCCTGGTGGGTCTGGGGGTGCAGCTGGCCCTACAGCTGCCCAACAGCCGCGAGGCCGAGCACGACGCCGATCGCCGTGGGTTCCATAACCTAGGTCGGGCAGGCTACGACACCACCGGCTTTATTAGCTTTATGCAAAAGCTCGAGGGCAGAAATACCGCTGAGTTTCTCAGCACCCACCCCAACCCTGGCAACCGGGTCAACAACCTCCGGAACATGAATAGCGCTGGTACCTACGCCAATGCTGGCGCTGGTACCGATGCCGCCGCCTACCGCAGCCGCATTAGCGGTCTATAGCGACTCTAGCGCTCGCCGACGGCAGACCCTCAAGCCCCAAAACCCCAGCTCTGGATCATGGTTAATTCGCTGGGCCAGGGCCGGGGTCTGCTTTTTTATGTGGTGAATGACAAACGCGCTATCGCCCCCCGTGAACACCACAGCACCGCCAGGATAGTCAGCTTCCCAAGCGGCTATAAAGTCGCGAATGCCCGCCAGCTGGCTGTGCAAAATGCCGCTGGTGATCGCCTCGGCCGTATCGGTAGCCCAGCGCCGGGGCCAGGGGATGGGGCCTAGGTCTAAGGCCGGGAGCTGGTCAGTATCGGTGTGGAGGGCGCGAAACTGCGATCGCAGCCCCGGCAAAATTGCCCCGCCAACCAGCCCCCCATCAGCGCCAGCGGTAAAGGTCATCGCCGTGCCGCAGTCGATCACCAGCGCTGGCCAGCCCCAGGTTTCCCCCGCCCCCACCAGGGCCAGGGCGCGGTCTACCCCCAGGGTGGGGTAGCTGTTGTGCAGAGGCACCTGGGCCGTTTCTACCCGGTGTAGAGCGGGGTAGTCGGCGAGCCAAGCCGCCGGCTGTCTTACCACCGAGGCCAGCCACAGTTCGCGATGCCCCTGGTTCTGGGAACCCCAGTCGGATAAATCTGCTGCTGAGGGACGGTCAATACCTAGCTGCTGCCAGGCGGTGATCGCAAAGTGGCCCTGATCTAGCTGCTGCACCTGAGTCAGCGATAGGGGGGCGGTGTGCCAGGTGCCGAGCCAGCGATCGCCCTCAAAAGCTCCCCAATGCCAGCGGGTATTGCCAATCAACAGCCCTAGCCAAAAAATTTCGCTCATTGCCCATGCTAACTATGCCGACTCATCAAACCCCATGCAAAAATCCTCTATGCCAATCCAAAAGGGGGGGCACCTATGGGAAAACTCTTAATCTAGATACAGCATGACGGCACCGAGGGGGGCATTGCCAATGAGCTGGTTAACGGCGGCCTGCCCAAGCACAACATGGTGTTGGGGTTTAATTCCCCTTTAAGCGCTAGTTTAGCGACTTTGCTGCGGGCTAGGCAAAGCCCGGCCTACCCTGTTTCAGGCGATCATTTTGTGAGACAGTGTTGCTTTGCAGAGTTAGTCAGGTAACGGCATGGCAAAGGCAGCGTGGGTATTTCCTGGGCAGGGTTCTCAAGCCATGGGCATGGGCACAGACCTGGCCACCGTCCCCTTTGCCCAAGAGCGATTTGCTGAGGCCGAGTCGGTGCTGGGCTGGTCGGTGCTAGATGTGGTGCAAGACGCCGACGATAAGGTCTCAGGCACCTTTTATACCCAGCCCTGCCTATACGTGATAGAAAGCATTCTGGCCGATTTGCTCAAAGCTAAGGGGCATCAGCCCGCTGTGCTCGCAGGCCACAGCCTGGGTGAGTACGTAGCTCTCTACACAGCGGGCGTCTTTGGTTTTGCCGCTGGGCTAACATTGGTGCAGCGCCGAGCCGAGCTGATGGCCCAAGCGTCTGACGGCATAATGGCGGCCCTGCTGGGATTTGATGCTGACGAGCTAGCGGCCAAAATTGAGGCCACCCCCGGCGTGGTGCTGGCCAACGACAATAATCCCGGCCAGGTAGTGATTTCGGGCACCCCGGCCGCCGTCGCGGCTGTGATGGAAGGGGTGAAAGCCAAGCGGGCGGTGAAGCTGAACGTCAGCGGGGCCTTTCACTCGCCGCTAATGGCCGATGCCGCCGCTACCTTTGAACAGGTCCTAGAGCCGATCGCCTTTGCCACGGCCCAGGTGCCGGTGCTCTCTAACGTAGACCCCACCCCCGACACCGATGGCGCTGTCTTAAAGCAGCGTCTGGTGCAGCAAATGACGGGCTCTGTGCGTTGGCGCGAGATCACCCTAGCGCTGCCGGAGCTGGGCATTGATACGGTAGTAGAAGTTGGGCCGGGGAACGTGCTCACCGGGCTAACTAAGCGCACCTGTCGCGATTTAGTCCTGGCGAATGTGGGCAACTTGGAGCAGGTAGACGGCTTTACGAGTTGAAGGAAACTCTGATTCCCCGGCCTTCCCCTGAACCCAAAACCCAAAATCCCTCTTCCTAAATTTTTCTGATGCGCCGCGATCGCGAACCCCCCGTCAACCTGCTGTGGTATCACCTGCTCAAATGGTCGGTGGTCAGCCCCGTGCTGAGCCTATATTTTCGAGGCCGGGTCTATGGTGCTGACCAGGTACCCAAAACCGGGGGGCTGGTGGTAGTGGCCAATCATGCCAGTGACGCTGACCCACCGCTGCTCTCCGCTGCCGTGCGCCGCCCGGTGTCTTTCATGGCTAAAGAAGAGCTGTTTCAGGTGCCGGTACTCAGTCAGGCCATTCGCCTCTACGGGGCCTACCCGGTAAAGCGAGGCAGTGCTGATCGTAGCGCCATTCGCGAAGCGCTCAAACAGCTCGATCAGGGTTGGGCGGTGGGCATTTTCTTGCAAGGCACCCGCACCCCCGATGGCCGCATTCCCGACCCAAAAATCGGCGCAGCACTAATTGCGGCTAAGGCCCAGGTTCCCCTGCTGCCCGTTAGCCTCTGGGGTAGCCACCGCGTATTCACAAAGGGTGCTTCGGTTCCCCGCCCCGTGCCTCTCACCATTCGTATTGGCTCTCCCATCGCCCCGACCCCGACCACCGCCCGCGAGGGACTAGAGGCCATTACGGCCCAATGCGCTACCGAAATTCACCGCCTGCACGACCTGGGTCGTTGAGCGATTACTCTACACCGCTCCATCTGGTAGCCTGTAAAAAGTCAGCGATCGCCCCTTTAAGCCCATGAGCCAAGACCTGAAGCAAGAACTCTCCGAAATGCTGGCCCCCGCCGACTGGGCCTGGATTAGCCCCCACGCTAATCGAGGAGCGGTAGTGGTAGTAGACCCACAGCTCGATTTGGTCGACGTGGGAGTGGCGATCGCTACAGACAACACCGCCGCCGTCAACCGCTGGATTGCCGAAGCCCTGATCACCAAACCCTCTCCCTTCCAGCTCGAGATTTGGGATCAAACCGCCCAAAAGCAGTTTCAATCGCTGATCGTTCAACCCTTCGTGCTGGTACAAGATTCTGGCACCCAAGATTCTGCTACCCATGAAAATTGAGCAGCCCCAGGAGCAGACCGACCAGAACCTAGAATCTTCTAGCAAAAGTTCACTCTGGGATATGCTCAGCACCAGCACCCTGGTGCGATTTTTGCTCTTATTTGCCAGTGGCTGGGCCGCAATTCAGCTGCTGGCCTATTTTGAAATGCTGGTGCTAGTGTTTATTACCGCCACCATCTTGGCTTTTTTGCTCAACTATCCGGCCAGCTGGCTCAGCCGGTGGATGCCCCATGGCGTAGCTGCGATCGCAGTGTTTATCACCTGTCTAGCCCTAGCCGCTGGTCTTTCTCTCACCCTAGGCTTGGCGGTGTTATCCCAGGGGCAACAACTGGCCGACAGTGTGCAAAACTTTTCCGAGTCGGTGGTGCCCTGGCTTGGCAACGTTGAACAGCTGCTAGAAACGCTGAATATCCCCGTCAATCTAGAGGGGTTAGAACCCCAAATCCAGAACCAGGCGGTGACCATTTTCACCACAGGGCTAGGGCTGCTGCAATCGACCTTTGCCAACCTGGTGCTGGCTATCCTGATTGCCGTAGTCTCTCTGTTCATGATGCTGGATGGAGCCAAAATTTGGTGGTGGGTACTCAACCGGATCCCTATTCGCCAGAAAAAGCGGTTTAACACCGTGCTGCAACGCAACTTACTGGGCTTTTTTTGGGGCCGCCTGCTGCTGTCGCTTTTCTTTGGGGTGTCGGCATTCGTTGTATTTTTGATTTTGGGGGTACCGTTCCCCTTGGTGCTGGCCCTGATCGCCGGAGTATTCGACCTGATTCCAGGCATCGGCGCTACCCTGGGCATTGGGCTGGTAGCGCTGCTGCTGCTGTCCCAGGGTGTGTGGCTGGCGATTCAGGCATTAGTGGTATGCATTAGCCTGCAACAGGTGGAAGAAAACCTGCTGCTGCCCTACATTTTGAAAGACTCTCTCGACATCAACCCGGTGGTCATGTTCTTTGCACTGCTGGTGGGGGCTACGGTGGCAGGGGTGCTGGGCCTGTTTCTGGCAGTGCCCGTGGCGGGGGTGATTATCACCTGGCTCGATATTGAAGCCATGCGGGGCAAACCCAGCCAAGATTAAAAAAAGCTGTTCTCTGGCAAAGTCGCCGCTAAGCTAGCCATCAGCCGATAAGCTAGAGAACTGAGGCTCTGGCAACCATATTTTCATCTATGCCCAACGCTGCTCCGCCAAACTCTACAGTGCCTCCAGGGGTACCCCCAGGCAATCGTCTATGCTTTACCCAAACTCCCTTACCCTGGCTCTACGCCCTGTGGAAATTTTGGCGTCCCCACACGGTAATTGGCACGAGCCTAAGCGTGCTAGGCATGGCGGCGGTTGTCTTAGCTAATGTGGGGGCTGATTCGGGGCTAGAGAATGCTCCCTCTGTTAGCTTGCTACTGGGTTTGATCGGTGTTGCCGAGGTAGCCTGCCTGCTGGGGAATCTCTACATTGTGGGGCTAAACCAGCTCGAAGACATTGCCATTGATCGCATCAACAAGCCCCATCTGCCGCTGGCCGCCGGAGAATTTTCGGTCACCGACGGCCGCTGGATTGTCGGGTTGGCGGGCCTAGGGGCCATGGGTTTGGCCGTAGTGGGTGGCCCCTGGCTACTGGTGACCGTTGGCCTCAGCCTAGGGATTGGCACCGCCTACTCGCTGCCGCCGGTGCGCCTTAAGCGGTTTCCGTTTTGGGCCTCGGTGTGTATCTTGGCCGTGCGAGGGGCAATTGTAAACTTGGGGCTGTTTTTGTACGTGAGCGATCGCCTCAACCTCCCGCTCACCATTCCAGGGCGGGTGTGGGCGCTGACGGCGTTTATCTTGCTGTTTAGCATTGCGATCGCCCTGTTCAAAGATATTCCTGACATTGAGGGCGATCGCCGCTACGGCATCAGCACCCTCTCGCTCAAGCTGGGTCAGCGCACCGTGTTCAATCTAGCCCTGGGCATTCTCACCGCCTGCTACCTGGGCATGGCGCTGGTAGCCCCCTGGCTGGCGGGGGTCAATCAGCTGTTTTTGGCAGGGTCGCACCTGCTGGCCCTAGCCCTACTGTGGTGGATGAGCCGCCGCATGCCCCGCCCCGGACAGGCCCCAACCCCGCAGAAAAACCTCGCCTACCCCCAGTTCTACCAGTTCATCTGGAAGCTGTTTTTTCTGCAATACCTGATGTTTCCCCTAGCCTGCTGGCTGGCCTAGAGCAAAAAAACTATGTACGATTGCATTATTGTCGGGGCTGGCCCCGCCGGAGCCACCGCCGCCTACCACCTCAGCAAAGCGGGCCACCAGGTGCTGCTGCTCGACGCCGCCAAACTGCCCCGCTACAAGCCCTGCGGCGGCGGCGTATCGCCCCAGGTAGCCCAGTGGTTTGACTTCGACTTTTCCCCGGCCATTTCCGTCAAGGTGCGCAAGGTGCGCTACACCTTTAACCTGGCCGATCCCGTCGAAGCCGAGCTACCCGCCGAAAAAGCCCTGTGGATGGTGCGCCGCGACGAGTTTGATCACTTCATTGTGCAGCAAGCCCAAAAGCAGGGAGCGGCCCTGTGGGATGGCACCAAGGCCCAGGGCATCGACAATCAAGGGGATTTTTGGCAGGTCAACACCAGCCGTGGCCCAGTACAGGGCCGCTATTTAATTGCCGCAGACGGGGCGCGGGGGTCGATGGCCAAGTGGCTGGGCTTTCCAGAGCGCAAGTACAAGCTAGCGGCCGCCCTAGAGGCCGAGCCACGGTTAGAGGTACCCGAGGAGCCAGTGGTGCACTTCGACCTGGGGCTAATTCAGCAGGGCTACCTGTGGAATTTTCCCAAGGCCGATGGTTACTCCATCGGCGGCGGCGTGTTTCGTTCTGGGGCCCAGCGCAAGCAAGACCTGCGTACCCCAGTAGCCGACTATGCCGCTGCCTTTGAAGTTGATGCCAGCACCGTTCAGCACTTTGGGCACCCAATTTTCATTTGGAATGGGCCTCAGGTGCTCCATACCCATCGGGCATTGCTAGCGGGTGAAGCTGCCTGCGTGGTCGACCCACTTACGGCGGAGGGCATTCGGCCCTCGATTTTTAGCGGGCTGAAGGCGGCAGATGCGATCGCCCAAGCGATTCAGGGCCAAGAGCACGCCCTTGAGACCTACACCCAAGTCATGAACAACGAGTGGGGAGAAGAAATGCGCTGGGCCAGGCGCATTGCTCGTCTGGTTTATCAAGCTCCGGCCCTAGCCTACCGGGTAGGGGTAAAGCGCCCCTCCAGCACCCTCACCATGGTCAAAGTATTTAGTGGAGAAGTTAGCTACGCACAGGTTGCTACCCGAGCAATTAAGCGGCTCAGCGGCGGACTGTTGTCTTAGGGGGCATGGATTGAATAAAAAAATAACGACCAAGGCAAACTTACCTTGGCCGTACAAAAGCTTTAACGGTGGAAGCGAAAGCCCCAGGGTTCTCAAGCCCTAGCCGATCGCGTCCATGATCTTGAACATGGGCAGATACATCGACACCAGAATCGCTCCAACCATGCCCCCCAGCACCATAATCATGATCGGCTCCATAACGCTGGTCAGAGCTTTGACGGCCTGCTCCACCTCATCCTCGTAAAAGTCGGCTACCTTCATTAGCATTGCATCGAGTTCTCCTGTCTCCTCACCAATGCTGATCATCTGAATCGCCATAGTAGGGAACACGGCATGCTTTTGTAGCGCAATGCTGATCATGCCGCCGGTCTGCACATCCCTACGGGCGTCATCTACAGCTTCAGCAATCACCTGGTTGCCCGCTGTGTCTCGCACAATTTCTAACGCGGTTAAAATGGGCACCCCAGACTTTGAGAGAGAGCCAAAGGTGCGACAAAAACGGGCGGTGGCGGTTTTTTGAATTAAATCGCCGAATAGGGGCACTTTGAGCGACAGGCGGTCAATCACTCGGCGACCGTTGAGGGTGGCGTAGTAGCGTCGGTAGGCAAAGCCTGATGCCGAAATCGCCGCGACCATGAATACCCAGTTCAGAGGCTGGCGCAAAAACCGGCTGATTAGCATCATCAGCTGGGTAAAAACTGGCAAATCAGCGCCTAGATCCTCAAACATGTCGGCAAAGATCGGCAGCAAAAACACCGTCATACCGACAAAGATGATCACAGCTAAGGCTCCAACCGTTACCGGATAGGCCATGGCCGACTTGATTTGGTTCTGCAATCGAGCCAGGTCTTCCAATAACTTTGCCAGGCGGTTGAGCACCTCATCGAGCACACCGCCCACTTCCCCCGCCTGGATTAGAGCCACGTAGAGGTTGTCAAAGCAGGCTGGGTGCTTCCGCATGGCATCTGACAGGTTGGTGCCCTGCTGCACGTCGGCATTGATGGCCATCAACGCCTTTTTGAGCTTAGGGTTTGGGCAGTCATCTGCCAATACCCCAAGCCCCCGCACCAGGGCAACCCCAGCGTTAACCAAGGCCGCAAACTGTCGAGAAAAGATCGCCTTATCCTTGACCGTCACTTTGGTCATGGACGTTTTGATGCTTTCGAAGTCGATGGTAAGACCCGACTCCTCCTTCAAATCCATCACGAAGAGACCCTTATCCTTTAAAAGGCTGCGGGCATCGCTAGGAT
Source organism: Phormidesmidales cyanobacterium (assembly GCA_038256265.1). Lineage (GTDB taxonomy): Bacteria > Cyanobacteriota > Cyanobacteriia > Phormidesmidales > Phormidesmidaceae > Nodosilinea. The sequence continues at coordinate 16,643 of JBBSKN010000072.1, forward strand.
TCTCTGCGGAAACTCTCTCTCTGCGCTGGGTTCCGCTTGTATCGCGACCAGTAGCAACGTAGGTAGGCATAGCTCAGTGGCTCAGTGGCTTAAAGGTACTGAAATTATAGCGATGGGTTCCGGTTGTCGAACCCGCTAGATCTACCCGAGAGACTGTTTGAAAATCTGAGAGAGTCTTCACCCATACTGTTTAGCCTGACTGTGATCGACCAAACTTTGCATAGGTCGTAAAGTTACTCAAGCAGTCGCACCTATCAATCATTTACATAGCCCGATCTTTAGTGGCGTCCGGCGGCGGCCCCTTGACGGGTAGCAGCGGAGGGAGCCTGGCCTGGCCCGATCAGCCGCTGAAGCTCATCGGGGCGAGAGGTTTTAGACATGGCCGCCTCAAAGGAGATGGTACCGGCTTTGTACAAGTCGGACAGTACCTTTTCCAGCGTTTGCATGGCCAGTTTGCCGCCGGTCTGAATAGCGCCATAGATCTGGGGAGTTTTACCTTCCCGAATCATGTTGGCGATCGCCGGAGTAATCACCATGATTTCCTGGGCCATAATGCGGCCAAATTCACCGGGTTTGGGGTTAGCCTTGGGCACTAGAGTTTGACTCAAGACCGCCACCAGCGACCCCGACAACTGCACTCGAATCTGCTGCTGTTGAGAAGGAGGGAAGACGTCGATCATCCGGTCAACGGTTTGGGATGCCGAGCTAGTGTGCAGGGTACCAAACACTAGGTGACCCGTTTCTGCCGCCGAAATGGCTAGGGAAATAGTCTCTAGGTCCCGCATCTCGCCCACCAGAATTACATCTGGGTCTTCCCGTAGGGCAGCGCGTAGGGCATTGGCAAAGCTCTTGGTATCTTCTCCAATCTGGCGCTGGTGAATCAGGCTTTTAATCGGTTCATAGACAAACTCAATCGGGTCTTCGACGGTGAGAATGTGCTCGGGCCGAGTCAGGTTGATGTTGTTGATCATCGAGGCCAGAGTAGTTGATTTCCCGGACCCCGTTGGCCCAGTCACCAGAATTAGCCCCCGAGGTTTTTCTGACAGCTCTCGAACAATGTTGGGTAGCCCCAGGGTGTCCATGGATGGAATTTTGGAACTCAGCGCCCGCAAACAGGCGGCGTAGGTACCCCGATCTTTGTAAACATTGACCCGAAACCGAGCCAGACCTTTTACCCCGTAGGAGCAGTCGAGTTCCCAGGTTTGCTCGAGCTGTTTGCGCTGGGTGTTGTTGAGCATGCTAAAAATGAGCCGCTGGCATGACTCAGAGGTCATGGGCTCGTGCTCAGTAGGGGTGAGTTTGCCGCTGATGCGGATGTAGGGCGGCAGCCCTGCTGACAGGTGCAGGTCGGAGCCGCCCCGCTCAATCACCTCTTCCATCAAGTCTTCGATCATCAATTCCATAGAACTACCTCATGGGGATGGAGAAACGGGGGAAATGTCAAGGGTAAAGACCACAGACCTAGAGGGCCATTGGTGCCACACTCCCTATGACTGCTAACAACGTGCCCACCTGCGGGCAAAATGCTGTCAATCTCACAGGAGAACAAGGATCACAAGAGAAAGGGGTAACGAGAAAAGGCTCGTCAATCGTGGAACCTGGAGGTGAGACAGTAGGGGCAGTCAAGCCACTCCTGCTGTAGCTCGGCTCCACAGCAGGAACAGGTGAGGGAGGCCTTACGCTTAGATTTGAGTTCGGCCTCAAGGCCAGTATCGGTAAAGGTCACACGTTCCACCTCGTCTAGGGTGGTCTTTCCCTGGCGTACCAGGTCGAGACTGTAGGAAAGCAGGGTTTGCATACCCTCTTCTACTGCTGCTTCCTTGATGTGCTCAGTGGGTGCTCCCTCAGAAATCAGCTTTTGGAGACGTTCAGTAACCCGCAAGATTTCATACACCCCAACCCGGCCTTTGTAGCCACCACCCTGGCATTTGGGGCAGATGGTGTTGTTACCTTTAGCGGCTGCCAGTTCTTCTGCAGTGAGGGTGTTAGCCTTGTAGAAGGTGATGTCAGACTCCGAAGAAGCGCTGAGACCAAAGTGGCCCAGTTCTTCGGCAGAGGGATGGTAGGCAATGCGGCACTCAGAGCACACCTGCCGGACGAGGCGCTGAGCCAAGACGCCAATCAGGGCGCTAGACACCATGAATGACTCAACGCCCATTTCGTCAAGACGGGCGATCGCACCAGCAGCATCGTTAGTGTGCAGGGTGGTGAGCACCAGGTGACCCGTGAGCGCAGCCTCAATGGCGGTTTTGGCCGTCTCGGGGTCGCGGGTTTCACCTACCAGAATGACGTCAGGGTCTTGACGCAAAAAGGCCCGCAAAATAGAGGCAAAGTTCATGCCCTTTTCGCGAATCACCTGTACCTGGGTCAAACCGGGTAGGGTGTACTCAATCGGGTCTTCGGCGGTGCTGATGTTGATGCCGGGGTCGTTGCGCTCTGATAGAACTGAGTAGAGAGTAGTGGTCTTCCCCGAGCCAGTGGGGCCAGTTACCAAGATCAGGCCAAAGGGCCGTGAGGCCATGTCTTGAACGATCTTGAGAGAACCGGGATCGGTAATCAGTTTGTCGAGACCGAGCTGGGTGGAGGCATTATCCAAGATTCTTAGCACTACTTTTTCGCCGCAGCGGCTGGGGATGGTGCTGACCCTAAAGTCTACCTTGCGACCCTGAAATACCCGCCGAATGCGGCCATCCTGGGGCATGCGGCGCTCGGCAATATCTAGCTCAGAGATAATTTTAAAGCGAGCCGTAACGGCGGGGATGATTTTCTTGGGCATCTTGGGAAATGCCTCGCTGAGTACGCCGTCTTTGCGGAACCGCACCCTCAGGTATTCTTCCTGAGGCTCAATGTGAATATCTGAGACGCCTTCTTGAAGCGCCTTGGCCAGGATTTTGTTGACCAGGGCGATGACCGGGGCGGCCCCGGCATCTTTGAGGGCCATGCCCAGGTCGGCCTCTTCGTCGATGACGTCTTCTAGGCTGCCTTCGCCGAAGTCTAATTCTTCTAGGCTGGTGCTGACATCGACAGCGGCGTCTAGCTCTTCTTTCTTCTGTTTGGCTACCGCCTCATCCAAGTAGGAGGACATCAGCCGCTGAAAATCTTCAACGGTGATCACCATGCGCTTGAGGGCTAGGTTTTGAGGCCGCAGAATGCGGTTTAGGTCGTCTTGGGCCTCTAGGTTTTCGGGGTCGACCATGGCGACCAGCGCCGAGGGATTTTCCTCTTCGTGCTTCGATAGGGGCACCAGGCGATGGCGACGGCAGATGTCGACGGGCACCAGGGTGTCGATCAGGTGGCCGATCTGAGCCGGAGAAATGTCGTTGAGCTCTGGGTCAAGGGACTCAACGCCGTAGAGGATTTTAAGCTCAAAGAGCTGCTGTTTTTTGTACTGGCGCAGCAGCTCAGGGGAGAGCTGCTGTCCGGTCAGAGACTCGAGTACGTCGGTTAGGGACTGCCCGCTTTTGCGGCTCTCCGCCAGGGCCTTTTGCATTTGCTCAGAGTCGACATAGCCCGATTGAATGAGCTGGTTGCCAAAGGGCGAGAAGCTCCGCTGTAGTACTAGAGCTCGCCGGGAGGAGGAATTAGTCATAGCGCTGATGCCAGAGTACCGATAAAACAGGACTGATAAAACAGATCCAAACCCGATCTAATTAAAGGCAGTATGCCCTGAACTGAGGGACTAAGCTCACCGTTGGCGCGCTCGCCAGCCCCCCGCGTGCTGACCCCGTAGTCTCGATCATACCCTCATCCAATTTATCTGCACCACGGCGGCACGGCCGCTTGTTAAGCTATTTCCATAGACTAAAAGCACCTCCGGCACGGTCACCTTTTTACAGGTGGTGAGTGGGTAAGGGATGGTGAGCAGCTAGGTGGCCTCAACTGGCAGCGGTGAAACCTGCAATCCACGATAGAATTGGAGCCAATGCCGAAAGTAGGTCGCTACGGTAGCGCAAGTTTCCGTTGGAATAGGGGCTGCTAGGGCTAAATTGTTGCATTCACCCGTCGGGTTACGTATCAGCATGGTTGACGATATTCATCAAACCGAACACAATTCTTCCTCTGAACCGGAGGAAATTGAAGAGCTCCTTGAAGAGGACGCCGTTGACATTGACTTTGATGAGGTAGTCGAAGCCGCTGCGGCCACTGTTGAGGTAGCTGAAGATAAAGATGCTAGCCTACCGGCCGCCGATGCGGCGGGCCTGGCTGATCTGGAGCGCCAGGTGGCCGGGTTGAAGGCCCAGCTGGAGGATCGGGCCAATCAATCTATGCGCATTGCCGCTGATTTTGAAAACTACCGCAAGCGCACCAGTAAAGAAAAAGATGATCTGGCCGCTCAGATCAAGGGCGACACGGTAATTGAGCTGTTCCCAGTAGTGGATAACTTTGAGCGGGCGCGATCACAGATTAAGCCCCAAACCGAAGCCGAGATGACCATTCATAAAAGTTATCAGAGCGTCTATAAGCAGCTAGTTGAAACCCTCAAGCGGCTTGGGGTTTCGGCCATGCGCGCTGAGGGTCAGGAGTTTGACCCGCTACTGCACGAAGCCGTGATGCGCGAGCCCACGGCTGACCACCCAGAAGGATCCGTGATTGAAGAGTTTGTGCGGGGCTATCAGCTGGGCGACCGCGTGTTACGTCACGCTATGGTAAAGGTGGCTGCTCCGCCAGAAGATGCTCCCAGTGACGCCGGTGGGGGTGAAGGAGCAAGGGATTAGGCCAGCGTTGGATCTGCCAGGGTTGCTTATTGTGAACGAATGTTCCTGCTGTCCCAGGAGCCTAAACTGGCACATACCATAAGTTGCTAGGGCAAACGATAACTTCCTGAGTGCAAGCGGGCAACCTAGTCACAGTTAGCTTGGGTCTAGGTCTGAGCTGATTTCAGAAGGGTACGGCGAACGATTAAGTTGAGCACCGCGGACTATGGGTAAAGTAATCGGCATTGACTTAGGAACAACTAACAGCTGTGTCGCCGTGCTTGAGGGCGGTAAGCCAGCCGTCATTTCCAGCACTGAGGGGGGCCGCACGGTACCCAGCATTGTTGGCTTTGGCAAGAATGGTGAGCGTCTGGTGGGACAGCTCGCCAAACGGCAGGCGGTCACTAACGCTGAGAACACGGTCTACAGCATCAAACGGTTCATTGGTCGCCGCTGGGAAGATACTGAGGCTGAGCGGAGCCGGGTGCCCTACGTCTGCGTCAGCGGCCGCGACAACACCGTAGATGTGCAGATTCGCGGTAAGGCGTTTACGCCCCAAGAAGTTTCCGCCATGATTCTGCAAAAGCTCAAGCAGGATGCTGAGGCTTACCTGGGGACA
>JBBSKN010000073.1:0-21889 GCA_038256265.1 Phormidesmidales cyanobacterium
CCTAACCGGTGCCCAGTGGAAGGCGCAGCGGGTCCCTCAAGTGCTCGCCCACCGCTGCGCCTATCTCAACGATCTCATTGGCCAACAGGAGTTAGTCACACCCTAAGCACAATTACTCATCGCCAAGGTGACGTGCTCCCCCCTGGGTTAGCTCTTAACAGCTAGCCTAAAAATTTGATTTCTGTCAAGTGTCTATCTATCTGAGTGTAGAGTCGCACCTAGCCTAAATAGATGCAGAATGTCGTTAACACAGCCTCGACCCCAGGTCTTAGGTGGTACAATTCTGCCAATTTCGTAGGTAAATGTGGTGTGTAAAGCTCTAGCGGAAATTAAATTTTGATTTTCCCCGAGCACAGTCACAGACTGATCGATTTCGAGAGTGATCACTGGTGCTGAGCCAGTGCAGCTCGATGTTATAAAAACCCGAGGAGTGAACATAATCATGGCGTATCTCAAGCAATTTTCTCTGGCGCTGAGCCTGGCTGCCGCTACTGGCATGACGGCTCCTGCCTTAGCCCACAATCACCTGAGTGAGCTAGAGCTAGCCCACAATCACCTGGCCGAGGTTGAACTTTCTGCCCCCGAAGCTATTGTCGAGCCTGCTGAAGCGACGGTAGAAGCGGCTGGCCCCCTTGTAGTTCCCGCCACTGAAGCTAGCCTGCTTGCCCTGCCCGAGGCATCGCCCTTCAGCGCCAACGGCCTGCTCGACAATGCTGACATCGAGTCGGTGCTGCTAGGCGCTACCGTTGAGGCTGCCCCCGAGGCCAACAACTCCATCGACCTAGCCCAAGCACCTCCCGCAGGGGTGGCGGTCACTCCAGCTTACCTAGGCGTGGGCGGCAACATCGGCATTGGCGAGCGTGGTCAAAGCGCTCTGTCTAGCTTTGGCTTCAACGTCATCAGCAAGCTCTCCATCGGGCCTCGTTTCTCGGTGCGTCCTGGAGCCACCATTACCAATGATCGATCAAGCTTCACGATTCCTGTTACCTACAACTTTAATACCACGAGCTTTGGCGGCTTTTTGGCTCAGCCCTACGTGGGTGCTGGGGCCGAAATTCCCACCAGTGGTGATGTGGGTTTGCTCCTCAACGCTGGCGCTGATATCCCCATCTCCAGAGAGTTTACCCTCAATGCCGTCAGCAACTTTCGGGTAACTAGCGGGTTTGCCGTGGGTATTTCCTTAGGTGTAGCTTATAACCTCCCATTCATCTTCCAGTAGAACTTGAATGAGGTGTTTCTGCTAACGCAGACCTAGCGTGGTATTGAAACGAATCAAAGGGGATTGCGCCTAGACGCAATCCCCTTATACATATCCCCAGGCTTTGTCTGGGCACTCTGAACCCAAGATTCAGGGTGGCAGACATGGCAAATACTTCAGTGGCCTGGGGCGAGGTGCTCCAGGCGTTTCAGCAGATTTGGGGCTACAGCAACTTTCGCCCGCCGCAGGATGCCATTGTCAAAGCCCTGCTAGAGCACCGAGACCTGTTGGTGGTGCTGCCCACGGGTGGGGGTAAATCGGTTTGTTTCCAGCTGCCGGCTCTGCTTCAGTCGGGCCTCACCCTGGTGGTGTCGCCCCTGGTGGCGCTGATGGAAAACCAGGTGCAGGAGCTACGGGAAAAATCGCTCCCGGCGGCCACCCTCCACAGCCAGATCTCGCCGCCCGAACGCCGCAAAACCTTGAGCGCCCTCGACCGGGGGCAGCTGCGGCTGCTCTACGTATCTCCTGAAACCCTGCTCAGCCCAACCGTGTGGGAGCGACTGTGCCAGCCGAGCCTGCGGCTCAACGGGTTGATTCTCGATGAAGCGCACTGTCTTGTAGCCTGGGGAGAAACCTTTCGCCCGGCCTATCGGCGGCTGGGGGCGGTACGTCCGGCGCTGCTGGCCTGTAGGCCCGAGGGCAGCACCTTGCCGATCGCAGCCTTTACCGCCACTGCCGACCCCGCCGCTCAGCAGGTATTGCGCGAGGTATTGCAGCTCCAGTCGCCCCAGGTGGTGAGGCTCAATCCTCACCGCCCCAATCTCAGTCTGCGGGTTAAGGCGGTGGTGAGCGAGGGCCAGCGCAGGGGATCACTGACCCGATATTTGCAAAAACATAGCAACCAGGCAGGGCTGGTGTATGTGCGCACCCGCAAAGACAGCGAGACTCTGGCCCAGCAGCTGGCAGCGCAGTACCGGGTAGCCCCTTACCACGCCGGGTTGAGTGGCCGCGATCGCCGCCAGACCGAAGCCGCCTGGATGGAAGATAAACTCCAGTTCGTGGTAGCGACGAGTGCCTTTGGCATGGGAGTAAACAAGCAGTCAACTCGTTGGGTGGTGCACTACCAGGCCCCCTGCACCATTACCGAGTACGTGCAGGAGGTGGGTAGAGCTGGGCGAGATGGCAACGCCGCCGAGGCGCTGACTCTGGTGAGCGAGCCGACGGGGTGGCTAGAACCGGGCGATCACCAGCGGGCAAAATTCTTTGAGGCCCAAACCCAGGCGCTCCAGCAAAAGGCTCAGCGCCTAGTCGGCCAGATTCCGCCCAGCGGGGATGTGCGCGACATTGGCCAGCAGTTTGACCACGGGGCGATTTCGCTATCGTGGTTGCACAGTGTGGGGCAGCTGGAGTGGGTGACCCCGTTTGAGTACCGGCTGTTGGAGCATTCTGGCAACTCGGGGCGATCACAACTCTCTGCTAGCAAGCACATGCATCAGTTTCTCCACAGCCGCCAGTGCCGCTGGCAGGGACTACTGGTAGCCTTTGGCTTTCGCACCGAAGCCCAGCGGTTGGGCCGGTGTGGGCACTGTGACAACTGCGATCGCCCCGCCCGGCCCTGACCCAGATAGTAGCCTCCATCACAGCATTGCGCCTAGCACTGGGTGCTCAACTTGAAAACAGCGCCCGCCCCCCTGCTGCCCCAGCAGAGTCGCAATGTCGGACGCAGCGGCGGGGGCGGAGAAGTAGTAGCCCTGCATTTTTTTGCAGCCCAGGCTTCTAAGCGTCAGCACGTCGTCAAGGGTTTCAACCCCTTCCACAATCACCTCTAGGTCGAGCCGCTCGGCCATCATTAAAATCGCCTCGCTCATGGCCCAGTTTTTGTTGCGAATGAACGACCGATCAATTTTGAGGGTGTCAAAGGGCAAATCCCGCAGTCGCCCCAGGGAGGAGTAGCCCGTGCCAAAGTCGTCGATATAGAGCTGAATGCCCAGCTGATGCAGGTCAGCCAGCGTGGCCAGGGCCAGGTCTTTATTGTCAATCAGGGCGCTCTCAGTCACCTCTAGTTTGAGGCTGCTGGGGGCAAGGTGATGCCGCTGAAGCATGTCATCGACCTCGGCCACCAGCTGCGGCTGAAGCAGCTGCACCGCCGATAGGTTGACGCTCATGGTGAGGGCAGGGATCGTTGGAAACTCGGTTTGCCACTGGCGCAGCTGCTGACAGGCTTGTTCGAGCAGCGATCGCCCCAGGATGCAGATCAGGTCAGTTTTTTCAGCTAGGGGAATAAACACCTCAGGGGAAATTGCCCCACGGCTGCTGTGCTGCCATCGAGCCAGGGCTTCAAAGCCGAGAATCTGACCGCTGTTGGCGGCCACAATGGGCTGGTAGGCGAGCTCAAACTCTTCCTGCTCTACCGCCCGGTGCAGGTCGTTTTCAATCTGCAGCGAATCCATTTCTGAGGTCGAGATCAGAGTCAGCAGCGGCACTACCTGATCCTCTAGGGCATTGGCCAGCCGGGTTAGCCGATCAGCATTGTTGATGGCAATGGTCAGCAGTCGCTGAGCGTCATCAGATAGGGTTTCATGTTGCTGAAATTCCAGCAGCTTCAGCGCTCCATTGATCGAAGTCAGGGGCGTTCTCAGCTCATGGCAAATCAGCAGTGACACATCGGTGATCGGGTGCACACAGTCGAGCACCGTAGCTGAGGTTTCGGCAGAATGGATCGGAGTTAGGTAGACCATGGTAAATGCTGAACGACAGGGCAACGGAGGGGCTGTCGATGGGGCTAGCAGCTGGCGGCGGACAGGGGCAGGGGCGCAGATACGCGCGATCGCATATCGACCCACACGGTGTAATGAGTCTTAGAGACCGTGATGCACACCTTGAAGCCGCGATCGCTTTCTTCGGTGGCCTTGTCGTGGGCTTGGGTGCGCTCAGCCTTGGTAAACCGGTGTAAGACGACATAAAAATTGTTGCGGTAAAGCATGCCCTCATGGATGCCTTCTCGCCAAAATTTGAAGGGGGCAATTAAATTCTCGACCACAATTAGGGGGAGCACAGGGAGTTCGGAGATAACGACCCCTTTAAGTTATGCAAAGATTGTGACATCTCTGTGAACACAGGATGCCAAATTTGATTCAGTTGTGTAGTGAGGGCTACCATCCCAGCGCGGTTTCAATTTGGCTGCCTAAAAGACCTGGGTCAAACGGCTTGATCAGTATGGCCTTAGCCCCGGCGGCGGCATAGGCGGGCTGGGTGGCCAGCCGCATCGTCGCGGTCAATAAAATGACAGGAATTCGGCAGGTATCCACGTTTTTGCTGAGCTTGACCAGGGTGGCTAAACCATCAACCTGAGGCATCATGACGTCCAGCAAAATCGCGTCGGGGCGGTGGCTGCTGGCCAGGACTACCCCCTCATCCCCAGAGGCGGCAGTGACCACCTGCCAGCGTTTTGTGATCTCTAGGCTAGCTTTGGCGATCTCGCGCACATCGGCTTCGTCATCAATGATCAAAATGCACCGGTTGGCCATGGTAAAAGCCCTGGGAAAATTCTGAAGAAACGTTGAGAAAGTTTTGGAGTACAAGACTCTACTGACGGAGGAGCAGGGGTGCCGCTCTTTGGCTGGCCTGGCGATACAGCGCCGACAACGTGGCCCCCTCCCTGGGGAAAGTCGCTATGCCCACGGTGAGCTCTAGATTGCTCAAGAGGTGGAGTTGCGATCGCAGCGCCGCCTCAGCAGTGGCCCTATCTGTGGCCCAGAGGCCCACCACTAGCTCGCGCGGCCCCCAGATGGCCAGCACATCGACAGGGCTAACCACAGGCGCTAGGCTCTGACCCAGGGCCAGCATCGGAGCCCAGTCACCGGAGCGGTTTGCTGCACCCAGCTGCACCCTCAGCAGCGTGACAACCTGGCCCTGGCGCTGGGCCAGGGCCAGCAGCAGATCTAGCTCAATGGTGCCCTTTTGGCGGTTGGCGAGACCGGTGCGGGCGTCGGTGCCGGCCATGGTTTGCAGCAGGCGACCCCGCTCTAACCGGTGAAAAATACGGCTGACTAAGTCTGGCTCTACCACGGGTTTGGGCAAATAGTCGTCGGCCCCGGCCTGGTAGAGCTGGTAAAGGGTAGCGGCATCGCGGCAGGCGGTGAGGCAGATAATGGGCAGAGTTTGCCAGCGGTCGATCTGGCGCAGTTGGCGGCACAGATCGAGGCCGCTCAGGAGTGGCATATCTAAATCTATCAACAGCAGGTCGGGAGGGCTAGCCTCTAGGGTGGCGAGGGCTTGGCGGGAGTCTTGGAGGCCCAGCACATCTACTCCCCAACGGGGCAAGAGACTCTGAAGCTGGGCCAAAATCATGGGGTCGTCGTCTACGGCTACTACCGCGATCTGAGCGCCCAGAGCGGCAGCGGGGGGCAGTGGCATGATCGCCGCCTGGCTCTCGGTGGCGGTGGCGGCGGGGGGCGATCGCAGCAGCCCATCGAGCTGGTCTACCAGGCGGCTAAAGGTCTTTCCCTGGGATAGTTCGGGCTGTTCTAGCCAGTCTTCGAGGCGGCGGGCTAGGTGCGACCCGGCCCCGTAGCCAAACAGCCCCAGCGACCCCGCCAGTTTGTGGGCGGCCCCCTGGGCGGCAGTCTGCACAGCAGCGGGCAGGTGGTTAGCTTTTAGGGCCAGGGCTGCCTCACGCAGGGCCGCCATGCGCTCATCAATGGTGGGGCGAAAGCGCTCAAAGGTGGTGATCGCGGCCTCGCGGGCGGCGTTAGCTGTATCCGGTTCCCCCGGAGACGGGGCCGCCTCACCCACATCTGTACCAATATCTGGGCGAACCGCTTCGGGTCTGAGTCGATAGCCCATGCCGTAGATGTTTTCAATCATGTCGTCGCCCCCGGCCTGTTTGAGCTTGCGCCGCAGCCGCTTGATGTGGGTGCGAATGGTCTCCTCGCCGGGGGCCTCTTCTACACTCCACAGCCGCTCCAGCAGCAGCGTATTGCTGAATATGCGATCGGGATAGCGCAAAAACAGCTCCAGCAGGCCATACTCCTTAGGCGATAGCTCCACCGGTCGGTCGGCCACCGTCACCAGGCCCCGGTTGGGGTCTAGCTGTAGCAAGCCATAGCGCAGCGTGGGGCTGCTCACCAGTTGGGGGCGGCGTAGCAGCGCCCGCAGGCGAGCCGTCAGCTCTGCTAGGGTGTAGGGCTTGACCAGGTAGTCGTCGGCCCCGGCATTGAGCCCCATCACCTTGTCATCGCTGCTGCTGCGCCCGGTCAGCAACAAAATCGCCCCGGCGTAGCCCCCCTGCCGCAGCCGCTGACACAGCGATACCCCGTCCAGTCCCGGCAGATTGATATCGAGCACGATCAGGTCGTAGGGGGTGGCGGTGGCATATTCCCAACCCAGCAGCCCGTCAGAGGTGGTATCGACCACGTAGTTTTGAGCTAGCAGGTCAGCGGCCAGCCGCTCAACCAGTAGGTCATCGTCATCGACGACAAGAATTTTCATAGCGGCTACCTCCTGCCCCCGACCGGGCGATACCTTCTTCGTATACCCCTGAAGCGATCGTTATACGCCATTACACCGCTTAGGACATTTCCAGACAAAGAGTTGCCCCTGTGCGTAGGATGGGCAAAGGGCCTCGCCCGTGCCCATCGTTAGGCATTCAGGCCGATGGGCACGCCAGCTTTGCCCATCCTACGAGGGTATATTCTTATCCAGAGAACACCTTAAAAATCCCCCCGCTGTCGGCAATCTGCCAACAGCGGGGGGATTTGACAAGCTGCCAACAGCCAAACTCTACAGAAAGTGGTCAATGGCCACAGCAGAGACGGCGGCAAACGCTGTGATCGCTAGGCCCATCAGCGGGTTTTGCCCCTGGGCGACCGCAAAAGAAGTGATCACGCCAGCGCCAAGGGCTGCGATCGCAACAGAACCAATCCAGTCTTTTTGTAGGTTATGCATGGGTTCTCAAAAGTGGGATATGACGCAGAGGTAAGAGCAGCAGCTGTAGAAACGACTATCTGCCCAACCCGAAGGCTGCTTTTCAGACCCTTACGCTATCACCCTGGCCTCGGCCAATTGAAACCGCTCTGGAGAACTGATACCAAGCTTAAGGCTTGGTTATATTGGTTAACATTTCCCCTCTGGGGGGATAGGGCACCTTGGGCACAGATCGCTGTAGCCCAAGCGCTGCGGCTATTCGGTGCGGCGCGTGTTGCCCGCGCGCACCCAGCCCTCCTGGCCGTTGGCCACCACCCGCACCCGCATCCACGACTGGTCGGCGGGTTCTTCGAGCACCACGATGGCCTCGTTCATATCGACTCCCCCCACCTGGGGAAACTCCACCCCAGGGCCTTCACGCATTACCAGGCCAATGGGCTGCACCACCACAGCGTCGTAGGCATCCGGCTCCAGGGCCGGGTCGACGGGTGCTGGTTCTACCACCGGGGGCGTCTCTACGGTCGGCGGCGGGGCTGATGTTGATTCTGGTGTCGTTCCGGACGCGGTCTCGGCGGGAGATGCTTCTACTGGCACTTCTTCGCCGTAGAAGGGCTTGGGCGGCAGCACCGAGAGGCGGCCCATAAAGTAGCGGGCCGTGGCCACCCCGGCCATGGAGAGAAGAATAAGGGCGATCGCAATGCCCAAAATTAACTTTGACAGGCCAGTGAAAAATCCTTTCATGGGGGCAGTGGGCCAGGGAAAATTGACTACGGCTTGCTAATGGTACAGCACCGCTTGATTATCGGCACCGGCGGCTAACCTGCACCGGAGACTAATCGGCATCGGGCAGGGTGGGGCGCAGCCGTGGGTCTAGATCGCTGCGCGAGGCCATGCGGGCTTTACCCGCCGCCGCCCAGGCCTGCAGGGCTTCGATCTGCTCCTGGGCGGTGCGGGCCAGGGGCACCATTTCGCTGGCGGCAGCGAGAATGTCGTCGGTGGTGAAGTCGCGGTTTTGGCTAAAGCCCAGGTGCATCGCTTCAATGATCGCCTGCTCGATCTCCGCCCCCGAAAAGTCTGGGGTTTCGTAGGCCAGCCGGGCAGTGTCGAAGGTTTTGAGGGTGTGGGGCCGCAGCCGCGACAGGTGGACTTCAAAGATCGCCTGGCGATCGCCCTGGCTGGGCAACCCGACAAAGAAAATTTCATCGAAGCGACCCCGGCGCAGCATCTCCGGCGGTAGGGTGAGAATGTTGTTGGCGGTGGCCACCACAAACACCGGCGAGGTTTTCTCCGCCATCCAGGTGATAAAGGTGCCAAATACGCGGCTGGCGGTGCCCGCGTCGCCCCGGCCATCCATGCCGCCAAAGGCCTTGTCGATCTCGTCAATCCACAGCACGCAGGGGGCCAGGGCCTCCGCCAGCTGGATCATCTGCCGAGTGCGGGCCTCAGATTCCCCCACCAGGCCGCCAAACAGCCGCCCCACGTCGAGGCGCAGCAGGGGCAGGTGCCAGTGGTGGGCGATCGCCTTCGCCGTCAGCGACTTCCCGGTGCCCTGAATGCCGATCAGCAGGAGGCCTCTGGGATGGGGCAGCCCGTACTGGCGAGCCTTCTCAGAAAACGCCGCCCCCCGCTTCAGCAGCCAGTCTTTGAGGTTGTCTAGCCCGCCAATGTCGGCAATCTGCTCCTTGGCGGGGTAGTAGTCGAGAATCTGGGTTTGGCGAATGCTCTGGCGCTTTTCGTCGAGGATTAGATCGAGGTCAGCGGGGGTAAAGCCGCCGTGATCGGCTATCGCCCGCCCCAGCACCCGCCGAATTCGCTCCAGCGACAGCCCCTGGCAGGTGCGCACCAGATCTTCCACCATGGCTGCTGGCAGGTCGGCGTTGGTGGCGGCCAACAGCTGCCTCACCTCCTGTCGAATGGCGGCGGCATCGGGCAGGGTAAACTCGAGCACCGTCATGGTCTCGCTTAGCTCGTCGGGAATTGTCAGCTGGGCTGCCAGAATTACTAAGGTCTTGGGCTGAGATCTGAGGCGGCGGGCCAGGTTGCGCAGCTTGCGAGCCACGGCAATGTCGTCTAAAAAGCGATGAAAGTCGCGCAGCACAAACACCGCCGGGGCGCTGGCAGGCAGTTTTTCTACCAGCTCTAGCGCCTGCAGCGGGTTGCGTTTGCCAAATCCGGCGTCGTTGAGGTTGCCAGAGTAGCCGTCGACAAAGTCCCAGGTGTAGACCGCCCGGTTGCCCTGGGCGGCCGCGCAGGCAGCAATCTCGGTCTCGGCCCGCTCTTCTTCGGCGGTGGCGATGTAGATAATTGAGTAGCGGGCGCGAATCAGCAGGCCCAGGTCGTCGGTAAAGCTCATGTCAGCAGGCCTAAGACGGCAACGGCAAAATCACTAAGTGTGCAGCCGCATTGATAATCGAGGCCACCGTATCTGTAGGGATATTATGACTGATTGCCGACAACCTACGATTACCGAACCAGCCCGAGCCGCAGAATCGGTAAGATGGAAGACCACCCGTTGACAACCCGCCATGCAAACCCAAGACCGTCCCCTTGTTCAAACACCCAGCCCGGCCTGCCTCCGCAGCGCCAGCGTCAGCCGCACCACCGGGGAAACCGATGTGCAGGTGAGCTTGAATCTGGACGGCACCGGGCAGTGCGAGGCCCATACCGGCATTCCCTTTCTCGACCACATGCTGCACCAGATCTCGTCCCACGGGCTGATCGACCTAGAGGTGAGGGCCACGGGCGATATTGAGATCGACGACCACCACACCAACGAAGATGTGGGTATTACGCTGGGGATGGCGCTGCACCAGGCCCTGGGCGATCGCAAGGGCATTACCCGCTTTGGCCACTTTGTCGCCCCCCTCGATGAATCGCTGGTGCAGGTAGCCCTCGACTTCTCCGGACGGCCCCACCTCAGCTACGGTCTAGAGATACCTACCCAGCGGGTGGGCACCTACGACACCCAGCTGGTGCGCGAGTTTTTTGTCGCCGTGGTCAACCACAGCCAGATGACCCTGCACATTCGCCAGCTCGACGGCCTCAACTCACACCACATTATTGAGGCCACCTTCAAGGCCTTTGCCCGCGCCATGCGCATGGCCACCGAGGTCGACCCCCGCCGGGCACACCTGATTCCCAGCTCTAAGGGTGTAATCTAGCCTCCAGGCACCTCACTGCCTGCATTGTCTAATCGCATCAGATCGCCAGCTTCGCCCTAGGCCAGCACCGGCTGTTGGGTGCTAATGGCTCTTTCGACAATGGCGGCGGCATTGGTCACGCCGCCCGCCTGACCAATGGCGGCTTGCAGCTGTTTTGCCTTGGTTTTGTAGGAGGGTTCAGCCCGAACTCGCTCAATGGCGGACTGTAGCGCGCTGCTGTTAATACCTTTGAGGGGCAGGAACTCCCCGGCACCCGTCCAGGCTAGGCGGGCAGCTACCCCAGGCTGGTCGTTGGCGATGGGAATCGCCACCATGGGCACACCGTTGCTCAGCGATTCTAGAACGGTATTTAACCCAGCGTGGGTGATGGTCAGGCTGGCTCGCTCGAGCAGCTCAAGCTGAGGCGCATACCCTACCACTAAGGGGTTGCCGGGCAGATCACCGCCCAGAATCTCGGGGGCCATACCGCCACCCAGGGCAATGACCAGCTGGGCGTCTAGATCTTGGCAGGCGGCGGCGATCGCCCCAAAGACGTGCGTCAACCGATTTTGCACCGTCCCCAGCGACGCATAGATCAGCGGTTGCCCCGTCAGCTTTTCCCACGGAAACTCCGCTGGTTCACGGCTCTGGGGGTTGACCAAAGGGCCAGTGAAATGGAAGCAGGGCGGTAAATTTTGCCGAGGAAACTCAAACTGTGGCGGCTGCTGGCAAATCTGAGCCAGTTTAGAGAACCGATCACCTATCTCCGTAAATGGTGGTAGGCCCCAGGCCTCTCTGCGAGCGACCACTACCGCTGTAATCGGTTTGGCGGCTCGGGTCAGTAGGGTATACCCCAGCTGATTGCGAAATTTTGCCTGGAGGCTGGGGCTGTACTCCCAGGTCATATTGAACGGTGGCACCTGGGGCTCGCGGTTGAGCGGTAGGGCACAGCAGACGCTCACAAAGGGTAGTTCCAGATATTGAGCAATGGTGCTGCCGCTAAAAGATGTTTGGTCAATCAGCAGCGCTTCTACACCAGCCTGACCAATAACCGCCGGAGCCTCGTCAAAAAAGAGGATTGTCTGTCGCTTAAACAAATCGATGGTGTAGCGTAGGGCCGCCAGTCCACTCAGCTGCCCCAATTGGGAGAGTGCGGTAGCGGTGGCCTCCAGGGGAAATGCCTGCTCACCCACCGACTGAAACTCTAGCCCGGCGGCTAGGGCCTGGGCCTGAGCATCTAAAATGCCGATCAGGGTGACGCGATGGCCTCGCTGTTTAAGCTCGTAGCCTAGGGCGGTCATCGGGTTGAGATGACCTGCCGCCGCTGGGCACAGTAACCCAAAGTGAGTCATGGGGGCACTCCATTGCTGCTGGTGGGCGATCGCTGTTAGCGCTTACCTGGCTAGCATCCCACGTTTCACCAAAAAGATTAACGCTCGCCGATCGCAGAAATATTCGCGGATTGGCTCAGCGTGAGCATCGCAATCTGGGCGCAGGCCTCGGCATCCGATAGAGCATCGTGGTGGTTGAGGGCAATGCCCAGGTAATCGAACACGTTGGGCAGCTTAGTGGGGCGAATATTCCAGATCCAAGGGTGTGATCTAGCCTCGGAGCACCTGACTGGCCTGCGCTGTCTAATCGCAGCAGATCACCAACTTCACCCTAGGATTTCCTGAGTGCATCCCAAGTTTGCAAATTCATCATTCTGACAGCTGGCTAATCCGTCACGCCCGCGCACACGGAAATCCACAGCGGACATCTGGCTCCCGAATGGATTCCCACTGGCGTGGGCATGACGTAGGCACTTGCAAAAGTAGGAAGCACCCTTTGACCTTGGCTATCACCGGCTATTGCCATCGTTTCTATGGGAGCATTGCTTCGCTAATGCTCCCTTTAATGACCGATTGATTCTTAGCGCTAAGGGTGTGATTTAGGCAAATTTTTAGGAGGATTTAGTTATTCTCCCCCGATAGATTATTGTCTCTGGCAAGACCATCATCTTGACGGAGCGTAAACACCTTGGTGGCCGTCTAGACTGTGCCTTCACCTGTATGGAAGGACACCAGCTATGACTAGAGGCAATACAGACTTGGGCGAACAGGCCCTGAGTAAAGCATTTGAGATGGGGCTGTCTACCCAGCTAGATGCCGCCGATGTCCTAGACGCCGAGATTCGCACCAATCCGATCGCGCTGATGCAGGGGGAGCTAGAGTCGGCCAATATTCAGGGGCAGGGTCTGGTGATTAAAAACGACTTGCGCACCGAACTGCTGACGGTGAAAACCGACGGCCTGGCCATTGACCCACTCAAGGCTGCCCTGGGCAACATTGAGCTGACTCGCCCCACCAATGCCACCGCTGCGGTAGAGCTGACCGAGGGTGATATTGAGCGGGCCTGCAATTCTGACTACATTCGGCAAAAACTACAATCTTTGGATGTCACCCTTGAGGGTGGCCCGGTGCGGGTCACTGCTGAGCAGATTAACTTTTCTCTCCCTGGGGATGACCAAGTTGCGATCGCCGCCAGCCTAGTGCTCGATGAAACCGGAGAGCGTCAGCAGGTTGCCTTTCGCGCCGTTCCCACCCTAGGGCCCCGAGGTCATGAGGTAGTGCTAAACGATGTTCAAATCGAGCCAGAGAACACATCGGAACCGCTAACCCAGAGTCTGCTGGCGGCGGCCAAAGATCTGCTTGACCTGCACAATTTCACCCTGAGCGGCATGACGCTCCAGCTGCAAAGCTTAGATGTGCAGCCAGGAAAAATCGCGCTGCAGATGCAGGCCTATGTGGAGAGATTCCCCGGTGGCTAGCAGTGTCAGCAAGGGGGTAGGTGCCTGTGAAGCCCTCTGACTAACAGGTTGGCAACCCGCAACTTAAGGATTGTCAACATCAGCTTTCATGACCAGTGCTAGCTCTCAATGGGGGGCGTTCACGGATTGTCTCAGAGTGAGAATCGCTATCTGGGCGCAGGCTTCAGCATCTGACAGGGCGTCGTGGTGGTTGAGGGGAATGCCCAGGTAGTCGCACACGTTGGGCAACTTGGTCGGGCGAATGTTCCAGGTCTGGCGGGCCAGCTTGACCGTACAGACAAACTCAGGCACCGGGGGCGCAATGCCGTAGGCCCGGCAGCAGGCGTTGAGCACGCTGCGGTCAAAGGAGGCATTGTGGGCAACCAAAAAATCGGCCCCGGCCAGCATTGCCGCGATCGCCGGCCACAGCTCAGCAAAATCGGGCTGGTTCGCCACCTGCTGCCAGCTAATGCCGTGGATGTGGGTGAACTCAAACAGCCGCCGGGGTGGCCGAATCAGGTGGTGGACTCGATCAACTACCTGGCCCTGCTCAACCCGCACCAGGCCAATGGCGCAGGCGCTATCGCGGTAGCGATCAGCGGTTTCAAAATCAAGGGCTACAAAGGTTGTCATGGGTGCAGGGAGCATGGACACAGGGGTGGGGCGATCGCCCTAGGGATAGATCTGAGGATAGTTGGCGGGGTCAACAAAGTCATCAGCGGTGGTGCTGCACGCCTGGTAGCGGAAGGTTTCTAGCTCTAGCTCGCCCCCCGACCAGCGGTAGTCGGCCAGAGAGCCGCAGTCGCCCAGGCCCCGCGCCTTGCTAAATATAGTCAGCCGCCCCGGCTCGGGGTCAAAGTTGGCCAGCCCGCCCACGGTGGCCTCGCTGCTGCGCCCAAACTCCCCAGTTTCATCAGGATAAAACACATCGAGCGACAGGGGCTGTACCGAGCCGTCGGGGTGATACACCGCGTAGGCATAGACCATCTGATAGGCCGCCCTGGCGCAGCTGATCTCGACCAGGGCGCGATCGCTCCTGACCAATACCTGCGAGTCGGCCTGGGCGACCTCGGGCTGCAAAAAGCCGTCGCACAGGTCAAGGCTCTCAACCTCGGCATACACCGTTTGCAGAATCACCTCTGTCGGCGGCAGCGTAACCTCTGCCGCCGGCTCCGGAGTATTGCAACCGGCGATCGCCCCTATGACCAGGGCCACCATGACTTTCTGTGCCATGACTTGATGTGCTTTTCTATAGTTCAAGCGGCTCTCCTGGGTGCGATCTGTCCTGCCATCATCCTACGGATGGGGCACCTGCACCACGGCTGGAGGCCAGTTTACGTCTCGACGCTGTAGCGCACTTCTATAGCGCAGCTCCTATAGCGCAACTAACGTCAGCGATTATCCCCAGGGCCGTCTATCAGAGGGGATCCGCTGCCCCCAATGGTTTGCCCATACCACTGCATTAACGGGGTCGAGGTAATGCCGTGGAGGATCACTGAGATGACCACGGTGAGAATGGTCACCCAGGCAATCAGCTCGCCAGTTTCACCCCGTAGCCCCTCGCCTAGGGCATAGGTTAAGTAATAAAGCGAGCCAATGCCGCGAATGCCAAACCAGCCAAATAGCCAGCGGGTGGTGGGATGAATCGGTGCCCCTACGGTGCTGACCCAGGCCCCTAGGGGACGAATAACAAAAAGCAAAGAGCCTGCGATTAACAGGGTCGGAACGGCAAACCGCAGCATTGGTTCGAGGCGCAACAGCGACCCCAACAGCAAAATCGTCCCGATTTCGGTCAGCTTTTCGAGCCGCTCCATAAATCTCAGGCGAGAGGCCGATAGCTCAGGGCTGAGGCAGTGGCTGTGCATCACCACGCCAGAGACAAAAACGGCTAAAAAGCCGTAGCCGTGGGCTAGCTCAGTGAGCGAATAGCTGAGCAAAATAGTGCCGAGGCCGACAAAATCTTCCATCAGCTCATCGACGCCACGGCCCTTGGCCAAGCGGTGCTCTAGCCAGCAGACTAGCCGGGCCACCCCTACGCCCAAGCCCAAACCGACCGCGATCGCCCACACCAGATCGACCGCCACCCATTGCCCAAACCAGTCTTGCCAGCTGTCATTCTCTAGCCAGTGCAACCCAAAATAGACGAACGGAAACGCCAGGGCGTCGTTGAGGCCGCCCTCGGAAGTGAGGCCAAAGCGCAATTCGTCGTGGTCTTGGGGGTCGCCGAGCTGCACTTCTGAGGCCAAGACCGGGTCGGTGGGGGCCAAAATCGCCCCGAGTAAAATGCCTTCGCCCCAGTCGAGCCTGAGAAAAAAGTGGCCGAGGGCGGCGATCGCAAAGATCGAGATCGGCATCAAAAAGCCAATCAGACGAATAGTCGAATTCCAGGCCCAGGCCCGCAGCGGGCGGTTCATCTTAAGGCCGCAGCTAAACAGCGAAATTAAGACGACAAACTCCGTCAGCCGTTCTAAAAACTCAGCCTCGGGGCGTACCTGAATCAGGTTGAAGCCGTAGGGGCTGAGAATAAACCCAACCGCCAGATAAATCAGCGCGTAGGACAGAGGCAATTTGCCAATCCAACCAGACCCCAGGGTGACGGCCAGCAGTAGTAAGCCAATCACCAAGAGATCGAGAATGTAAATATCCACAGGTTGTTAAGGCGAAAGAATGAAACGCCTCTTCACTCTAGGGCCTGAATTCCGTGGCTTGTTGCAACTTCCGGTAGATTTTTTCTCTAGGCTTGACCTATTTAAGTTGGCAGAGAAAGGGATGCATTAGACTCATACATACCTATGCACAATGATGAAAATAGCCATGAATCAGAGCAAACATCCAGCAATCATTGTTGTGGGCGCGTCTGCTGGAGGAATGCAAGCCTTGAAGCAGCTGACCGCGCAGTTCCCAAAAGATTTTCCGGCTGCCATTTTCATTGTCAACCACATGGGTGCAGACACCACGGGAGACGTGCTGGTTGCAGCATTAAATAAGAGTGGCGGGCTAATCTGCGAACAGGCCTACGACGAGCAACCCTTCCAGAGTGGTCATATTTATTTGGCACCCCCCGATCAACATATTTTGCTGGCAAAAGACAAAATTCTAGTCACCAAAGGGGCCCGCGAAAATCGTTATCGACCGGCCATTGATCCATTGTTTCGCTCCGCAGCGGTGGCCTACGGCAATCGCGTCATTGGCATTGTTCTGACCGGATACTTGGACGATGGCACCAGTGGCATGATGGCCATCAAGCGATGCGGCGGCGTCTGCATCGTCCAAGATCCATTGGATGCGGCCTATCCAGATATGCCGCAGTCGGTGATCCGCAATGTGGGCGCTGATTATTGCATGCCCATAGCCGAAATGGGCATGCTGCTGTCGGATCTGGTGCATAGAAAGCTGCCCAGTCGCCAGCAGCCTCCCAAAGACATCGTGATTGAGGCGGAGATTGCCCAGCGCGTTGTGAGCGATTTGCCTGCGGTTGAGGCCCTCGGCCAGCAGGTGCCATTCAACTGCCCCGACTGTGGCGGGATCTTGTGGCAAATAACTGAGGGAGATGATTTTTTGAGATACCGCTGTCATACGGGCCATGCCTTTACCTCGGCGGTGCTGCTGGCCCAGCAAACGGCCAAAATCGAAGAAACGCTGTGGGTTGCCCTGCGGATGTTTGAGGAGCGCCAGCACCTGATCGCCACCATGGGCCAGAGTCATGGCAGTTCTTCTTCTTCAGTCTTGCAGCGGGTTCAAGACTCTCAAGTTCACATTGATCGCATTCGCGCCATGATAACCGCTACCGATAAAGACCCTTATGATCAAGAAGAAGCTGACTAGTGGTCTGTCAAGCCTAAATTTGTAGGCTGGGTGGCGCGATAGCAGAACCCAACAAGTCTTGCTGCTGTTGGGTTCCACTTCGTTTCACCCAACCTACGCGAACCCTAGTTTTTAGTTTTGACGCTGCACTAGTCGCTGCCGCCTCAGCTCCAGTGAGGATTGCCACTTGCGTCTACCGCAATCGCAACCAAAACTTTTCAGATGCGCCTCAAATGGTTCCCCGCCGCCGCCTTTGCCCTGCCGCCAAGGGAAGGTGGCCAGGCCTTCAGCAAACTGTCGACTGCTGACGATGGCGAAGTTTGACCCAGCAGACGTTAGGACTAGCGCAGCGGGTATTTGGGCTTGCCCCCTTAGTTTGGTAGAATCAAGAGCTTGCTAGCAAAACGCCATCGCTCGTCGATTTCCCGGTCAACCTCAAGGAGAACCCCATGGCCCGCATGTATTACGACACCGACGCCAACTTAGATTTGCTCAACGGTAAGACCGTCGCCATCATTGGTTACGGCTCCCAGGGCCATGCCCACGCCCTCAACCTCAAAGACAGCGGCGTCAACGTGATCGTGGGCCTATACGAAGGCAGCCGCTCCACCGCCAAGGCCGAGGCCGAGGGCCTCACCGTTAAGCCCGTGGCCGACGCTGTAAAGCTAGCCGATTGGGTGATGATTTTGCTGCCCGACGAAGTGCAGCGCAGCATTTATAAGGAGGCGATCGCCCCCAACCTCGAAGCGGGCAATGTGCTGCTATTTGCCCACGGCTTTAACATCAACTTTGGCCAGATCGTCCCCCCCGAGGATGTAGATGTGGTGATGGTGGCCCCCAAAGGCCCCGGCCACCTGGTGCGCCGCACCTACCAAGAGGGCCAGGGGGTGCCCTGCCTGTTTGCCGTGTATCAAGATGCCACGGGTCAGGCGCGCGATCGCGCCATGGCCTATGCCAAAGGCATCGGCGGCACCCGCGCCGGCATTCTCGAAACCACCTTTAGAGAAGAGACCGAAACCGACCTCTTTGGCGAGCAAGTGGTGCTCTGCGGCGGCCTCAGCGAGCTGATCAAAGCGGGCTTTGAAACCCTGGTCAACGCTGGCTACCAGCCCGAGCTGGCCTACTTTGAGTGCCTCCACGAAGTCAAGCTGATTGTCGACTTGGTGGTTGAGGGTGGCCTAGCTAAAATGCGCGACAGCATCTCCAACACGGCAGAGTACGGCGACTATACCCGTGGCCCCCGCATCATCACCGACGAAACCCGCGCCGAAATGCGCAAGGTGCTGAAGGAAATTCAGACCGGCCAGTTTGCCCGCGAGTTTGTGCTCGAAAGCCAGTCAGGCAATGCCGGGTTTACCGCCATGCGCCGCCGCGAAGCCGAGCACCCGATCGAAGCGGTGGGTAAGGATCTGCGGGCGATGTTTAGCTGGCTGAAGAAGGCGTAATTGGCCGGTAGGGGCACAGCATGCTGTGCCCCTACATAAATCTACGCTTCCACCTTTACCTTGTTGCTGTAAAACGCCACGTAGCCTTTGATGTTCTCTGCGGCAGACTTCGGTTCAGGGTAATACCAGGCGGCTCCGGCGTTGGTTTCGCCATTCACCACGATGTCGTAGTAGCTGGCGGTGCCTTTCCAGGGGCAGCCAGTGGTTTTGCTGATGGGCTTGAAGTAGTCTTTATTCAGCGAGTCGGGGGGGAAGTATTGGTTGCCTTCCACGACTTCGCAGGCGTCGCTTTCGGCGAGTACAACGTTGTTCCAGGTAACTTTGGCCATAGGATAACCTCCAGATTTTCCTTTGAGACTATAGCGAATTTCCTCTGGGGGCGAGGGCGGAGATCCTCACTGCCCCCCTTGAACCTTGAACAGGGGGGTAATCAGAAAGGCGCAACTAAATATAAAACCTTCGTAGGATCGAGAAACCCGTCACAGACCGTCTAATCGATCCACACCACCATGCTCGATCAATCGCAAACCCCTATGCTCTCGGCATTACAGGCTAGCAGTCAGCGACCCCATGCAGCCTTCTATGCGCCGGGGCACAAGCGGGGGCAGGGGGCATCACCTCGTCTGAGGGTGCTGCTGGGGGAGTCGGCCTTGGCGGCGGATCTGCCGGAACTGCCGGAACTGGATAATTTATTTGCCCCCGAGGGGGTGATGCTTGAGGCGCAGGCGCTGGCGGCTGAGGCCTTTGGGGCAGACCACACTTATTTCTTAGCCAACGGCTCGACCTGTGGCATTGAGGCGGCCATTCTCGCCACCTGCGGCCCTGGGGAGAAGATTATTGTGCCGCGCAACGCCCATCGCTCGGTGGTGGCGGGGCTGGTGCTGTCGGGGGCGATGCCGGTGTTTGTGTCACCCGAGTACAGCCGAGAGCTGGGCTTGGTGCTGGGGGTCAAAGCTGAAGACATTGCGGCGGCGCTGGTGCAACACCCCGACAGCCGGGCTGTGCTGCTGGTGTCGCCCACATATCACGGTATTTGTTCAGAGGTGGGGGCGATCGCATCCCTAGCCCACGCCCACCACATCCCCCTCTTGATCGACGCAGCCCATGGGCCACACTTTGCCTTTCACCCCGATCTGCCCACCCCGGCCCTAGCCCTGGGGGCCGACCTGGTGGTGCAGTCGACCCACAAGGTGCTGGGGGCCCTGAGCCAGGCAGCCATGCTGCACACGCGAGGAAACCGCATCGATCCATCCCGCCTGCAAGCAGCGCTCCAACTCACCCAATCCACTAGCCCTAATGCTCTATTGCTGGCGTCGTTAGATGCCGCCCGTCATCAGATGGCGACCGAGGGCCAGGCGTTGTTATCTAACACGCTGAATCTGGCCCAGCAAATGCGCCGGGAACTGGCAACCATCCCCGGGCTGGCGGTGATTGATCAACCCGCTGTGTCAGCCTTCGCCAGCGTGAGCGATCTCGATCTGACCCGGCTGACGGTGGATGTGTCGGGCCTGAGGATCACAGGGCTAGAGGCCGATGATATTTTGCACAACGAGCTGGGAGTCACCGTCGAGCTGCCGGAGCTGCGCCACCTGACCTTAATTATTAGTCTGGGCAACACCGAGGCAGATGGGGAGCAGGGCGTGGCGGGGTTGCGTTCGTTGGCTAAGCGCTGCGCTGCGCTGCGCTCCATCCCTGAAAATCGTCCTCAGCCTGCCGGTTTAGACACCTCCGAAAGCCCGTTTACCCTACCGGAGGTGTCGCCCCGCGAGGCCTTCTTTGCGCCGACGGAAACCATTGCCGCCAGCGCTGCCGTCGGTCGCCTCAGCGCCGACACGGTTTCGGCCTATCCCCCCGGTATTGCGACGATTATGGCGGGGGAGGTGATTGATGAGCAGGCGATCACCCATCTCACCGCCATCAAACAACAGGGGGGCTACGTTACCGGCGGCGACGCGCCAGAAACGTTCCGGGTTATAGCCCAAGAACAGCCATAATCTGCCCTTAGACAGGCGGATTCACTGCATTCGCCCAGTTGAATCGGAGTTAACCAAACAAGATTCAAGGTGAAACCCACGGCCTTTGTGCGACTCCTTCAGCAAGCCCAACTCTGCATTTAATTGAATCCCTCGGGGCAATCTTCTAAGGTGAGCAAGGGCAGATCGGCCTCAGATCGCCCTTGGAGCCTCGCTTTAGATCTATTCGCTAACCATGACTAAACAATTGATTCTCTTTCGCCATGGCAAATCTAACTGGGGTGCCAGCTATGGCCGTGATCGCGACCGTCCCGTAGCCGAGAGAGGCATCGCCGCCGCCAAAACCATGGGTAAGCTGCTGTCTAAGGCCGGTAGAGTGCCCGATCTGGCCATCACTTCTGCGGCAGTGCGGGCCCGCACTACCCTAGAACTGGCCCATGCCGCTGGCGACTGGGCCTGCCCCACCGACGTCACCGACGATCTCTACGAAGCCTCTATAGCTCAGGTGCTAGAGGTGATTCACCAGGTGCCCAACCACCACAGCTCGCTCATGCTAGTGGGCCACGAACCCACCTGGTCAGATGCGGTTTCATATTTTACGGGTGGTGGTGCGGTAGCTATGCCCACCGCCGCCATGGTCTGTCTTGAGTTTGAGGCCGTCACCTGGCCCCAGGTCGAGTATGGCCGGGGTACCCTGCTGTGGCTGCTGCCTCCCCGCCTATTTGCCTAGATGGTTTGCCTGAGGCGCTGGCTCATTGCCGGTCGGGCGGCGGGGCTATAGGCCCTGAGATTGTCGCCCTCAATGATTACTAGGCCCACGGCGGTCTGCACATAGACCTTGCCATCGACGGCATAAACTGTTGGAGCCAGGGTAGGGTCTACAGTCGCTGGAGGCACAGCGGTAACCGGGGTCGGGGCTGCCCGTCGAGGCGGCATCGGCGGCATCGGCGGCGGCGGCGGCGGCTTTTTCACCTGCTGAATCGGCTCGGCCTTAGGTTCGGCCTTAGGCACGGGTGGTTCCAGCAGACAGGTGTGCTCTACCTCATCACGGTCTTTTTCGAGCCACACCATCATGTCGTCGCCGTGGTGAATGGTCTCGCCGCGCAGGGTCTCAACGTAGAGGGTGCCGGCATTAATGGCAATATTTCGCACGGGATACCACTGTTTTTTGGCCAGCACAAACAGGTCGAGCTGGAGGTGGCGATTGTTCAGGCGGCTGGGGTGAGTCCACCACTGCTTCCACAGCTGGCGGGCCTGGCCGTAGACAATGCAGTAGCCCTCAGGACTGGGGTAGTGGGCGTAGCACAGCACCTGGCTGTCTAACTCCTGGCCGATGGGCACAAAGTGGTGATCGATCAGGATCTGGTGCAGCACGTCGCTGTAGTCAGTGTCGCGGCGCACTTCGACGCTAGGAGGCATGGCTGCATCGTAGGCGGTGGCCAGCAGTGCTCCTCTGCGGCTCAAAAGCTGGCGTAGCTTGTTGGCGGGCTGAATGCGCAGCGACTGGTTTGCTTCTAGGGTGGCATCCCCTGAGACAAACCACTGCATTAGGGTCAAGTCATCGAGTGAGGTCATTACAGGAACCGGCAAGAGGAACGTGACAATAGCCAGCCCCC
>JBBSKN010000074.1:0-21648 GCA_038256265.1 Phormidesmidales cyanobacterium
CTAGCCCAAGATTCAAACTGGACGGGGAGGGCATGTAAGACTGGCTTGCCAGCAATGCCCGTTGAACCGTCTACCTGTCTGGACGTAGCCTAGCTATTCCAGCGAATCCCCGCACCTTTAGGTCGGGGAGGATGTCAAGCCTTGAACCTCATACCCCGATGCTGGCCCCTGTCACAAGTGGCTTGGTCGAGTGCTAGGGCGCTAGATTCTGGTGACGACACATCTATGGCGACACATCTATGACGACAGAGCGGTTATTTATAGCGATCGCAGCCGCCCTAGGTGGCACTGCGGTAGCCGCCGGAGCCTTTGCTACCCACGCCCTCAAGCCTCAGATGAGCGATCGCCTGCTGACGGTGTTTGAAACTGCTGCCCGCTACCAGATGTACCACGCCCTGGCCCTGCTGCTGGTGGCGCTAGTGCTCAGTCAGGGGCTGGGCGCTCCGGGGCTGCTGACGGCCTCAGGGTGGGCCTTCGTCGTCGGTACGGCAGTATTCTCGGGCAGCCTCTACGCTCTCGCTCTAACGGGGCAAAACATATTGGGGGCCGTGGCTCCCCTGGGCGGCGCGGCGCTGATGGTGGGCTGGGGGTGTTTGGCCGTGGCCGCTGTGCTAGGGGTGGGGGAGTAGGTGAGCGGGTTATGATGCCAGGGAGTCTCGCCCAGCTGCCATGTTTGATTATGTTACGCCGCGATCGCTAGCTACACCCAAAGACGTCGTTGAGTATCTAGAGCTGCACCAGGCGGCCCAAGAGTTTCGTCTAGAGCTAGAGCACCGCGATAATCTAGAGGCCTACTGCCAGTGGTATCACCAAACCGCGATCAACAATCAGCACGACCTTGAGCAGATGCGCACCGAGCTCAATGTGCTGGCTTGGTTCAATGGCCGAGCGGTTTGAGTCGGCTCGGCCTGGTTTGTCTCAGGGTGCTCTAGATCGGGAGCTTTAGGAGATCTCTGGGAAAGAAAATACTAACTTTAATCCAGCGCCTGTACACTGCTGTAGGGTGGGCACTGCCCACCATTAGGGAGCTATTTTCTAGAAGTCGCCTTAGATAATAGTCTGATGGGCGCAACCTGCTGCGCTAAGGCTACAAGTTCTCCAGTTCATCGCGCTTTAGGTGGGCGCGCATGGGGCGTTTTGCCCCCTCAACGGCAAACTCCACCTGCACCGGAAAGTTGGGGCTAATGGGGCGACCCTTGTAGTCGATGAGAATTTTCACCACAACCCCTTCTAGACCATTGGCATCAAAGGCTTCGTTGCGGTGCAGCGGGTGGTGGTAAAAAATGACAGACTCTTTGACTCGGACGCGATCACCAACGTTCATAGCACACACTCGCTCTTACACAATCCTCCCTAGCGCCTGGCACTCAGGTGGGAAACTTACTCTGGCAAACTTATTTTGTAGCCCTATTATCTTTGCACAGGATGGCTCCCTACCCTAGCTTGAGCCAGTCAGGTTAGCGTAGTCCTGGGGGCGTTGTCCGGCAATTGCGATTCCATTACTGGTCGGCATGCATTACTGATCAGCATGCATGAGCTCGTGGAGACGCTGAGTCATCGCCGCCATCTCGGGGTCATGGCGGGCGACAGATTCGCTGCGGTCTTGAAAGGCCTGGCCAATTTCGCTGTCGTAGAGCAAATGCCGCGCTTGGTCAAGCAACTCAGGGGCGCGCGCTAGGGGCTGGGGCTGCTTTGCCATCAGCACCTCATCCATTTGCACGATCAACTGAGAAATGGGCCGCAGCCAGCTAAACTGCTCGTGGCCGAGCACCAGACGTAGGTAGTCTCCTTTGTTGCCAATGGGGCCATGGCTGGTTTCGTAGCGGTCTTTTTCAGCATCCATCAAAATTTTGTGGGCCTTGAGCAGCAGCGATCGCAGCTCACGCAGGGGCACAAAGGCCGGGTCAGAAGCAGGATTACCAACAGTCATTCAACTCTCGCGCACTCTCGCAATACTGTCTCCACCATTCCACGAATAGAGGGCGATTTCAAGCGTAGAGCCTAGTCAGCCTATAGGGGGAGAGCACCCCTCTAGGCTGACTGGGTTTGGTGTCACAATAGCGCTAGGTTCTTTTACGTGACCATGGACTTTACCACCGTTCACCCTGGGCAGCTTTCTATCATCGCCAGCGACTTCGATGCTCGGCCCATGAGTTTTGTTCAAGACGGCGATCGCTTGGGGTACGAGCCAGCGGTCGCCCGTGCCGTGGGCGAGGTGCTGGGCCTAGCGCCCGTGTGGTTTGATCACCCCCCCGACCAGTTCTACCCCACCCTCAGCACCGGCGACTACGATGTGGTGTGGTTTAGCCAGGCCATTACCCAAGAACGCCGCGCCTGGGCCGACTTTACCCGCCCTTACGGCCGCTTCGATGAGGCGGTGCTGGTTCGCGAAGACAGCGCCATTCACGCCGCTACAGATCTCTCGGGCAAGCGCTTGGGTGCCCTAGTCGGCAGCACCCCCATGGCTCTCACCGAAGACTTCCCCGAGCTGGAGTGGGTCTCCTTCTCTGGGATTGACCAAACCCTGCCCGCTCTGCTATCGGCCCTGGGGAAGGGGGCCATTGACGCTCTGGCGGGCGATGCGCTAATGCTGCTCACCGCTGAGGCCGACAGCGCCAGCCTGCGAGTAGCCTTTCAAATCCAGACCCAGCACCCCTTCGGCATTGGCGTGCTGCCGGGTAACCGCGAGCTGCTAGAGGCACTTAACCAGGCCCTCAACCAGCTGATTGTCAATGGCACCCTGGCCAAGCTGTGGGCCCAGTGGGTACCCTACAAGTCGTTTCCGTTTTGACCGGCTGAGGTTTAGCCTGGCTCAGGCGCTAGGGCGAGCTGGGCAATAAACTCAGTAGCGGCTTTCACCGTCAGGGGTCTAGAAAAATAGTAGCCCTGCCCCCCCTGGCACCGATGCGACTGGAGATACTGCATCTGTTCGCGGGTTTCAATGCCTTCGGCCACCACCGTCAGGTTGAGGCTCTCGGCGAGGCCAATAATGGCTTTGACAATTTCGTAGTCGCCCTGGCTAGGGTCACTGCTGGGGATATTGGTAATAAACGACTTGTCGATTTTTAAGATATCAACGGGGAAACGGTGCAGGTAGCTCAGCGACGAGTAGCCGGTGCCAAAGTCATCCATACAGATCTGAATGTGGCGCTGGCGCAGCTGCTCAAGCAGGGCAATGGCCAGCTGGGCATTCTGAATTAGCACGCTCTCGGTGATTTCGACCTTGAGGTGCCGCCCCTCGAGGCCATTGTGGGCCAGGGCCGCGTCAATTTGCTGAATCAGGTCGGGGCGCACAAACTGCTTGCCCGAGAGGTTGACGTTAACCGCTAGGTGATGGCTGTGGTCGAACCTCTGGTGCCAGGCGCTGAGCTGGCGGCAGGCCTCGTTGAGCGTCCACAGGTCGAGGGTGGTAATCAGGCCGGTATTTTCGGCTATGGGTATAAATTCCGTGGGCGGTACTAGCCCTCGGCGGGGGTGTTGCCAACGCACCAGCGCCTCGAATCCTTGAACATAGCCGGTGGCTAGATCCACAATGGGCTGGTAATGCAGCCTTAGTTCTGACCGCTCTAGGGCACGGCGCAGGTCATTTTCAAGCTCCATTTGCTGCATCACTAGGGTGTGCATCGGGGCATCGAAAATGGCGTACTCGCGGTTGCTGCCCTTGGCCTTGTACATGGCGATGTCGGCATCGCGCAACACCTGGTTGGGGTCGGTATAGCTGGCGGCACTGAGGGCAATGCCGATGCTGGCGTGGATAAAGACTTCGTGGCCCTCTAGCAGCACCGGGGCTTCGAGGGCGGCGTGAATGCGCTGGGCCAGGCCAATCGCCACCGTCGCATCCCTGAAGTCGGTTAGCAGCACCACAAATTCGTCGCCCCCCAGGCGGGCCGCGGCATCAGCCGGGCGCACGCAGGTTTGCAGCCGCTGGGCCACCACTTGCAGCAGCTGATCGCCAATGGCGTGGCCCAGGCTGTCGTTGATCACCTTAAACCGATCTAGGTCGAGAAACAGCACGGCAAATTGGCAGTCATAGCAAGCTGCCGAGAGGTCTGCGGGGGATGCGTCTTTGAGAGATATGGCGGGGGCAATTAGCGGTGGATGCTGATGGCAGTGCTGGTGGAGCTGGTCGATCGCCTCGGCTAGCCGTTCTAAGAACAGCACCCGATTGGGCAAGCCGGTGAGGCGATCGTGGCCGGCATCGTGGCGCAGCTGGGCCTCAAGGCGTTCGCGCTCGACCAGTTCGGCCTGGGCCTGGGTATAGAGCTCGGCCTGGTGGATGGCGATCGCCAGGTGGTCGGCGATGCGCTTAATCAGGGTGATTTCGGTCTCGCTCCAGGTCCGGGGGTGGGGGCACTGGTGCACGCTGAGGATGCCTCTCACCACACCCCGATAGCGAATCGACACCGCTAGCATGGCGCCAATCTCTAGAGCCTGGGCCAGGCTCAGCATCGGTGCTAGATCTGGCTCCTGGGTGACATCGTTGACCACCACCGGAGCCTCTTGATTTAAGATTCGCTGGGCATGGGGGTTGCCCTCAATGGGTATGACCTGATTTTTGAGGTCTGTGCAGCCAGGGACGCAGGCCGTGGCGGTGTGGATCAGCTCAGTATCGGTGGCCCGGCAGAGAATCACCATGCTGCGACTCGCTTTAAAGGTGTGCAGCATGGTGTCGGTGGTGCGCTGCAGCAGGGTTTGCAGGTCGAGACTGTCGCTAATGGCAACAATAATGTCGTTGAGCAGCTTTTCTTGCTGGGCCTGGGCGGCGGTTTGGGCCAGCAGCTGGCCCTGCTGGAGCGCGATCGCCACCTGGTTGGCAAGCTGCTTGAGCAGTGCCACTTCCGCCGGGTGCCACTGGCGCGGGTTACGGCAGTGATGCACGCACAGCAGGCCCCAGAGGTCGCCGCCGTAGCTAATGGGCACCGCCAAATTAGCCTGCACCTGAAAGCCCGCCAGCAAATCGCGGTAGCAGGGGTTAATTTTGGCCTGGTGAATATTGTCAATGTGGTGGGTGTGGCCCTGGCGATAGCGGTCGACCAAGGCGGGATTGGTGCGAAAACAGGTGTCTTCTACGGTGAGCCCCAGGGTGTTCATCCAGGGGGGTAGCACGGCCTCTACGACCATGGTGCCACTGCCGTCAGAGTTAAAGCGATAAATCAGCACCCGGTCGGTCTGCAAAAACTGCCGTACTTCGGTAACGGTGGTCTGCAAAATCTGTTCTAAATCTAGCGATTGATGAATGTGCTGGGTAATGGCGCAAATTAGGCGTTCTTCTTCGACCTGGCGGAGGAGGGCAGTCTGAGCCACGGCCAGGGGGGTAATGTCGGTAGCCACAGTGCCAATCACCAAGTTGCTATCGCTATCGCTGCCGGTGCTGACCGGAAACAGTACGGTGCGAGCTTCACTCTCCTGCAGCCGCTGGTCGGTCTGGCGCTGGTCGGTAATATCTTGGCCAAGGCTGACGATGCGATCAATCGCCCCATCTGGGCCAGACAAGAAGGTATTGTACCAAGCGATCAGGCGGCGATCGCCGCTGCGGGTCAAAATCTCATGGTGGTGGTGGGTAAAACTTTCCCGGCGGGTTACGGCAGCTTTAAAAAACTCTCGCAGCGGCCGCCGCCCTGCGGGCAAAATAAATTGATTTAGCCAATTGCCGCCAATCACCTCGTGGCGCTGCCAGCCCGTCAGGCTAAGCAGATAATCATTGCAAAGCAAAATTTTGCCCTGAGTATCTATGACTAGCCCCGCCCAAGCTAGGGTCTCAACAATGGTCAAATGTCGCTCCGATGGGTGAAAACTAGCCCTAGGGCGATCAGCCGAGGTCTGCTCAGCTTCCCCTAAGGGGGCTACAGTGCTGGGTGTGATCGGAGTAGAATCATCGGTCATACGAAAAGGCCTGAGGGTTAGGGGTGGCCCAAGCGAGTAATTCCCAACCTAACTACGCTAGAAGTCCCCAACTTACTTTTCCCAAAACCAGACCCAGTACTGGGGGGTAGATTCACAGGTCTTAATGTTTCAAGAGCCGCTCAACTCTCCAGCCTAATAAGGCTGCATAGACCGCCAATCTAGAGATGACAAGTTAGGGGTTTTTACGGTTTAGGGTATACGGTTCAAGGTCTGCCTTAAACCGTATACCCTAAACCGTGAAACTGACACCCAAAACCCGATCCCCAATCCCGCCAAAATCACACGGGTGGAGCCTTAAAGAAACTGTCGCCAGTTTTCACTGAGATACAGAGCCCGCTCCGCCCGGCGTCGCCGCACTAGACCCTGCATGACATTGCCCCCAGCGTAGACCCAGCGGCCAAACTCTTCGGCGGCCCTGGCAAAATCTCCGGCGTTGTGCTTTCTCAGCAGGGTAGACGATTGCAGGTTGCCCGTCCCCACGTTGAATGTAAATGACACCAGGGCCGAAAACTGATCGCTATTGGGAGTACGGGTCACGGCACTGGTGACGGCTTTCTCGTATTTGGTCAGGTCGCGTCTGAGAATCTCTTCGGCCTCGGCACGGGTGATAGTTAGGCCTTGGTAGACCTGGGGTGGCCCCGCCGCCGAGGTGTGGCCATAGCCAATAGTCCAGGGTTCTCCCCCGGTGCCGGGATCTGGGTAGGCGTTGAGACCTAGGCCCTCAAACCCTTTGATAATCTCTAGCGCAGCGGCGTTGATGGTGCTGCTGGGCGGCGGCGGTGGGGGCGGCGGTGGCATGGGCTGCGGTTCTGGCGCACCGGTACCAATCGACACCGTCATGGCGCGGGGATAGTCGCTGCGCAAAAACCAGGTTTTGATGCTGCCAATGTTCACCACCTGCTCTTTGGGATTGGAGTTGGAGGGATATTTGGTGATGCGAGAGATCCAGTAGCCTCCCTGCATTAGGTAAATTGCGATGTCTGTTTCTTTTATCCAGGTTCCCATCTGACCTCCGCGGAGCCGTGCTCACACCAGGAATTTACATTACTTTCAGGATAATGGGCCATAAAGTTCTACCATTTTGGCCCAGATATTAGAAAACAGCCCCTTGCTTTGGTGCTCTTGACGGCCAAGGCAGTAGTTGCTCAAGGTCGCGGAGCCGCAGAGGGATTTTTCCCGGTGGGCGTTTCAGTTGTTAAGATATTCAAAGCTTTAATGTGCTTTCTGTTAATTGCCCAACGTGTCTACAGGTTGCTAGTTTCTATGGCTTTGCTCTCAGCGACGGCCGATTTGCCTTCTTGTCTGGTGTCGCCCACCATTCGCCGACTGCCCAATGGCCTAACGGTGATCGCTGAACAAATGCCCTTGGACGTGGTCAATCTAAGCCTGTGGCTGCGGGTGGGGTCAGCGGTGGAAAGCGACGCCATCAACGGCATGGCTCACTTTCTAGAGCACATGATTTTTAAGGGCACCCAGCAGCTTCAGTGTGGTGAATTTGAGCGTCGAGTCGAAGATCGCGGGGCGTTTACCAACGCGGCCACCAGCCAAGACTACACCAAGTATTACGTCACCACTGCGCCCCAAGACTTTGCGGCTTTAGCGCCGCTGCAAATTCAAATGGTGATGGTTCCGCGGCTCAGCGATCGCGATTTTGAGCGAGAGCGCCCGGTAATCCTAGAAGAGATTCGCCGCGCCGACGATAACCCCCGCCGCCGCACCTACGCCCGCACCATGGAGCTGGTGTTTGATCGCTTGCCCTACCGCCGTCCGGTACTGGGGCCAACGGCCGTGGTGGAGGGGCTAACGGCGCAGCAGATGCGCGAGTTTCACGCCACCTGGTACCAGCCGCAGAATATGACGGCAGTGGCGGTGGGCAACCTACCGGTGGAGACGCTGATTGCCACGGTGGCGGAGGGGTTTGAGCAGGCCATGGCCCAGCGCCATGTCGCTGCTGCCACCGCCAACTCAGCTGACTCAACCGACTCAACCGACTCGATGGATCGGTTTAAGCCGCTGCTGCCCGGCGAGCTAGAGCCTGCCTTCGCGGCGGTGCGGCGGGCTGACCACGCCGACCCGGTGCTGACCCAGGCTCGCCTGGTGATGACCTGGCGGGTTCCGGGGGTGGCCCAGTTAGCCAACACCTACGGGCTGGATGTATTGGCTTCGATTTTGGGGCGGGGGCTGACCTCGCGCCTGGTGCGCGACCTGCGCGAAGACCGCAAGCTGGTGACGGGCATCAGCTGTAGCAACATGACCCTGGCCCACCAGGGGGTGTTTATGATCTCGGCACAGCTGCCCGCTGAACATCTAGAGCGGGTGGAAGCGGTGATCGCCCAGCACATTCACACCGTCAGGCAGCAGTCGGTGAGCCAGGCAGAGCTGCAGCGGGTCAAAACCCAGGTGGCCAATCGGTTTATTTTTGCCAACGAAACCCCGAGCGATCGCGCTGGGCTGTACGGCTACTACCACACCCTCACCGGGGGCATTGCTGACGGCCTCAACTACCCCGCTTACATTCAACAGCTCGGGGTAGAGGACGTACTCAAGGCGGCGCAGACCTATCTTTCTGGCGACGCCTACGGGGTGATGGCGCTGCGGCCTGCGGTTTAGGAGGTGTGACCATGTGGAGTGCGATCGCGCAGCACATCAGCGCTAAGACGGGTACCGCCTTTGCCGTGCAGGAGCGGCGATCAGTGGGAGGCGGCTGCATTAACCAGGCCTACCAGCTCAGCGACGGCAATCGGTCGTTCTTTATCAAGCTTAACCAAGCCGCTCAGATCGCCATGTTTGAGGCCGAGGCTCTGGGCCTGAGAGATATGTACGACAGCCAGACCATCCGCGTACCCCAGCCGATTTGCTGGGGCACCGCCGATGGCTCGGCCTACATCGCCATGGAATGGCTGGAGCTGGGCGGCGGCGGCGATGCCTGGGGCCGCATGGGTGAACAGCTGGCGGCGATGCATCGGGCGACGAGTGATCAGGGCTTTGGCTGGCGCCAGACCAACACCATTGGGGCCACCCCTCAGCCCAACCCCTGGACGGCCACCTGGCTGGAGTTTTACCGAGAGCACCGGCTGCGCCACCAGTTTCGCATGGCGGGCCGTCGTGGCGGGCGGTTTCCGCGTCAGCACGAGTTGCTGATGGCGCTGCCCGACCTGCTGGCGGGCCACGACCCTGCCCCGGCTCTAGTGCACGGCGATCTGTGGTCGGGCAATGCGGCGGTGACTACCGACGGCGAGCCGGTGATTTTAGACCCGGCGACTTATTATGGCGATCGCGAGGTAGACATCGCCATGACCGAGCTATTTGGCCGCTTTCCTGAGGCGTTTTACACTGCCTACAACGCCGCCTATCCCCTAGGTGTGGGCTACGCCCGCCGCAAAATTTTGTACAACCTCTACCACGTGCTCAACCACTTCACCCTGTTTGGCGGCAGCTACGAATCTCAGGCCAATCGCATGATCGATCAGCTGCTGCGCTAGGGGCTCGAAAGCACGCTACCCCCGATTCAGAAGGGCGAATGCGATTCGCCCCTACAGAGCCCGACACCTAAAACCCAACACCCTAAACCCCCACCAACCCCTCACTGGTCGCCGAGCGGCGCGATCGCAGCTCCAAATACACCAGCAGCGCATTCACATCCGCCGGGTTGACGCCGCCAATGCGCGAGGCCTGGCCCACGGTGAGGGGCTTAATCTGGTTGAGCTTTTCCCTCGCCTCTTTCGAGAGGGTTTCGATGGTGGCATAGTCCAAAGACTCGGGCAGCTTGCGGTTGGTGTTTCTAGCCACCTGGTCGATCTGGTTTTGCTGCCGCTGAATGTAGCCCGAGTACTTGATGTCGATCTCGGCCCCTTCTTTTTCTTCGCGCCTTAGTTCGGCATTCCCCAGGCCGTAGCGGTCGAGGTCGCCGTAGTGAAACCCCGGACGGCGCAGCAGGTCGGCCAGGGTAATCGACCCTTTGATCCGCTGGTCGGTGTCGGCGGCAATGCGCTGGCCCAGCGCGTCGTGTTCTTTGACCCGAGTGCCCTGGAGGCGATCTTTTTCGGCGGCAATATTGCCGTACTTGCGGGTGAATAGATCCCAGCGGCGATCATCAATCAGCCCGATCTCTCGGCCCAGAGGGGTGAGGCGCTGGTCGGCATTGTCTGAGCGCAGCAGCAGCCGATACTCAGAGCGCGAGGTCAGCATCCGGTAAGGCTCCCTCAAATCTTTGGTGCAGAGGTCATCGAGGAGGGTGCCGATGTAGCTGTGCTCACGGGGCAAGACGAGCAGGTCTTGACCGCGCACCAGCCGGGCGGCGTTGACCCCGGCCACAAAGCCCTGGGCCGCCGCCTCCTCGTAGCCGGTGGTGCCGTTGACCTGGCCCGCACAAAACAGCCCCGCCACCCGCTTGGTCATCATCGTGGGGTAGCACTGGGTGGCGGGCAAATAATCGTACTCCACGGCGTAGGCGGGGCGCAGCATAGTGCAGCGCTCTAGACCCGGCAGGGTGCGCAGCATCGCCAGTTGCAGGTTCTCAGGCAGCCCGGTGGAGAAACCCTGCACATAGATTTCAGGAATGTCACGACCCTCTGGCTCCAAGAAAATCTGGTGGCTGTCTTTGTCGGCAAAGCGGACGATTTTGTCTTCAATGCTGGGGCAGTAGCGGGGACCTTTAGAATCGACCCAGCCGCCGTAGATCGGCGACAGATGAAGGTTGTCGCGAATCAGCTGGTGGGTCTCAGCGGTGGTGCGGGTGAGGTGGCAGGGCATTTGCTCTCGCTCCACCCAGGCCTCGGGGTCAAAGCTAAACCAGCGCAGGTCGGTGTCGCCGGGCTGAGGTTCGAGCGCGTCAAAGTTGATCGAGCGGCGATCAACCCGTGCCGGGGTGCCGGTTTTCAGCCGCCCGGTTTCAAAGCCCAGGCGGTTGAGGGTGTCGGTGAGGCCAACGGCGGCAAACTCCCCGGCCCGGCCCGCCGCCATTGATTTGGCCCCAATCCAAATGGTACCGCCCAAGAATGTCCCCGTGGTGAGAATTACCGCCTGGCACCGAAAGGCCATGCCAAAGTAGGTCTCAACCCCCACCACCTCGTCGTTGGGGCCGAGCACCAAATCGGTCACCATGCCCTCGCGAATCACCAGATTCTCCTGGTTTTCGACGATGGTTTTCATCACGGCGGCGTATTCGCGCTTGTCGGTTTGGGCCCGCAGCGCCCACACAGCGGGGCCGCGCGAGCTGTTGAGAATGCGTTTTTGCAGATAGGTGCGATCGGCTATTTTGCCAATTTCGCCTCCCAGGGCATCGACCTCGTGGGTGAGCTGCGACTTGGCGGGGCCGCCCACAGCGGGGTTGCAGGGCTGCCAGGCAATTTTGTCGAGGTTAAGGGTGATCATCAGCGTGCGACAGCCCAAACGTGCCGAAGCCAGGGCCGCCTCGCAGCCCGAGTGGCCCGCACCCACCACCACCACATCGTAATCATCCACAAAGTCAACGGAACCTGGAGCCATCATGCAAGCGGAACAAAAGTACGATCAGACCCATTAATTTTAGCGGGTCTGCGCTAGCTCCATCGGCCCTGGCGAATACCTGGGGGAATCGGGCTGGGGTTCACGGTTTGCGGTGTACGGTTCAAGGTATACCGTGAACCGCATACCTCATTGCCCAGCCTTCAGCGCCTCCTGAATAGCTGCTACCAGTTCATCCACCTCAGATTCGAGCGTCAGGTAGTGGGTGCAGGCCCGCACACAGTTGGGCGCTTGCAGAGTACGCAAAAACACGCCCTGGGTTTCTAGCTCATCCACTAACCGCTTGTGCCATTGGGGGGAAGGTTCACCGTTCTCTAGCACCCAAAACGACACCAGGCCCGAGTCGGGAGGGGTCTGGCGCACGGGGCGAATCTGGGGCAGATCTTGCAGCTGAGTCCACAACCGCTGGCTGAGTGCGATCAGGCGCTGATAGCGCTGGTCGGCGGTGCCCCACTGGTTTTGGTGGGCGATCGCCGCCCGTAGCCCCCCCAGCAGCGCATAGTTCGACGTGGCCACCTCAAACCGCTGGCCGTTGGGCTTCCAGCCGGTGGGGTTGGCGGCGGCATCGGTGGTAATGCTGCGCCAGCCGATGAAGGTGGGGGCAATGTGCTCCATGGCGTCGGGCCGCATGTAGAGACCGCCCAGCCCCGCCGGCCCGCACCACCATTTGTGGCCCGTAAAGGCGTAGAAATCGACCCCCAGCGCGGGTAGGTCTAGAGGCAGCGACCCGACCGACTGAGCCGCATCCACCAGCACCAGCACCGGGTTGGGCCGATCATGGCAGGCGTTGACAATGCTCTCCAGCGGCAGCACCTGGCCCGTATTCCAAAGGATGTGGCTGATCACCAGCAGCCGGGTGTTGGGTTGCAGGTGGTTCGCTATCACCTCCACCGGGTTGCCGCCGTTGACGGTTTCTAAGATTGGGCAAAGGCTGTAAGTGATCTCAAAGCGACGGCAAAGCTCCTGCACGGCGGCGATCACGCCGGGGTGCTCGCAGTCTGACAGCAAGATGTGGTCGCCCGCCCGCCAGTCAAT
Source organism: Phormidesmidales cyanobacterium (assembly GCA_038256265.1). GTDB lineage: Bacteria > Cyanobacteriota > Cyanobacteriia > Phormidesmidales > Phormidesmidaceae > Nodosilinea. The sequence continues at coordinate 12,445 of JBBSKN010000074.1, forward strand.
GCCCCAGAGGGGAATGTTGCAGCCCACGGTGACGTCTTCGGTGAGAGTAATGGTGTCGGCGTGGGTGTTTAGTTCGGCGGCGATCGCCTCGCGGGTCAGATCGGTCTCACTCATCACCCACTTGTTGGCGGCTCCCGAAAACGGCCCCAGATGCTGCATCTGTCGGTGGGCCTGAAAGAGAGCCTCTAGGGTTTTCTGGGCCATCGGCCCCTGGCCACCGTAGTTAAAGTACTGCCTGCCATCTAGGGCAGGAAACCCCTGTCGGTGGGTCATCAGACTATCAATCGTGGCCAGAGAAGGAAAATCAATCACGCTAAAGCCAAAAAACTAGGGTATGGGTTCTGTTTTACCCTATACCACCAACCCTAGGTTGGCTGGCTCAATTGCCCTGCCCGGTGCGACTCTGCCACCCAATGCTCACCCTTTCCCGGAAAACCTCGATAGGGTATAACATGCTTAGGAAGAGCATGAGTACTGTCATTTGACCAGCGGGCATTTAACCAACAGGCCTATCGTCAACCTGGGTTATGGTTGGCTTCAGCACCAGATAGGCAGCGGTCGTCAATGGAGATCGCTGAAGCTTTGGCTATCTAGATTTGCCTATGCCTTTGGTTGCCCGGCGGTGCAGGGCACATTGCCCTGTGAAACCAAACTTCAGCAATCTGTTTTTCTGTTTTTTAGCCCCTGCTGCATAACTCGCCTTGTCTGTTAGCCACCCCCTCAACCAAAACGTGGTGACAGGGGGTGGTTCGCAAAGCCCCCTGGAGCTTTCGGCTGAGGGGGGCGCCTCTGGGATCGCTCCTGGGGTCGTTCCTAAGGCTCAATCGCTAATTCGCTGGCTCACGGACGATGTGCTGTTTCACTACCAGCGCTGTAGTCGGCGGGCTTTTTTAGATCTATACGGCGATCGCACCCACCAGGTCCCCCCCTCCGACTACCTGCTCAAGCTGCGCCAAGACAGCGTGCTGCACCGGGAACAGGTGTTTGACGACTATTACCCCCTCCATCGGCCTCACTTTGACTCAGGCGATTGGGCTGGCGGTGCCCAGGCCACCCTCGACCTCATGGCCGCTGGTGTCGAGGCCATTCAGCAGGGCGTGCTAGTGGCCGACTCGGCGATCGCCGAGGTACAGCTCGTCAGCCAGCCCGACCTGCTGGTTAGGCAGCCCGGCTGGTCGTGCTGGGGCGACTGGGTTTACCTTCCTATCGATATCAAACTGGGCAAAAAACCAAAGCTCGACTACCAAGTCGTGGCGACTTACCATGCCTACCTGCTGTCGCGGGTGCAGGGGGTCTGGCCCGATGCCAGCTATCTAGCCCTGCGCGGCGGTCAAATGTACGCCGTCGACTTAGCTCGGCTGATGCTCAAGCTGCAACCGGTGCTCAATCACTGCCTGGCAGATCTGCGATCGCCCACCATTCCCGAACTGTTTATCTCCCACAGCCGCTGCGACCTATGCCACTGGTTTAGCCACTGCTACGCTGAGGCCCAGGCCACTCGACACCTGTCGCTGCTGCCCGGCGTCACCCCCGCCCGCTACGAGTTTCTCAAACAGCACCACCTGACCACCGTGGCCGCCCTCGCCCAGGCCAGCCCTGCCCACCTGGCCCCTCTGCCCGGCTTTGGTGAACAGGTGGCCGAGAAGCTAGTGCATCAGGCCCAGGCCCTGATCGACAACCGGGCGATTCCCCGCAGTGCCCCCCACGCCCCCCACGGGTTTCCCCTGTGGCCCGAAGATTTACCCGAGGGTGAAGTCGAGCTGTACTTTGATATCGAGGCGGCCCCCGACCAAAACCTGATCTACCTCCACGGCGTGCTGGTGGTCAACAACCGCACCGGCGAGACCAATTTCCACGCCCTGCTAGCCGAAAGCCACCGCGAGGAGCGCCGCGCCTGGAATGACTTTCTCGATCTGGTACACACCTACCCCCACGCCCCGGTTTATCACTTCTGCCCCTACGAGGCCCAGACCGTGCGCAAGCTGGGGCAGCTTTACGGCACTCCCCACCGCCAGACCGAGGCGCTGCTCGACCGATTTTTTGATATTCACAAATGCATTACCGAAGGCGTAACCCTGCCCATCGAGAGCTACGCCCTCAAGCATATTGCCCGCTGGATGGGGTTTGACTGGCGCGATCAGGGCGCCAACGGGGCGCAGTCGATCTGCTGGTACAACGCCTGGGCCGAAACTGGCGATCGCGCCTACCTAGAATCTATCTTGCGCTACAACGAAGACGACTGCCGGGCCACCTACCACATCAAAGACTGGCTGGTAAAGTTTGCCGAGCCCTACTGGGACAGGCTCTACCAAATCCCTGGATGAGTACGGGTAACTGCAGAACCGCCGCTGTCCCAGCGGCGGTTGTTTTTACTGGTGTTTACGGAGACACCGAGCTGTGAGCGCCCAAAATTTCGGCCAGCCCCGGCACCGCCCCGGCCACGTCCCCCTTCACCGACTCACGCAGCTTGCTGTAGGACGACCTCACTAGACCATTGTTGGTGTTGGCAATGCGGCTGTCGGTCACGCCGAGAATAACGTCGGCAGCCTGGATCTGGTTTTGGCTCAAATAAGCCACCGGGTCACCCAACCGCTCTCCCTCGACCCACATCGGCTCTAGGGAGGTCACCACCTCCGGCAAAATTCGCCCAATGGCTCCCGGAATGTAGCCTGCCCCCACCCCTTTGACCATACCGTAGGTGGCCTTTAGAGCCATACCCCCGAGGCCGCCTTTGGCGGCGACCTGGCGATCAATGAGGCGGGTGCAGTCATCCACCACCCTGGCCTTCAGGGTCTGATCATGCAAAATATCGCTTAATGTCATAGGGTTTCGCTTAATAGATAACAGTTACCGTGCCTAGTAGGCTGCCAAGCCCAAGATGACAGGTCAATGGGGTTCACGGTTTGAGGTTCACGGCTTGCCTTAAACCGCATACCTTAGACTTCAAACCCAATACTAGGCTATGAGCCATTGTTCATAACCAGGTGGCCGGTTCAGCATTCCCCAGGCAAGGTTCGAGATTGCTTAACAGGTCTATAAACTTTGATCAAGAAATCCTTTCCTAGCCGGAGCGATCGCCTTACCCCAGGTCAGCAAGGTTGACCAGCCAGCTGTGCCCCTCTAACTCCACGCGATCGCCCGTCACCAGCTTGCGGCCGCGCCGCACCTCGATCTCACCGTTGACCCTGACCTCACCGTCTTGAATCATCAGTTTGGCCTGCCCCCCGGTACCCACCGCCTGGGTTTGTTTTAAGAACTGATCTAGCTTGATGTAATCAATATTGGGCATAGCACTACTAGGGGAACGTTAGCGACAGAGTAATAGAAAGTCTTTAACTCTACAGACTAAACTGCCCCTTACACTCAAAGGGGGGTATTTAAATCACTGATATTCGCAGAGGGGCACAGAGGGGCACGATGTTGACCAATCACCAACTCCTGCAAGAACTCAGACAAAAACAGCAGCAGCTGCAACATTTTCGCAGCTCTGCCGACCAGCCGCTCCAGGCCATGTTAGACCAGCACGACTGGGGCCTTGTCTCCGGGGCTGGTCACGGCGGTCTACCGCTGCTCACCCTGCGCTTTGACCACCGCATTGCCCTAGACGATCCCTTCTTGCTAGCCCTAGCAGAAGCCTCTGAACACACCTGGGGGCCGATAGACTTCGCCCTGTTTTCTGGGGAAAGTCAAGAGCCAGTGCGGGTGTTGAGTCGTACCCTGCTCGATCAGCGGTGGCGGTGGCGGCAGTCAAGCTGGTGAGCGATCGCCCGGCAACTTGACTGCCGTGAACAAACCCTTCTAAAAACTTAGCTTCAGGGCGTTGACCGGCACCTCATCCCACGATTCCACCAGCCGCATTTGGGCTATCCAACCTTCTGCTTTCTGTTCTTCCGTCAGGTTGTCTTGAAATGATCGATGGCAAGCCTGAGCCTGGGCTTTATCACCACAGGCAATGCAAGAATAAATCAAGCCAGACGGATCAATTTGCTCGTTGACCCAGATCATGGGCAATTTCCTAAATATATAGCGCTGGCTATCTAGCTTAGCCTGCATTATTCATCACGCTCAGGCAATGCCCGTCATTCCCGTGAAAACGGAAATCTACGCGAAGCAACCTACTCCAAACTGGGTTCCCGCCCCACGCCTTCGCAGGACAGACTCTGCGCGGGAATGATAGCCTTCAACATAGGGCATAGTTAATCGACTCACCACCGGGACTGAGGCGGCTAGCTGCCGTTAGCATCTCGAGCCGGAGACAATTATTTAAGATGCCGCCAGTTGGGGAGCACCCACGCTGACCACGGTTTGCCGCAGCTCAGCAATGGCCTGGAGCTGATAGTCGTTCACTTCCTGGAGCTTGGTCACGGCACTGGCTAGGTCGTCTAATGACTGCCTCAGCCCATTACTGCTCTCCTGGGCTGGGTTAAGCAGCTCTTCACAGACGGCCAGCTTACCCATTAGCCCCGCTAGATCTCGCTGGTGTTGGTGCAGACCAGCCTCAAATGCTTCGACCTCAGCACGCTGAGTAACCAGAGCGGTTTCACCAGCAGCGATCATTTGCTTGAGCTGGCTGACACTCTCTTGGTTCTGTTTAATCTCAGTCTCTACGGCCTGGATTGTTTCAGTGGTCTGCTGTCGCTGGGTATCGATGGTGTTGAGCAGTGGCTCCAGATCGACAGCGCTCACTGGCGTCTCTTCCACAGCGATGCCCTGGCGTCTCCGCAGCACCGCCTGGTGCTGAGCCAATACCTCTTCCCGCTCAATCAGGTTACGCCGCTGACCTACCAGAGTCTCGTTGAGCATTTGGTGGCGGTCTTCTTCCTCAGCCAGTTCTGTCCCGAGCTGGAGGCGGTCAAACTCGCTGGCCAGCTCAATTCTTGCCTTGATCTCATCTAAGGCCTGCTGCTCTAGGGTCAGCTCATCCTCTTGGTCAGAGACAAAGCGAGACATTTTTTCCAAATCTTTTTCCAAGTTGCTGACCAGGGTTTGGAGTTGGTCTAACTCCAGGGCTTCTAGGGAAGCTACGTCGACCTTCTTGCTCAGTCGTACCTTATCGGTGGTGTTGAGCAAGTCATAGATCTTTTGGTGCAGATTGCCCTGGGCCTGGAGCGTGGTTGACAGGGCCTGAAGCTGGTCTTGTCGAAGCTTGACGGTCTGCTGTTTAAGCTTAAGGTCTTCGCGTTTTGCTGTTAAAACAGCTTCACTCTGCCGCCAGTCGATCCAGCGCTGTTGCAGCTCACTGGCTTGCTGATCAATCTCCTGCTGGCGCTGCTCTAGGCTCTGACGCTGGTTTTCGAGAGATTGGCGATAGTCCCCCAACAGTCCCTGGTGGTAATTAAGCCCATCGGTGGCGTGGGTGAGAGGGGCGCGCAGGGCTTCAACCGGCATAACTGCTTCAGTGAGGCGATTGAGCGCCCCCTGGAGGTTGGCCACTTGCTCAGAGTCGAGCCCAGCAGTGATGCTGACCTCACTACGCTGCTCTTCTAGCAGTCGGGTTTCACCGTTGAGGTGTGCCCATGCACCTTCCAAATCCTGATTTTTGCGATTCAGGTCTTCCTGCTGCTGCTCCAAGGCTTGGCGCAGTTGTTCGAGTTCCTGTCGCTGGCTATCAAGCTGCTCTAGGTCTGCTTCGGCCTGTTCAACCTGCTCCTGGCGGGTCTCTAACTCTAGTTCTCGGCGGTTTAGCTCTTGGCTCTGGAAGGTAAGTGACTGCTTCCACTGCTCAATCTCTTCTTCCTGGGTTTTAGATTTTTTACTCAGGTTGGAGAAATTTTGCAAAATACTCGTCAGGGTGCGCCCGGCTTCGTAGTGGCGCTGCACTTGTCGATTGCCGCTGACTTCTACCATCACCAGAGCCCCGGCGTTGTAAGAGGCATCATCTGGAGCGGCTAAGGACTCATCACCGGCAACAGCACTCCAGCTGTGCTCACTGCGCTGGCAAGCCAGCAGTTTAAACTCAGGCTTACCGCTGCCAATAAACCCGGTCTTTTTTTGGACTTCTGCTAGGTACAGCACGCTGGTGATCCTCGTGGCTTAGAAGGTCGATTTTAGAGAACGGAGTAGGCGAAGACGGAACGGGCAGGAGAAGCAGATCTTGGGGGCGGCAAATCAGGAACGACTAGAAACAATAATGCCTTGGCTGAACACCTACCCCAATTAAGGACTCAACTAGTGGGCATCTGAATGTGTCTGAATTTACATTCTGCCCGTACACCATAGAGCCTGGCCCTAGGCTTAGGATTTTATCTTAGAGGGGCTAACCCCTCTGGCTCCCTTGGGTTCATTGCCTATCCTAGTCTCATCTAAGACTTCTGATAAACCCTGTAGCAACCCATTTGAACTATAGGTTGCTACAGGGGCGGCCACTCATTTGAAGGAACCAAGTTAATCTCGGGCCGATGCTGCTCTTGGATACTACCTACCCAAGAACCAAAGCCGGTCTCCAAAAGCCTTGCCTAACATTAGGCTCACCTATGTTTGGGCCGTGCTGCTAAAGTTACCTGGCATCTTAGCTAATTTTGGCTGGGGCAGCTGTGATCTTTTGGTAGACAAGCCGTGTCCCAGGCAGTGGCCACAGGCAGGAGCACTAATAGTGTGCCCCAAATAATGGCGGTCGCGCAGCGGCGGCTCGCCAAAGGGAAACGCCACATATACTAAAGCTATATCAAGCTCAGCTCGAGATCTGTAGTTTTCCTGCCGGTAGAACTCTACTTCTGGACTTATCGGAGGTTTATGTCCCCTGTGGGAGTTTGTGGCAGAGACTAAATGACGTGACTTCGGTAAAGTTCTGTCAGGCTCAGGGGTACAATTGGGCGTCGAGTTAGGGCATGCTGAGTCAAGCTAAATGCTGCCGCTAGCCCGCTCAATCGGGCGTTGTCCCCATCTTTGGGTTGCTTCATGCAGGGTTATTTGTCGGAAATTGATATTCGCAGTATCTTGCAGCTGATTGAGCTAGGGCAGCGCACGGGCGAACTCTATCTGGAAAGCTATGGGGGTAGCGGTCAGCCCCTGGGTCAGCCTTTTGATGGGGCAATGACAGTAGTTGACCCACCGTCATGGATCGTGTTTCTAGCCAATGGACAATTGGTTTATGCTGGCACCACTGACAACAAACTAGATCGTCTGCGCGATCACCTGCATCGCTACGGGGTTGATCGGGCGCTGCCTGACCCCAGCACTACGGCGGCGATCGCCGCCTTTAACTCCCTGGAGTACGGCACCCTGTGGGCATTGCTAGAGCAGCATTTGCTTACCCCCGAACAGGGGCGCGCTATTCTCAGCCACATGGTGCATGAGACCTTGTTTGATCTGCTCAGCCTGCACCACGGCGCCTTTGTATTTCAGCTCAGCTCAGCCCTCAGCCCTCAGCTGATGACCTACGCCATCAGCGACCTAGTGGCAGGGATCACCCAGCAAATTCAAACCTGGCACCAGCTGCATCCCCACCTTCAGTCTCCCAGTCAGTGCCCGGTGCTGCTGGCCCCAGAGGCCTTTCGGGCCAGCGTGTCTGACCAGGTTTACCAGCGCATGGTTACCTGGATGGATGGGCGCACCTCAATTCGGCGCATTGCTCGTTATCTCAGCCGCGATCTGCTCAGCGTCGCCCGCAGCCTGGTGCCCGCCATTCAGCAGGGGCAGGTCACCCTGGTGTATGGCCCGGCTGAAACTAGCCCAGCACTGAATGCCCAGCGCCCCGATCCGGAGCGTTTGCCCCGCATTGTCTGTGTTGACGACAGCGGTACTGTGCGTCATTCGGTGGAGAAAATTCTCGATGGCCAGGGCTATGAGGCTACCTCCATCGGCAACCCCCTCAAGGCGCTGGGGCTGTTGTTTCAGCTTCAGCCCAACCTGATTCTCTGCGATATCACCATGCCTGAGCTAGACGGCTACGAGCTGTGCGCCATGCTCAGACACTCCAGCGTCTTTCGCCAAACCCCGATTGTCATGCTGACCGGCAAAGACGGCTTTTTAGACCGGGTTAAGGCCAGAATGGTGGGGGCCACTGACTATCTGAGTAAGCCCTTTGGCTCTGGTGAACTCTTGGCCCTAGTCGAGAAATACGTTGGCCCCGGCGACCTGAACCGCCCGCGCCCTGAGACCCTGCTAACGGAGGCGATCGAGGATGAATTTGACATTGACTTTAGTGAAGCCTCCATGCCCCGGTGAAACCTACACAGCCTAGACGGTCAGGCTTGACAACTGGCTCTAGTAACATTCCTTAGCCTAGACAGAGGGTTTTTGTATCAATTCCCATAAGATTCGCCATAATCTAAACAACTGGGTTGGTTAAATTGGTCTAAACCGAAAGCATCATCTGTGTTTGAGGGTACGTTAGAGTCACACAAGTCCTAGGCCTTGGAGCTGCATCATCTGCCGGTTAAGCGCAGAGCGTTTCGATCTCAAACCTTTGGTGGCGAAAGATTGCGCTGGTTAATCTCTCGTCATACATCTGGCCATTACGTGGGCCTTTTTGAATCAATCTATGAGTACAGTTCTGGTGGTAGAAGACAGCGTTCCTCAGAGGGAGATGATTAGTGAGCTGCTCAGGGGTATTGGCCTCAATGTCACTATTGCCAACGACGGCATGGAGGCCTTAGAGCAAATGCAAAGCCAACGTCCCGACATGGTTGTGCTTGACATCGTCATGCCCCGCATGAACGGCTACGAGTTGTGTCGTCGCATCAAGGCTGACCCATCTACGCAGCATGTGCCCGTGGTGATGTGCTCATCTAAAGGCGAAGAGTTTGATCGCTACTGGGGCATGAAGCAGGGAGCAGATGCTTACATTGCGAAACCGTTTCAGCCTACGGAACTGGTGGGCACGGTCAAGCAGCTACTCAGGGGATAACTAATAACAAAGCTATGGTAGGCAATCCTGACTTTTTAACCCAAACGGGGCAAGACCAAGATCCAGAGCTGCAAGAGCTTGAGACGCCTGATGGTGAACTATTCTTGCGCTTTTTTGTCACTGCTGAAGACGAATTTGCTCTGCCCGCTACCGGCATTCGCCGCATTATCGAGCAGCCTCCTGATCGCATTACGCCCATCCCCAACGTATCGCATCTCCTGCTGGGTACTCTAAATGAGCAGGGGCGGGTGGTATGGGTGGCCGACCTCGGTCAGTTTCTGGGGTACTCGGCTGTCCTCAACACAGATCGCCCGGAGATTTCGGTCATCGCCATTGAGGATCAGGGAACTATGTTA
>JBBSKN010000075.1:0-20765 GCA_038256265.1 Phormidesmidales cyanobacterium
CTACGTCTGCGTCAGCGGCCGCGACAACACCGTAGATGTGCAGATTCGCGGTAAGGCGTTTACGCCCCAAGAAGTTTCCGCCATGATTCTGCAAAAGCTCAAGCAGGATGCTGAGGCTTACCTGGGGACAGAAGTTACCCAAGCGGTGATTACCGTGCCCGCTTACTTCACCGATGCCCAGCGCCAGGCAACCAAAGATGCTGGCACCATCGCGGGTTTAGAGGTGTTGCGCATTATCAACGAGCCCACGGCTGCGGCGCTTTCCTACGGCTTAGACAAGCAAGATCAAGACCAGATAGTGCTGGTGTTCGATCTGGGTGGCGGCACTTTCGATGTCTCCATTTTACAGCTGGGAGATGGTGTCTTTGAGGTAAAGGCCACCGCTGGCAACAACCACCTGGGTGGCGATGACTTTGATAACTGTATTGTTGAGTGGATGACCGCCGCCTTTCGGGAGCAGGAGGGCATCGACCTGGCCGCTGATCGTATGGCGCTGCAGCGCATTCGAGAAGCGGCTGAAAAGGCCAAGATTGAGCTGTCGAGCATGCCCTCAACCTCCATCAACCTGCCTTTTATTACTGCCGATGAGTCAGGCCCTAAGCACCTGGAAATGGCCTTGACGCGGGCGCAGTTTGAGCAGTTTGCCTCGGAGCTAGTGCAGGCTACTCTAGAGCCGGTGAAACAGGCGCTCAAAGACGCTGATCTCAGTCCTGAAGCCATTGATCGCATTTTGCTAGTGGGTGGCTCTACCCGCATTCCAGCGGTGCAGCAGGCGATTAGTGCCTACTTCGACGGTAAAGCACCCGACAGATCCGTCAACCCCGACGAATCTGTCGCCCTGGGGGCCTCTATTCAGGCTGGGGTGCTAGGGGGCGAGGTCAAAGATTTGCTGCTGCTGGATATCACCCCCCTGTCCTTAGGCATTGAAACCCTAGGGGAGGTGTTTACCAAAATTATTGAGCGTAATACCACCATCCCCACCAGCAAGTCCCAGGTATTTTCTACCGCCAACGATGGCCAAACGTCGGTAGAAATTCATGTGCTCCAGGGTGAACGGGCCATGGCTCGCGACAACAAGAGCTTAGGCAAGTTTGAGCTGACCGGCATTCCCCCTGCTCCTCGGGGGGTGCCGCAGATTGAGGTGTCCTTTGAAATTGATGCTGACGGCATTCTCAAAGTAGCGGCGCTTGACAAGGGCACGGGCCGAGCCCAGAGCATCTGCATTACCAACACGGGTGGCCTCAGCAATGATGAGGTTGACCGCATGCGCATTGAAGCGGAGACTTATGCGGGTGAAGATGATCGCAGGCGACAGCTGGCGGAGCTCACGAACCGGGCCGACAACCTGTTCTACAGCTATGAAGCCACCCTGCGTGACCACGGCAGCCTGCTCGATGAAGGTGCCCGAGCCGATCTAGAAGGAAAGGCCAACGAATTGCGGGCAGCCACTCACACCCCGAGCATTGATGTGGTTACTTTCCAGGGCTGCATTGATGCGCTACAGGCGTCTATCTTTGAGGTGGGGGCCAACTTCTACCGTGAGGCTGACCCTGGGGCCGATGTGGATCTAGACATTCCAGCATCAGCTTTCGCTAGCGTTGATGCCGATGATGCCGACGACGATATAGAGCTAGATGCCACCGTCACCGCTGACTATGAAGCGATCGACTAGGCAGAGTCGCACGATGTCTCAGCCCACAGGGTCTCGGCCAATAAGGTCTAAACCCATGGGAGCTAAGATTAGAAAGGCTAGAAGGGCGGGTATCACCCCTGGTCAAAGTGGGCGCTCCTTTTAAAATGGTTTAATGTTTGATTGTTGCTGGAGTAGTCTAGGTAGCCCCCTATGGCCCGTGATTTCTATGACCTGCTTGGTATTTCGCGCAACGCTGATCAAGACGAGATCAAGCGGGCCTATCGACGCTTAGCTCGCAAGTACCACCCGGATGTCAACAAAGATCCTGGGGCGGAAGATACTTTTAAAGAAATTAATCGCGCCTATGAAGCTCTGTCTGAACCTGAGGCCCGTGCCCGCTATGACCGTTTTGGGGAGGCGGGTCTAGGGGCTGGGGCCGGTGGCTACCAAGACATGGGCGACATGGGCGGCTTTGCCGATATTTTTGAGAGTTTCTTCAGTGGTTTTTCCGGGGGGGCAGGACAGGGCACTCGCCGGCGGGGGCCGACCCGGGGTGATGACTTGCGACTCGACCTGCGCCTTGATTTCAAAGAGGCAGTATTTGGTGGCGAAAAAGAAATTAAAATTAGCCACTTGGAAACCTGTGGTACCTGTACCGGCAGCGGCGCTAAAGTGGGTACTCGTGCGACTGCCTGCGGCACCTGTGGTGGCACGGGCCAGGTGCGGCGAGCTACGCGCACTCCCTTTGGCAGCTTTACTCAGGTGTCGGCTTGCCCAACCTGTAGCGGCACTGGTGAGGTGATAGAAGACCGCTGCGAGGTCTGTGGCGGCAGTGGCCAGACTCAAGAGACCAAGAAGCTCAAAATTACTGTGCCAGCGGGGGTGGATAACGGCACCCGACTGCGGGTGTCGAGCGAGGGCGATGCCGGTCTGCGGGGCGGCCCAGCAGGAGACCTATACGTTTATCTGTTTGTGGCTGAAGATGCGGCCTTCAAGCGCGACGGCATCAATATTCTCTCTAATCTAAAAATCAGCTATCTACAGGCGATTTTGGGCTGCAAGCTCCCTATTGATACCGTGAATGGACCTGAGGAATTAGATGTGCCGGCGGGTACTCAACCCGGTACCGTGCTCACCCTAGACAGTCGCGGTGTACCTAAGCTAGGCAACCCCGTTAGCCGGGGTGATCACTTGATTACTGTGCAGGTCGATATTCCCACCCGTATGAAACCTGAAGAGCGCGAACTAATTGAAAAGCTGGCGGAAGTTCGCGGTGAAAAGGTGAATCGAGGTGGCATTGAGGGCTTTTTAGGGGGTTTATTTCGCGGATGACTAGCGTTGCTTCTACTCCGCCCAGCGATCGCCTCGATTTGCGCGGCACTCCCTGCCCGATAAACTTTGTCCGCACCAAACTACGGCTAGAGAAAATGGCTCCTGGTGCCCTGCTTGAGGTGTGGCTCGATGCGGGAGAACCCGTGGAACAGGTGCCTGACAGCCTGACTATGGAGGGCTACGTCGTTGAGCATTTGGAAGCCTGTAGCGACTACTTTACGCTGCACGTCCGTCGTCCTGCTTAAGTGATGCCAGCCTACGATTTTGGGGAAGGGATGGCTGAGGATGAGGGCGCTGGCCCTTGGGGTGTGGTAGTGGCCATTCAGGCCAACTACTACCGGGTGCGGCTGGATGCCGATGACTCAGGTGTGCCGCAGCCGGTTTTGCTCTGTACCCGCCGGGCGCGGCTGAAGAAGACTGGACAGCAGGTGATGGTGGGCGACCAAGTGCAGCTAGAGGGGATTGACTGGGCCGATGGGCGAGCGGCGATCACTGCCCTAGGCCCCCGCCAGACCCTCCTCGAACGGCCACCTGTGGCCAATGCCGACCAGATACTGCTGGTGTTTGCCCTGGCCGAGCCTGACCTCGACCCCCAGCAGATGGGGCGATTTTTAGTGAAGGCTGAGGCGACGGGGGTGCCCGTCACACTATGCCTGAATAAGCAAGACCTAGTGAGTGCTGAGACTCGGCGCTACTGGCAAGACCAGCTGCACCAGTGGGGCTACTCGGCGACCCTAATGAGCGTTGAGGGCGAAGCGTCGCTAGATGGGCTTAAAGGGCAGCTGTGCGATCGCACCACAGTGATCTCTGGGCCCTCGGGGGTGGGCAAGTCTAGCCTGATCAATCGGCTCATTCCCCAGGCGCGGCTGAGGACTGGGGCCGTGTCGGGCAAACTGGGGCGAGGCCGCCACACGACTCGCCATGTGGAGTTATTTGAGCTGCCATGGGGCGGTTTTTTGGCCGATACGCCTGGCTTTAACCAGCCTGACTTGGCCCTAGCGCCCCCCGTCTTGGGCCAATGCTTTCCAGAGATTCGCCAGCGACTGACCCTCGACACCTGTCGGTTTAACGACTGCCTGCACCGGGGCGATCCTGGCTGCGCCGTAGGCACAGACTGGCTGCGCTACCCGTTTTACCTCACCCTGCTGGGAGAAGCTATTGAGTATCAGGAAGGTGTGATTCAACAGCGAGACCCTGAGGCTGCTCTTAAGGTTCGGATGGGGGAGAAAGGGCAGCACTATCACGAACCTCGCCTGCAAACCAAAAAGTACCGCCGTCCTTCTCGCCGTAGTCAAAAGCAAGATTTAGACGAACTGCGCCATGGACTTGATGCCCCAGACTCTTTTGATCCTCGGCTTGATGAAGAGTCGCCGCTAGACTAACGGAGCACGGCTGATTTCAAATCTTAAAGGATAGTGAGATCCTAAATCATGACCGTAATTTTTCTGATGTTACGGTCATATTTTTGTGTTGTGAATGCTCTTTTACCTGGGTGGCAGATGGCGGCAGCTCAGCCAAATCGGAGCGCTGCTGAAAAACTATTAAAAGATTTCAGCCAGGCTTTAATTTTTATTTAATTTTAATTTCCCTGGGGTTTTCCCCAGAGTTTTCCCCAGGATCATGGAGATTTTCCCCAGGATGCAACGGCGACATGAGGATCTGTCCCACCTTAGGGGATTGATGTTATTCACAGGTACACCCGATCTGCTGTGTGACGGCGGCTACTAATTGAAGGTGTGGGGATCGCCAAAACCCTTGATGCCTCGTTTGAGGTTGGTTTGGACTAGCGGATTGGGGCAACCTTGGCAAGATTGACATCCCTCGGCACTGTGGTCACAATGGTTCGACCAGCTTATACAGCGGCTCTATTCAGACCCGAGCAGCAGTCCTAGGATTCCCGCTCAGCGAGGGATCCAGCCTGCTCAAAAGGTTAGAGGGGGCTGTGTTCTGGTGTCTAATTTTCAGATTGGGGAAGTGGCGATGAGTGAACAGGCAATGGCAGCAATGGCGTCGAGAATTAGCCTGAGTGTAGAGGTGCCGGAGGAGTTGTTTGAGGCGATGCGAGGCTACGTGGAGACCCATCCGTCCTGGAGTCAGCACCGGGTTTTTTGTGCGGCACTATCGCTCTTTTTGATGCAGAACGGCGTCAATGATCGCCGCATCAACCGCCTATATCTAGACTCGGTGTTTGACTACGCCGCCTAGGGTGTAATCTTCTAACTGTAATGTCTCAGGTTAAAATCTAGAAGTTTCTGGCTCTGGGCTTTTTAGAATTGGTCGCTTCAGGATTGGGGCTTTAGGAGCGAGTCTATCGGCATGGAAGCCAGCAACAAGGACACCCGGCTTAACCGGGTGTCCTTGTTGTATGAACGGTTGTTTTGGATCTTTAGGACGCTGGCTCTAGGCGTACTAAACGCCCGTTGGCGTCGTCGGTGAGCACGTAGAGGAAGCCGTCTGGTCCCTGGCGCACATCGCGCACCCGCTGCCCAATGGGGATGGAGGTCTGGTTCACTACATTGCCGCTGGCATCGACCTCAATGCGTTTGACATCCTGGGAGACTAGCCCGCCGGCAAAAAGTTGCCCTTGCCACTGAGGATAGCGATCGCCCCGGTAAACTGCCAACCCTGATGGAGCTATGGATGGCGTCCAATAGGTGATTGGATCGACCATACCGGGACGAGATTGCTCTGTGGAAACAGGGCCGCCTGAATATTCATCGCTGTAGGTCACGACTGGCCAGCCATAGTTTTCACCGGCTGCTAGCTGATTGAGTTCGTCGCCGCCTCGGGAACCATGCTCAGTAGACCATACCTGACTAGTTTCGGGATCAAGGGCAAGACCCTGAATATTGCGGTGGCCGTAGCTCCAGAGCAAGGGATTGGCCTCAGAGTCGCCGACAAAGGGGTTGTCATCTGGGGCATTGCCTGTATCGGTTAGGCGAACTACCGAGCCCAAAAGAGTACTACGATTTTGCGCTTGATTGCGAATTAAATCGCCGTCAAGCTCAAGGGGAGGATTGCCGCCGTCGCCAATAGCCACCAGCAAAGTGCCATCGGGGAGCCATAACAACCGTGAGCCAAAGTGCTGGCCACCAGACTTTTCGCGATTGTTGGTGAAAATTACAGTCCAGTCGATCAGGCGATCACCCTCTAGCCGGGCGCGGGCGACCTGGGTGCGGTTAGCCTGCTGGGTGCCGTCGGCATAGGCTAAGTAGACTAAGCTATTTTCTTCGAATTGGGGATGCAGCGTGATATCTAGCAGCCCACCCTGGCTAAAGGCGAGCAAATTAGGGACTCCAGCGATGGGAGTGGGGTCTAATACTCCATTGCTGATTCGGCGCAGACGACCCGGTCGCTCGGTCACTAGCAGATCTCCGTTGGGTAGCCAAGTCATGCCCCAGGGATGCTCAAGGCCGTCTACCACAGTGACTGGTTCAACGCTGTCGACTACGACCGGCTCCTCGGTACCGGCCTCGACTTCGACCTGGGCCGCTTCGGGAGGAGCACTGCTGTTGGGGGTGCTGGGGGGTGAGGCGGCGCAGCTGCCAAGAGCTACTAAAATCGCCAGGGGCGCCAAGGCGGGAATAAACCGGGTAAACACCATAGGAACGAAATCAAATCTAACGACAATAAGAAATCAGGTCGCCCCAGCGATGGGGGCAAGCCAACAGAGCGCCTGAGTCCCATCTGAGCGCGTTTTATAGCCTGCGCCATCCGTCTCAAGGCATAGCCCCCAAGGTATAGCTCCAGTCTGTTCATACTCGATGGCCTAGCTGTCAGAGCCGTTGCCGGCCCAGGGGCGGCGCAGGTGGGGGGGCAGGTGGGTGCAGTCATTGAGATGACGCACGAAGGGGCCGTACTCCAGCAGCTCGACCAGGGAGAGGGCGGTGACCGGCATGGCTAGGCGATCGCGGTATCGACCGACATCGATGCCCAGCAGGGTGCAGAGCATGATCCGTAGGGTGGCTTTGTGGGAGACCACCAGCACGTTGCCGTCGGGGTAGGTGTCTTCGATTTCGGCCAGTATATCGGAGCTGCGGCGGGCCACCTGCATGGCCTTTTCGCCATCGGTGGGAGTGTTCCAGGCGGGGTCGGCGAGCCAGCGAATGTAGTCGTCGTGGAAGGTGGTGTTAACTTCGCTGGGGGCCATCCCTTCCCACTGGCCAAAGGACAGCTCTCGCAGGCGATCACGGCGTTGCACTGCTAACCCCGTAATTTGGCAGAGGGGCGCGACGGTGGCGGCGGCGTGGTTGAGGGGGCTGCAAAAAATGGCCTTCCAGTCGAGGTGGTGATAGGCCTTGGCAAAATAGTCGGCCATTTGCAGCCCCTGGGCCGTCAGCGCTACTCCATCTCGGCTACAGTAGCGGCCAGTGCGGCAGTAGTCGGTTTCGGCATTGCGGAGCAGGTAGAGCCTCAGGGGCATAGGATGTAGGCCTCAGGTGCAGGGTAGCGATCGCAGCTGGTCGCTCAGGTGAGAGCGATCGCCGATGGTGTGAAACAGCGGCCCCCGCTGGCTCAGCTCGACCACGCTGACGGCGGCCACGGGCATATCCATGCGATCGCGGTAGCGACCCACGTCAATGCCCAACAGGGTACAGAGCAAAATCCGAATGGTGGCTTTGTGGGAGACGATCAAAATATGGCCGCTGGGATGGGTGCGCTCAATTTCGTCGAGCACCTGGGCCGAACGCCGAGCAATATCCACCGCCCGCTCGCCCCCCACCGGGGCGTACCAGGCCGGGTCGGTGAGCCAGGCCACGTACTCGTCGTGGTGCTCTCGATCAACCACCGTGGGGTGCATCCCCTCCCAGCGGCCATACATGACTTCGCGCAGGCCGTCGCGCAGCTGCATTTCTAGCCCCAGTAACTCGCAGAGGGGGCGAGCGGTTTCTACCGCCCGGCGCAGGGGGCTGATGTAAGCAGCGCTCCAGGGCAGATGGGCATAGGTGTCGGCAAATTCTTGGGCCATGGCCACCCCTTCGAGGGTCAGGCCGGGGTCATTTTCGGGCATGCCGCAGTAGCCGCCCGTGAGGCTATAGGCGGTTTGACCGTGGCGCAAAAAGTAGAGAAAAACTCCCATCGGTTCCTGCCCATTGGTTTTGACTTGGTGTCTGACAATTCGAGCTTCTTCCCGTTGCTCCTAATCTAACCTACGGGCTTAGCCAGCCAAAACCAGTTCAAAATTGGAGCAGCCTTGACTAAGGTTAGAACTAAGTAGGTAATCACAATTATTCGTAGATACTGTGTTAGCCTCGGGGCAAAAGAAAGTACGACCCAACTAAGCTATTGCCCCCTAAATTGGCCACAGCAGCCCCTTGACGACCCAAGGCCAACACAGTATCTACAGCAACGTTTAATTTAGGCTAACTACTTAACGCTAGTTTCAAGTTAGATCGCGTCGTCCCTCCAGAGCGCGAGCTAGGGTGACTTCGTCGGCGTATTCTAGATCGCCCCCCATGGGCAGGCCAAAGGCAATGCGGGTGACCCGCGTAAAGGGCTTGAGCAGCTGCCCGACGTAGAGGGTGGTGGTGTCGCCCTCAATGCTGGGGCTAATGGCCATGATCACCTCCTGGGTGCTCTCCTGGTTGACCCGGTGTACCAGGGGGCCAATGTTAAGTTGCTCAGGGCCAATGCCATCCATGGGCGAGATCAGCCCCCCCAGCACGTGGTAGCGGCCCCGGTACTCGCGGGTTTTCTCAATGGCGATTACGTCTCGTGAGTCGGCCACGACGCATAGGGTGTGGGGGTCGCGGCTGGGGGCGCGGCAGATCTCGCATACTGGGTCTGCCGACAGGTGAAAGCACACCGAGCACTGTCCCACCTGGGCCTTGGCGTCGAGCAGCGCTTGGGCCAGGGCCTGCACCTCGCTCTGGGGGCGCTTGAGAATGTGCAGCGCCAAGCGCTGGGCCGACTTGGGGCCAACCCCCGGCAGCCGCTGAAATTCTTCGATTAGTCGTGCCAGGGGACGGGTGTAGATGGGACCAGGCTCCTTGCACTGCTCGCTATTTCAATTGTAAAGGGTCAATTGTATCGGCAAGGCTGTTGCGTGGGGAATTGTATGGGCAAGGCTGTACGGGGCAGGGATGTCTGTGGCAGACTTGTGCCTATGACAGACTTGAGCGGTATGTGGCTGGGCACCTACTGGCAGCGGGAGACGCCAACCCGCTTTGAGATGACGCTGGTGCAGGGGGGCAACACCCTCAGCGGCAGCGTGCTTGACGATAGCTATCTGGGAGAGGCCCAGCTCAGCGGTACGGTGACGGGCCGTCAGGTGCAGTTTGTGAAGCGATACCTTGCCCAGAGCGCACCTGCTATTGACTACGTCGGCACTGTCTCAGAGGCCGGCGGTCGCATCACCGGGCAGTGGAGCATTGCTGGGTTTGACAGCGGCCCCTGGGAAGCCCACCGCAGCGAAGACGACCTCACCACCAGCTGGCAGAATGTTCTGGCGCGAGATCTGGTGTCTACCTCTTAGGGTTCTGTGTCTAAACTGGCATTTTTTTAGTTCTAGTCTCCCTGCGCCAACCAATCCACTAGAGCCTGGCGCATGGTGGCGACGGGCACAGGTCGTTGCAGCCAGATCTCTAAGCCTACGGCCCCCTGCTGCACCAGCATCTCTAGCCCGTCGAGGGTAACCAAACCCCGCTCAGTGGCCAGGGTCAGCAGTTGGGTTGGTCGAGGGGTGTAGATCAAGTCGTAGACTACGGCCCCTGCTGGGGCGAGGGCCAAGTGGTCTGCGGCAAGCGGGCTTTGGCCCGCAGTGGTGTGCATGCCAACGGGGGTTGTATTCACAATTAAATCGGCGGTGGGCAGCAGCTGGGGTAGGTGGTCCCAGCCGTGGACCGTCAGCGGTGGCCGCAGGGGTGACTGCCCCCAGCTATGCTCAAATGCTGCTAGTTTCTCAAGGTTGCGCCCCACCACCTGCACCGCCGCAAAGCCCAGCAGCCCGCAGCCCGCCACCACGGCCCGCGCCGCACCGCCGTTGCCCAGCACCAGGACCGTGGCCCCAGACCAGGTTTTCATCGCCTTGAGGGGAGCCACAAAACCGGCTACGTCGGTGTTGGTGCCCGCCCAGCCCTGCTCGGTGCGCCACACGGTGTTGACCGCCCCCACGGCCTGAGCCTCAGGCGTGATCTCTGCCAGCAGCGGCACAATCGCCTGCTTGTGGGGAATGGTGATGTTGAACCCCTGCACCCCGCTGGCGGCAAGGCCTGCGATCGCAGCCCCTAGACCCTCAGAGACCACCGGAAAGGCCACATAGACGTAGTCGGCCCCCAGCTCTTGTAGGGCGGCGTTGTGCATCACGGGCGAGAGCGAGTGGGCGACGGGATCGCCGATGATGCCGAGGAGTTGGGTGGTGCCGGTGATGGGCATGGGGGAGTGGGGGAGTGGATGGGTCGGTGGGTGGATGGGTCGGTGGGTGGATGGGCCTGATTATCGCTGAACCTTCTCACCGTAGAGCGCCACAATTTTTTCCACCACACCTTCAATGGAGAGGCCGTCGGTGATCAACTTGATCGCATCATCGGCCTGGCGCAGGGGGGCTACGCGACGGCTGCTGTCTTTGTGATCGCGCTCGTCTATGGCCCGCTCCAGTTCGCTTAGATCCACCGCCGACTGCTGCTGGGCGGCCAGGTCGCGCTGGCGGCGGCGAGCTCTTTCTGCCACCGAGGCGGTGAGAAAAATTTTTAGCTCCGCCTGGGGAAACACCTCGGTGCCAATATCGCGGCCCTCCATCACCACGCCACCGGTCACCCCGTGCTGCTGCTGCTGCTGAAGCAGGGTTTCTCGCACCGTGGGCTGGGCCGCCACCGCCGACACCTGGGCTGTGACCTCTGGGCTGCGAATCAGCTGAGTGACCTCCTGGCCGTTGAGCCAGATGCGGCTGGGGTAGGCGGCAAAGGCGGGGTCATCGCCCGAGGCCGTGAGGTGCAGGTCGCAGTCTTGGACTAGCTCGGCGATCGCCACCTCGTCCTGCACATCCACCCCTCGCTCTAGGGCCAGCCAGGTCACCGCCCGGTACATGGCCCCGCTGTCGAGGTAGAGCAAACCGAGGTGCTGGGCCACCTGGCGGGCCACCGTCGACTTGCCCGCCCCGGCGGGGCCGTCAATGGCCACAATCGGCTGGCGATCGCGCAGCAGCACATTGTCGATCAGGCGGGTGTCGCCTAAGTAGGCTGCCACCGCCAGCATGCCTAGGGTTTCAATCAAGTCCAGCGGCAGCAGAGTTTCGGGGTGTACCACCTCCACGTATTGGAGCTGCATGGTCGGCGAATGGGCTAATTCTTGCCGCACCGCCGCCACCAGCTCTGGGCAGTGGCGCTCCCCGGCCTTAAAGAGATCCTGGGCGGCCATCAACCCCCGATAGAGTGCTGCCGCCTGCTGCCGCTCGGTGGCGCTCAAATAGACATTACGCGAACTCAGGGCCAGGCCGCTGGCCTCTCGCACGGTCGGGCAACCAACGATCTTGCCAGGCAAATTCAAATCCTTGGCGAGGCGTTTGAGGATCGCCAACTGCTGCGCGTCTTTATAGCCAAAATAGGCCCGACTGGGGGCCACCAGACTGAGCAGCTTAGTCACCGCAGTGGTCACGCCCTCAAAGTGGACAGGTCGGTGAGGGCCGCACAGCACCGCCAGCATGCCCCTGGGGGGCACTACCTGAGTGATATTGGTGGCTAGGGGAGCATGGTGCCCGTAGAACACCTCTGGGGTGGGCATAAATACGGCATCGACTCCGGCCTGCTGACAGAGGTGCAGGTCTTGTTCGGGGGTGTGGGGGTAGCGGGCCAGGTCTTCCTGAGGGCCAAACTGAAGCGGGTTTACAAAAATGCTGACTAGCACCAGGGCATTTTCTCGCCGGGCTCGTTCAATCAGGCTGAGGTGCCCCTGGTGCAGGTTGCCCATAGTGGGCACCAGACCCACCGTTGGGGCATCTGCTGCCGCTATAGCTTTGCCATCGCGCCCCTGGGCCAGATAGCGCCTGATCCCGTCAACCGTCTTGAGTACCCGCACAATGTCCTACCTTCGCTGCGTGCCTTCGCTGCGTGAGTGTGACAGCTGAACTTCTGGCCACCCCTTTCCAGCGGTAATACCCTACCAGATTTAGAGTCGAGAACATATTGGTTCAAGCGCTGCTCTGGAATGTCTTTTGCATGACCCCAGTGTGTTTTAGCTCCAAACTTCAGGTCAGAAACTCTCACCAGAACCCCCTCTGGCCGGGGAGACCGAGGGGGTTTTGGCAGACTCACAACTACTTCAGGAAAGCAGCGTCGAGGTCGGTTGAGGGGAAGCGGCTATTGAGCCGACAGCACCTCAAGCTGCACGCGGCCGACGCCGCTGGCTCTCAACCCAATTTGGGCAGCGGCGGCAGCCGACAAATCAATCACTCGACCATGGCCAAAGGGGCCTCGGTCATTGATGCGTACCACCACCGACTGGCCTGAAGCCAGGCTCGTTACCCTCACCTGAGTGCCGAAGGGCAAGGTGCGGTGGGCCGCTGTTAGGGCATTTTGGTTAAACACCTCACCGCTGGCGCTGCGCCGCCCGTGAAACCCAGGGCCGTACCATGAGGCCATGCCGCTCAGCGTCGAAGTGACAACGCTTATCCGCCGATCAGGGGCTGGAGGCTGGGGTAGCCCCTCAACCCGAGCTAGGGGCGGTGCATCACCCAACAGTCGCCGCAGCCGGTTGGCAATATGCAGGGCATCTTCGCCGGGGTTTTCGGTGGTGTCGGGCAAGATGATTTGGTCGTCGAGGGTAAAGATGGCTTCATTGCCCCAGGCAACCACAAAAGCGTCATCGTCGCTGTCCCAACGGGCCTCGATATCGGCAACATCACCAGCGGTCGCTAGCTCTTGCAGGTGCGCTAATATTTCGTCGGCTCGCTGGGCCGGGGCCTCGTGGTCAGGAGAACTCGCAGCAGGGCTGCTGCTGGCGCTGAGAGTTTCTAGCTCATCACCCAACACCGTCACCACCGGAATTGAGCGAATATAGACGGTAGCGGCCTGCCGTGTGTCTAGGGCATGGGGGTGTACCGTGGCGAGATCGATGGCGGATTGGATTTCGTCAGAAGGCTGAATGAGTAGGTCTGATCCAGGCCTGTCGGTCTCAGGGTTTGAAGGGTCGGCGTCGACCAATACACCTAAATCAGCGGGTTGAGGGAGAGTCCCTTGGGAGACGGAGAGAGCATCGGCAGAATGTTTGGCTTCAGCATCTCGGGAAAGACCTCTGGGGTTAGTATCCTGAGCTTGACTCGGCAACGGCGCTCCAAAAACGGACATGGCAACGGCAACCGTTAGCCCGCCCAATACGGAATGTTTCATGTACACCAAAAGAATTCAACAGGAAGAGCAGGAGACAAATTCTGGCCTCAGTAGAGCAGCAGCAGAACAGGCAGCACAGGCACCGCCTTGAGTCCCTTACCCGTTACAGATCGGTCTTCGGTTTTTGTCGAAATGTAACTTAGCACGTTGAAACAGCGTTGCGAATCCGGGGAGATTCGGTGGACTTAACTTTCGGCTACGAAATAAAAAAGTAGCTGCTCACACAGAAATCCCCAAGCTGGCGCGGCAGCTAGCCTTTCTGGGGCTAACAGCCCTTGAGTTGACTTTCAGATTTGTTATGGGTCAGGTCATATTAGTTATGTAAATACAATCAGTCTATTGACGGATTCGAGCGGTTTTTGTCAGCAAGGGATCAAAATTCTGGAACAAGAGCGGTTCCCGTGACGGCAAAATACGGGGACTGATGGTGAAGGATTTGGGGTGCGATCGCAGAATTTGGATCCCGAATTACCTAGGTTTTCATAGAACTGAGGGTCAACCCTTGAGCATTTCTATCACTGCTTTTTCTGCCTTGAATACCTCCTCTTTTTAACAACCCGCCAAATAATCTATTAACTGAAGAGCCCATTGACACCCATTGACGAAGCTGACCCCTGTTTCTAAGGTAAGAGATTGGCCACACATAAGGATTAACCCCATGGACTATCGGGATGCTGGTGTAGATGTAGAGGCGGGACGCAGCTTTGTACAGCGCATTCGCACTATGGTGGAGAGCACCCGCCGTCCTGAGGTGCTCAGCGGGCTGGGCGGGTTTAGCGGCCTCTGCGAATTGCCCACCGGCTACCGCGAGCCGGTGCTAGTGTCGGGCACCGATGGGGTGGGCACCAAGCTCAAAATTGCCCAAACCACCCAGCGCCACAGCACCGTCGGCATCGACCTGGTAGCCATGTGCGTCAACGATATTCTCACCAGCGGGGCCGAGCCGCTTTTCTTTCTCGACTATTTGGCCACCGGCAAGCTGGAGCCGGCGGCCCTAGCGGATGTCGTGGAGGGCATTGTGGCCGGGTGTCGCCAGGCGGGCTGTGCCCTGCTGGGGGGTGAAACCGCTGAAATGCCGGGGTTCTACGGTCCTGGTGAGTACGACCTAGCCGGGTTTTGCGTGGGCGTGGTGGAAAAATCTCAAATCTTAGACGGCAGCCAGGTGCAGGTGGGCGATCGCGTGATTGGTCTGGCCAGCAGCGGTGTGCACAGTAACGGCTTTAGTCTGGTGCGCAAGGTGGTGGCCGAGGGCGAGCGCCCCGACGGCGGCTCCGGCTACCGCTGGGATGAGTCGGTACCAGCCCTGGGCGACCTCAACCTCGGAGAGCTATTTCTAACCCCCACCCGCATCTATGTAAACCCCGTGCTCAAGGCCCGCCGCGAGGGTTTGACCATCCACGGTATGGCCCACATTACCGGTGGCGGCCTGCCCGAAAACCTGCCCCGCTGTCTAGGGGCAGATCAGAGTATCCACCTGACCCCAGGCAGTTGGTCGGTGCCGCCGCTATTTACCTGGCTGGCTGAGGCAGGGCAGGTACCCGAGACCGATCTTTACCACACCTTTAATATGGGACTGGGGTTTGCCCTGGTGGTTCCCCCCGCTGAGGTTGACCAAGCCCTGAGCTGGCTGGCCCAGCATCAGGTGGCGGCTTACCTGGTGGGCGAGGTAGTGGCCGGGGCGGGCCAGGTCACTGGGCTACCTGAGTAGCGGGTGGAGGTGCGCAATCCGCAGCCTTATTGAAGAACTCCCCCGCCCTGGCCCAATAGCCGATACCTTAAAGGGGCAATGCAATAAGGACTTTCTGTTGAAATCTTCGACTCTCAACTGGCCCCCCGTGGTGCTCAGTTTTCTCGCCATCGTGGCCCTAGCCCTGGTGACCAGCAGTTTTGTTATCGTCAATCCCGGCCAAGCCGGGGTGCTTAGCGTTCTCGGTAAATCTCAGGATGGGGCCCTGCTCGAGGGCATTCACTGGAAGCCGCCCCTGGTGTCTAACGTAGACGTGTACGACGTGACGGTGCAGAAATTTGAGGTGCCAGCCCAAAGCTCCACTAAAGACCTGCAAGACCTCTCGGGCCGTTTTGCCATCAACTTTCGCCTCGACCCCACCGAGGTGGTGAATATTCGCCGCACCCAGGGCACCCTCGAAAACCTAGTGTCTAAGATTGTCGCACCCCAGACCCAGGAGTCGTTTAAGATTGCCGCCGCCCGCCGCACCGTTGAAGAGGCGATTACCCAGCGGGCCGAGCTGAAGCAAGACTTTGACGACGCCCTCACCACCCGCTTGGCCAAGTACGGCATTCTGGTGCTTGACACCAGCGTGGTCGATTTGACCTTCTCGACCGATTTTGCCAAGGCCGTAGAAGATAAGCAAATTGCCGAGCAGCGCGCCCGTCGAGCGGTCTACATTGCTCAAGAAGCCGAGCAGGAGGCCCAGGCTGAAATCAACCGAGCTAAGGGCCAAGCCGAGGCCCAGCGGCTGATTGCCGAAACCCTCAAGGCCCAGGGTGGCCAGCTAGTGCTGCAAAAAGAAGCGATCGAGGCTTGGAAAAACGGCGGTGCTCAAGTGCCCAAGGTGCTAGTGATGGGCCAAGGCAGCAACCTGCCCTTTATTCTTGACATGCAGCAGTTGGAAGGGGGTGAGACCACCGCTACCCCCGTCGTGAACCCGACCTTAACCAGCTCGGTGAAGAAAAGGTAGTCGGGTAAGGGGACTCGCACCTCAAAAACTGGCCCTGCGGCTTGAGCTGGCTTTGGCTGGGATGCTGAAACCGCAGGGCTTAAAAAGATCTCAGCTAAAAGACATTCCGAGAATGTGCCAAAGGACATGCTGAGGATGCGAACTTGGCGCGTTGGGTTGATCGCGGTGAGATCCTGGATCAGTTTTTAGTTTATTTACCAGGCGAAGCTAATGGCTTCACCTGGAGAATAGGTGACTTCGCGCACCATGCCGGGCTGGCCTAGGGCCTCTGCCTGCTCGTTGTTGTAGCTGATCATCACGCCGCCCGCGTTGCCCGCCCGAATGGTGAGGACTCGATCAGCCAGCCAAAGGCGAGTATCTCCCGACTGCAAAATGCCTTCAAATTCGGTCTTGCCGTCGGAGGTGATGCGGATCCATGACTGACCGGTGAGGGTCATTTTGACCGTGATGGGGGCCTGAGGCTCGTTGGTCTCTGGGGCTAAGGCCGTCGTGCTGTCGTCGGGAGCGTTATCTGCGGTGGCGGTTTCGACCTCGCTGAGGGGGGCCAGGGGCGGCAGCATAGTGGCCTCAGGCGCGGTCTGCTTCAGCACGTAGGACAGCCCGCTAATGGCGGCTATCAGCAGCGCAAAGTAGGCTCCGTAGAGGTGCAAAGGGCGCAACTGAGCGGCGGGAGACTCTTGCCAAGAGCGGCGCTGAATGCTGGGCGGAGTAAAGAACTGGCTGGCCAGGGTTTCGCCGTCTAGCTGAAGCACGTCACCGTAGCGGCGAACTAGCCCCCGGATGTACACAGGCTCGGGCAGGCTGTCGAGGTCACCCTGCTCGATCGCCGCTAGCAGGCTGGGCCGAATCAGCGTTTTGGCCGCCATCACCTCCAGATCTAGCCCCTGCTGCTGCCGCGCGGCCCGCAGCAGGGTGCCGAGTTCTGAGAGCTGCTCCCGGTAGAGAGCATTGGGATTGACCAACTCTTTTGTCTTCATATAGAGAATTTTGGGCTCAAGATGATGGATGGCTAGCTGATGGCTGAGGTACACAGACTGGGGCGGCTGATGAAACCGATGACTCAGCCAATAATGCCTCAATTTCGGCAGATGATAAAGCCCTGTAAGCCCCCACATCTAAGCTGCCCAGGGAGACCGAACCGACCGCAACCCGGTGTAAGTCTAGCACCCGATGCCCGAGGGCCTCAGCGACTCGACGAATTTGTCGATTACGCCCCTCTTGAAGAATAATCTCTAGCCGAGTGTGGTGGTTGTCAGCGGCAATCACCCGGATGCGGGCGGGGCGGGTGGGCCGGTGGTCTAGCTCAATGCCCTGACGCCAGGTGGCCAGAGTTGTGGGTGCAACCTGCCCCTCTAGGCGCACTACATAGGTTTTGGAG
The DNA here is from genome assembly GCA_038256265.1 of Phormidesmidales cyanobacterium. Taxonomy (GTDB): domain Bacteria; phylum Cyanobacteriota; class Cyanobacteriia; order Phormidesmidales; family Phormidesmidaceae; genus Nodosilinea. The sequence continues at coordinate 17,365 of JBBSKN010000075.1, forward strand.
ACGTCATGGCGGGGGTGGGTGAGGCGAAAGGTGAAGTCGCCGTCGTTGGTGAGCAGCAGCGCCCCGGTGCTGTAGGCATCGAGCCTGCCGACGGGGTGAATGCCAATGTTGTGCAGGTCGGGAGACAGAGCGCTGAGCACGGTGGAACGACCCTCGGGGTCGGCACAGGTGGAAACCATGCCCAGGGGTTTGTGCAGCAGCAGATAGTGCTGGGCGGGTCGATGGTTAGGCTGAATCGGCTGGTGGTTGACCTCAATGCGATCGCACTCTGGATCGGCTCGCTGGCCCAAGTGGGCAACGGCGCCATTGACCTGCACCTGCCCAGCTGTGATTAGCTCCTCGGCCTGCCGCCGGGAGGCAACCCCGTACTGGGAAAGAATTTTTTGTAGTCGCTCTGCCATATCTGGCACCAATTACTGCGGGTAGCCCGCCGGGCTTGGGTTGACCCGCTCACCCAGTATGACAGCAATTGATGGGGGCTGAGTATAAGTTCTCAATAGGGACGATTTGATATTTGTGTAAATTGGGGGGGCTGAGTTACGGGTTCTTAGGTGGGGTTCTAGGCGTTTTTTTGGCGGCGATCGCCCCCTCGGGCTGGTCTAACATAGCCTCAGCCGGTAGGTGCAGCTGTAGCCAAGCCCCGCCCAGGTCAGGGTGGTTAGCGGCGGTAATGGTGCCGCTGTGGGCCTCTACAATCTGGCTGACAATGGCCAGACCCAGGCCAGAGCCGCGACTCACCGCCGGGGTTAACCCAGGGTCGGCGGGTGCTAAATCTGCCGCCGACCCGCTGCGGGTGCGCGATGGATCGGCCCGGTAAAAGCGATCAAAAATGTAGGGTAGATCCTTGGGGCTAAAGCCTGCCCCGGTGTCGATCACCTCTAGGCAGAGGCCGGGGCGATTTCCGCCGTCGGCTGGGGTCGCCAGGGAGTTGCCCAGACTCAGGCGGGCGTAGATGGTGGTATCGCTAGGGCTGTGTTTGATAGCGTTGTCGAGCAGGTTAAGCAGCACCCGATGAAACAGGGGTTCATCGAGGTTCACTAGGCACTGGGTAGGGCCTGCGTAGGCCAGGTCTAGCCCCTTTATCTGGGCTAGAGGTTCTAGACTGACCCAGGCCCGCTGGATCGTCTGGGGTAAATCGACGGGCTTGAGATTGAGACCCTGGAATTGATCCCCCTGAAGGCGGCTGAGGTTGAGCAGGTCTTCGACCAGGTTGCTGAGGCGAATGGTTTCGTTGACCAGGCGGTCGAGCCAGCGCCGCTGAGCCTCGTCAACTCGGGGCTGAAGCGTTTCGGCTACCAGGCGAATGGAGGTCAGGGGGGTTTTGAGCTCGTGGGCGACGTCAGAAGTCCAGCGATCGCGCTGCTGCACCAGCAGGGCTGCCTCCTGGCGGTTTTCGAGAAATACGCCCACCTCGCCATTGTCTAGGGGAATGGCATAGCCCCGCAGCGGATAGGTCGGTTCTTCTTTGGGATGTAGCGGATCAGGGGAAATTTGATAGAGCATCCATTCCTGCTGACAGCAGGCCTGACGCTCTCGGGCTTCTTCAATCAGGGCATCGAGTTCGTAGGAGCGGGCTACCTCTAGCAGCAGTCGCCGTCGCTGCACCGACCCGGTCAGGGGTTGGTTCATCGTTAACAGCCGGTTGGCCTGGGCGTTGCACCAAACCAGCTGATTTTCTTCGTCAACCTGCAGGTAGCCAATGGGGGCCTTTTGCAAAATGTGCTCTAGGGTATCGCGGCTGGTGCCTAGCGATCGCAGCTGGCGCTGCTGCTGAGGCTGGGTCTGCACCAGCTGCTCAACCTGCCCCAGGGCCGTGGGCCAGTCGGTCGCTTTGAGGGTAGCCACCAGCCGTTGTTCACGGCGGCGCTGTCGGCGCTGCTGCCAGATCAGCAGCAGCACTCCGGTAACTAAACCCAGCAGGTAGACCCCAATGACCAACGTTTGCCCTACCCGTAGCGACTTGCTTTAACTGTAAGCCTATCGCACAAAAAAGCACCCCCGCAGAGGTGCTTTCTAGATCAAAATCACAATGCAAGCAAAGTCACGATTCAGGAAAACCCCTGCCCGCCTACTACAAAGTTAGACAACAGCCCCAGCTGCTAGCAGCCGGGGCCATCGCTTAGCCTAACCGGGCAAACTTAATCTATCGAACCACTGCCCCACGGTACTTTAGACCTTGGGGATGGTCGGCTTTAACCTGCTCGGCTACGTGGCGGGTAGCCACAGCGCCACGGTAACGGCCAATCACTTCTTCAGATACGGCTACCTGGGAGATAGCTGGTTCGTAATCAACGCCGCGATACTTCAAGGACATCTTTCGCCTCTCCTTAATGAGTGAAGGTGTGTAAACAGAGGCGCGTTCCTTCGAGCGATTGCTCTACTTCCGTCTCTTGTGAGAGAGATGAACGATTTGTTTCTGTATCTATTGTTACCGTTTATCCCATAACTGTCAAGGCTATCTCTATTAAGAATCTGGAGCAAAATAATCCCCACCCACCGTACGGGCGCACTGCTGTGCGCCCCTGCCTAGATCTCTCACCTACCCGTACGGGCGCACTGCTGTGCGCCCCTACCCACCCACCCACCCACCTACCCACTCACCCATGCACACCCCTATCCCTCCCCACCGCTACTTCCCCTATCTGACCTGGGCCGAGATTGAGGCCATGCCCGATCGCGAGAATGTTGTGATTGTGCAGCCCATGGGGGCGATCGAGCAGCATGGCCCGCATTTGCCCCTGTCGGTAGACAGCACCATTTGCACTGCGGTACTGGGGCAGGCCCTAGCCCAGCTTGACCCGGCGATTCCGGTCTATAGCCTGCCGCCCCTGTACTACGGCAAATCGAATGAACACTGGCACTTTCCCGGCACCATTACCCTGACGGCAGAAACCCTGCTGCGGGTGATTCACGATGTCGCCGAGAGCCTTTACCGGGACGGGTTTCGCAAGCTGGTGCTGCTCAACGCCCACGGCGGTCAGCCCCAGGTGCTAGAGATCGCGGCCCGCGACCTGCATCAGGCCCATAGTGATTTCATGGTGTTTCCTCTTTTTGTGTGGGCGGTGCCCAACTGCGCGGGGGAACTGCTCACCCCCAAGGAGCTGGAGCTAGGCATTCATGCGGGCGATGCCGAAACCAGCCTGATGCTGTCAATACTGCCCGACCAGGTGCGGATGGATCTGGCTAAAACCGAGTTTCCCCAGCGGTTGCCCACCGACAGCTGGCTGACCATGGAAGGAGCGCTGCCCTTTGCCTGGGTAACCCGAGATCTCAGCGCCAGCGGCGTGCTGGGCGACCCCACCGTAGCGACGGTTGAAAAGGGCGATCGGCTGAGGGCGTCGCTGGTGCAGGGCTGGGTGACGGCACTGGGCGATATCTATCGATTTCGGCAGCCCCACACC
>JBBSKN010000076.1:0-20565 GCA_038256265.1 Phormidesmidales cyanobacterium
GGTGCTGATCGGCATTCACACCTACCTGGGCATTCATGTGCTCAGCCGCAATGTGGTGTTTGTCGATCTGGCCCTGGCCCAGATCTCGGCCCTGGGGGCGACGGTGGCCTTTATGCTGGGCCACATGCCCCAGACTCCGGCGGCCTACGGCTATTCTCTGGCGTTTACGGTAGCGGGGGCAGCGATTCTCTCCCTCAGCCGCCAGTGGACGGGGCGAGTTTCGCAGGAGACCTTCATTGGGGTGGTGTATGTGGTATCGGCGGCGGCGGCATTCTTGTTGATCGACCGCTCTCCCCAGGGGGCCGAGCACATCAAGCAAATCTTGGTGGGCAGCCTGCTCACCACCACCGAGGGCGACCTGCTCAAGGTGGTGGGGCTATACGGCGTGGTGGGCCTGTTTCACTGGGGGTTTCGCGATCGCTTCCTCACCATTTCCCTCGACCCCGAGCAGGCCGTGGCGAAGGGCTGGCGGCTGTGGCTGTGGGATTTTTTGTTTTACGTTTCCTTTGGGGTGGTGGTGACCAGTTCGGTGGCGATCGCAGGCGTCTTACTGGTCTTCTCGTTTTTGATCATTCCGGCGGCGGTGGGCACCCTCTACAGCACCCGCGTTTGGGTCAAGCTGCTGCTGGGCTGGACGGTGGGCCTGATTACCAGCGCCATTGGCATTGGCACCTCCTACCTGGGCGATTTGCCCACCGGGGCCACCATTGTCTGCGCCTTTGGGGCCATGCTGGCGATCGCCACCCTGCTCCAGCCCTTGATTCTCAACCCGCCAGAGCAACGCCGCCGTATTTTTGCCCAGGCGACCAGAACGCTAGGCTTGGGTAGCCTGGGTCTGGCGCTGCTGTCGGGGCTGTGGCTAACCGTCAACCCCCACGCCGATCAGCCCCTTCTGGGCCTGATTGAGCATTACTACCCTGAGCTGCAACAGCACTTTTTGACCGATGCTGAACGGGAACTAGCGGCAGAGGCGACCTTCGGAGAGGTTGAAATGCAGGCCCACATTCAGCAGCTCACCCAGCTTGAGCTCGACAGCCGTTGGCAGGGGGAGCCCCTCAGCGAAGACCGCCTGCGCGAGCTGTCGTCCTACACTCTCTCGTATCAAGAGATGGAAAAGGGCGAGTCGTTTGTGCAGGAGTCGTTGAGGGATCGGGCGCGCGATCGCCAGCGCTGGGTGTTTGGCGTGCCGCTGATCATCATTGCCCTCGGCGGCTTGCTGATGGTCAATCAAACGCCAGAGGTACCCGAAACGCAGGCTTAGGCGTATGACCAAAATATGGTGCGCTAAAAGCCTTTATTGGAGATTGGCCTAACGGGCAGTTTTGGCATAGATAGTAATGAATGGCGTGGGTCGCCCTAGGCCCCATACTTCACCGGGGTCGTGGCTCAGGATCGCTAGGTAGTTGCCGCGATCGCTAAACGCAACCCGATAGCCATGAGGCCAATCCTGAACTTCTCCAGTTTTCACACTGCCCAAGCGCGCTCCGGCCACCTGCCCACCGAAGAAGAAGCTGTCGCCATCTGGACTTAGGCCAATGGCATCATCTGATCGATCAGCCGGTAGCTCAGTGCTGGTCACGCGCGCGCCTGTTTGTGGATTCCAAGTGACAAGGAGTCCATCGTAGGGCGATCGCGTTAGCACATTGAGCAACCCATCGTTTCTAAAGGCTATATTCATCCCCCAGAAGAAGACATCTTCCGGCGGCAGCGTCCTAGCATACTCAAAAATGCCGCTCTGATTGAGTCGCCATAGGTCTACACGACCCGATGAATCATTTGGGTAGATCTGAATGGCTAAAAATTGACCATTGGGGCTAATGGCAAATCTACCGCTGGTATCTAAAGATTGCACCGCTTCGCCGTTCGCCGCGTTCCACAGAGTTAGTTGTGGCGCAGAAGCGCCGTCTCGATATGGGTTTACAAACGTTACGATCCGCTGATTGTCGTGGCTAAAGGCAATCTGCCCCCCATCGATGGCTGACTCTGCCCTGCTGATTGTTTTTTTCCACAGCGGCTGACCGATCTCGATAGTCCATGCCGCTAGTTCCACGGTGTTTGTGGGAGACGTTTGCGCGATCGCCGCCACCTTCGTCCCGTCCTTGCTGATCGCCGCTCCATCAAAACGAGTCTGATCGCCAGCGGCAATCTCCGTAATTAGCGCCCCTGTTTGCGTATTCCATACCTGAAGCTTTGCCCCGTCTGTTGTCAGGGTAAGTAGCCGTTGTCCATCTGCGCTAAAGCTAAACACCTCCGCTGCTGTTGGCAGGGTTGCTATAGGCGCTTTATTCCAGCGAGCACCGGCTGCTATCACAGGTTGTGCCCTACCGTCTTTGACCAATGCCTGATAGACAAAAGCCGCCACCTCAGCGCGGGTCGCTGGGCGATTAGGCAGCAGCTGATCGAGGGCAGGATAGTTAACTACGATATTGGCAGCCCTGGCAGCGGCTATGCCAGGGCGAGCATAGGTCGGAATCGCAGCAGCATCTTGATAAGCAGATAGTTCCGCCATGCTACCGCCCTGATAGCCCAATCCATTGGCGATAGAAATCAGGGCCTGCACGCGGGGTATCGGTTGATTGGGCCTAAACTGATTCCCCGGATACCCTGAGAGAAAGCCCGCAGTGCGAGCCTTAGCAATATAGCCAGCCGCCCAATGATTGTTAGGCACATCTGCAAAGGTTGGAGTAGCGGGCTGCGTTGCATTCAACCGCCCATTCGGTACTTCAAAGGGCTGCGCTGACATAAACGCTTGATTTAAAATCGCCGCAAACTGCGCGCGGGTTACGGGTTCATTAGGTTTAAACGTGCCATCGGGGAAGCCGCTAATCACATTGAACCGTGCAAGGCCTGATATGTACTCATAAGCCCAGTAGTCGGCGGGGACATCTCTAAATGAGGTGCTTGGCGCTTGGGCAAGTGCAGGCGCTTGGGTAGACACAGGCGTTTGCGCTGGTACAGACGCACTCAAAGGTGCGAAAAAACTGAGGCTCAAGCTAAGGGCTAGGCCGAGGCAAAATTGCGATCTGAAGCGCATACGTTTATTTACGAGTGGTTTAGTACCAAAGCCTATCTGTATACCTCTAATTTGTAGGGATATTGCACTGCAATATCCCTACAAATTAGTTTCGAATCGGTTTTTTTTGGGTCAGATTAGGTATGAGCTGCTGCTGCCTAAAGCTGGCCAAAGCCCTTCTTTTTCTTCTGACTTTTTTGCTTTTTGCTGCTGGGAGGGCGAAAACCGGGCTGTTGCCCACCCCCCATACCCGGCAGCCCCGGCATACCGCCGCCCATCCCTGGAAAGCCGCCGCCCATGCCCGGCATGCCGCCACCCATACCGGGGAATCCGCCGCCGCGCCCCATCTGCTGCATCATGGTGCGCATTTTAGTGAAGTCGCTGACCAGCTTGCCCACGTCTTTTTCTTGGTGGCCCGAGCCTTTGGCAATGCGGCGGCGGCGGCTAGGAGAGCTAGAGAGCAGGTTGGGCTGCTTGCGCTCTTGGGTGGTCATGGAGTTGATCATGGCTTCGCAGCGTTTGAGCTGGGCCTCGCCCTGCTCCAGCATGTCGCCCGTGATCTGCTTGCCCATGCCGGGGATCAGCTTCATGATGCCGCCTATCGAACCCATGCTCTTCATAAAGCGCATCTGCTTGAGAAAGTCGTCGAAGTCAAACTCAGCTTCGAGAATTTTCTGGGTTAGCTTTTCGGCATCGCCGATGTCCACCGCTTCCTGGGCCTTCTCGACCAGGGTGAGCACGTCGCCCATGCCGAGAATGCGCGAGGCCATGCGCTCGGGGTAGAAGGGTTGCAGGGCTTCTACCTTTTCGCCCACGCCGATGAACTTGATTGGCTGGCCCGAAATCTGCCGCACCGAGAGGGCCGCCCCACCCCGCGCATCGCCATCCATCTTGGTAAGAATGGCCCCGGTGATGCCGATCTGGTCGTGGAAGGTGCGGGTGAGGTTGGCGGCTTCCTGGCCGGTCATGGCATCGACCACCAGCAGCACTTCGTCGGGGTCAATGGCGGTTTTGATATCGGCCAGCTCGGCCATCATCTTGGGGTCGATCTGTAGACGACCCGCCGTATCCACAATGACCGTGTCAACGCCCTCGGCCCTGGCCTTTTCGATGCCCTGACGGGCGATCTCCACTGGGTTAGCGTCGGTGCCCAGCTCAAACACAGGCACGTCGATCTGCTTGCCGAGGGTGACCAGCTGGTCAATCGCCGCCGGGCGGTAGACGTCGGTGGCCACCAGCAGGGTGCTGCGGTTTTCTTTGCGCAGGTGCAGGGCTAGCTTGGCGGTGGCGGTGGTTTTACCGGTACCTTGCAGACCCGCCATCAGCACTACGGTGGGCTTGGTGGGTGAGTCAGCCAGGGGGGCGTTGGTGTCGCCCATCAGCCGCACCAGCTCGTCATTCACCACTTTGATGAATTGCTGGTCGGGGCTGACCCCCTTGACCACCTCAATGCCCAGGGCGTTTTCTTTGACCTGGGCGATAAAGTCTTTGATCACCTGGAGGTTGACATCGGCCTCTAGCAGGGCACGGCGCACCTCGCGCAGGGCGCTGTCGATGTTAGACTCGCTGATTTTGTCCTGGCCACGCAGGCTTTTCCAGGCAGATTCAAGGCGGTCAGACAGGGCTTCAAACATGGTTTAACGGGGAGAATAATCCTGGGGCGGAAATTCTATTCTAAGGGGTGACGGCTCTAACCAGAGCGAAACCAGCACCGCTGGGCATGACCCGCCGCGATTGAGTACCATAGATGTAAAAAATAAACATCAGCCGTAGGTGGGCTGGGCGGGTAGTAGATGAAGGTTTCGCTGCGAAGAGATCTTTTATCTAATCTCTGTCAATCCCCAGAATCTCGCAAAGATGGCAGGGCTGCTGCGGAATTTAACTAGGTTGCTTTGTAAGACTTTAAGTGAAGGGTAGACCAAGAGCAACTATGGCCAACGAACTGTCTCGCTGCATTGACACTGACCGGGTAGCTGACCCTGAGGGAGGCCTTTTGCTCGACCTTTCCTATACTCTGGATGATCGCAGCGCCTGCTGCCAGGAGGGTGAGACCCCTGATCTAAAAAATGCTCAACCGATTTTGCCCTGGCTGGAGCTGATTCAGCACTACAGCCACTTGGTGATGGCGGTGGTCGATGTGGCTACGCAGATTAGCGCCCCGACCCACGCCCACCCGGTGCTGTTTGCCAACCGATACTTTTGCCGCCTCATGGGCATTTGCCCCGAAGGGGGGCACCTCGATCTGAGCTTTTTTAACCGCCTCTCGACGGCCGATCAAAAGGCGCTGCAAGAGCGGTTTCGGCGACATTTTCTCAGGGCTGTGTTGCACTACACTTACGGGCAGGCCGATCTGGTGTCTAAGCGGCTGCTCCACGAACCGCTGGTAGTGGCCCTAGACGACTCTGAAACGGGCCAGGTGCGCCAAATTGAGTTGCGTCTGCGCACCGCAGATGATGGCTTGCAGGTGACGGCGATCGCCCCCGAACTCGAAGCCAGCCTGGCCGCCTGCTGGCCTGAGCCGCCCCGATGCGAGCAGGTCGCCACCCAGCTCTTGGGCAAAGAGCCGGTGTTTAAGCAGTTGCTCTCGGCTCTGAAGCCCGGCAACTACACCGCCACTGGCCAAATTTTGATTGAGGGGCTCGATGTTACCGAGCGCGAGACCTCTAAGGCGCTGATTGAGCTGCTGGTGGGCCACGAGTCGGTGTTGGGCACCCGCCGCTTTGAGGAAGCCAACGGGCTGATGAAGCGGCTGTTTAATGCCACCGACAGCTTTTTGCTCAGCGCTGAAGACAACCAGGCGCAGCTGTTTACCCAGCTAGATCAACCCGAATGGCAAACGGTCAACTACGCAGTAGACGATCTCAGGGGATCGTCATTTTTGCGGGCCACCGAGCGGCGAGAGGTGATGAACATACCCGATCTGGCCCTCGACTGCACCACCCAGGGCGAGCAAGATTTATTCAATCAGGGGGCCAGGTCGCTGCTGCTGATTCCCCTGGTGATGCGCACCGCTCGGGTGGGTGAGAGCAATGCTCAGATGGTGGGCCTGGTGGGTCTGTCCAGCTCTAGGGCCTATGCCTTTGACCAGGCCGATTGCAGCCGCGCCACGACGCTGATTCCGGCGCTGACGGCGGCCATGCGCCACAGTGTGCAAGACCGCTTTACCAACATTCACCCATCGGTGCGGTGGCGGTTTGAGCAGGAGGCTGAGCGTCTGAGTTTGGGCCTGCCGCCGGCCCCGGTGTTGTTTGAGAGCGTCTACCCGCTCTACGGCATTTCTGACATTCGCGGCTCGTCAGACGAGCGCAACCGGGCGATTCAAACCGATTTGCTGACCCAGTTTCGTCTGGCTCTGGCGGTGGTAGAAGCGGCGGCGGCGGCGGCGAGCAATGCCCTGGTGGAGCAGTTAGCTCTCGATCTGGCCGACCACATTACGGCCCTAGAAAATGGGGTAACGGTGGACTCTGAAGTGACGCTGCTGCGCTACCTGCAAGGGGAGGTGGAGATGCACTTTGGGTACTTTGCCCAGCACAGCGCTGAGGCCGAGGCGGCGATCGCCCAATACAAAGCCGCTATTCACCCCGAGCACGCCTGTGTCTATACCGCCCGCGCCGTCTACGACCAGACCATTGCCCACATCAACGGGTTGCTGCGCGACACCTGGAACCAGTGGCAGCAGTCGATGCAGGCGATTACCGCCCACTACTGCGACTTGGAGGCCACCGACGGCATCGATCACATGATCTATGCCGGCAAGGCAATTGACACCAGCTTTACCGAGTTTCAGCTCAAGTCGCTGCGCTACGAGCAGCTGCGGGCAGTGTGCGATTGCGCCCGCAAAGGGTTTGCCCTCAAGGCCACCTACGACACCGATATGACCATCACCCACCTGGTGCTGGTGCAGGCTTTCACTGTAGATATTGTCCATGACGAAACCACTGAGCGCCTGTTTGACGTGCGGGGCACCCGCGATACTCGCTATGAGATTGTCAAAAAGCGCATCGATAAAGCTTGTGACGCAGAGACAGGCGATCGCATTACCCAGCCCGGCATGCTGACGGTGGTCTACTCCACCGGTGAAGAGTGGCAGGAGTACGAGCATTACCTGCGCTACCTACACCGCGAGGGCATTGTAGCGGCCGATATTGAGCAGGGCACGGTGGAACCCCTCCAGGGGGTTAGCGGCCTAAAATTTGCTCGGGTGCGGGTAAACCCGGAGTAGGGGTTACCCGCAAAAAAGACCGGGTGCCTGCTGAGCTGTCCGTCAATGGTTTGGACAGCCAACTAGGCACCCGGTCTCTGGAAACCAAAGCAGGCTCTATTGGCCGCGTTGCAGGCCGGGGGGTAGACCACGTCCGCTATCCACCTGGCGTTGCAGGCCGGGGGGTAGACCGCGCCCGCTATCGACCTGGCGTTGTAAGCCGGGGGGCAGGCCGCGCCCGCTATCGCCCTGGCGCTGGAGGCCGGGGGGCAGGTTTTGACGCCCGGACGGGGGGGCTGCTTGCACCGGGCTGTCGACAGCGATCACCTCGAGTAGCTCAGCAGTGGGGCTTTCGTCAGTAACCAGGAGAGCCTCAACTGGAGGAAGGATTTCGACCACTGGGGCCGTAGGCTGAGGACGCTGGCCTCGGCCCTGACCAGGGCGAGCATCGGCGGAGGTGGCGGCTAGGGCAGCGGTGGCCAAAATACTGAGGGCGGCTAGGGCAAAGTGCGATCGCAGGGTCATAATAATCATCCTCTCTGGCAAGTAACGAAGCGACGAATCAGGCAGGTATGTGGCGTTTGGGTCGATACTGCCTAGTCTTCTTAAGGTACCCAGAGAATGCTGCCGCTGCCTCTGTGGATACACCCGGCCTGCGGCTTTTTGAGCGCTTTTGGGGCTGGGACATTTGCGGGGCTGGCCTAGGGGGTTTTACGGGGAAGGCCGTCGCTAGAGAGAACTGTCTGACAATGGCCCGCAGCTGCCATCCTCGCAGAGGGGAAAGGCCGAGTCGTAGCGATCGCCGCGCTTGCCAAACAGGTCGTAGCGGCGATCACGCACAAGGGCATAGACCTGATCGCCCACCTGCTTGGCCCCCGGCATTGCTCGATAGGCCTGCACGAAAGGGTTGCCCAAGGGCAACAGCCGACCAATTTCTTCGGCGGCATCGCTGCCCTGCCAGCGGCGATCGGGAGCTTGCCTATCGATTAAAATCATGCCCGCTTCGCAGTCGCTGGGGGAAATGCCGTAGCGGGCCAGCGTAGAGCTATCTTGCATAGGCACGTACTGAAACTGTGTGCCCTGATCGACCAATTCCAGCCCCTGCACCAGAGTGACACAGAGGTTACAGTTACCGTCGTAAATTACACAGTACATAGTAGTATGGCTACTGAAAGGTCGTCACCTTCATCTTAACCACCTGTTCCTGAACTTTTTAGCTTGCGGCAGCTTAGGGACTAGCCAATAAATAAAGTCCCAGCGTCATTCCCGCCTGCGCGGGAATCTAGCCTAGAGCGTTCACTCTCTCTGGTACCTTATTTGAATGCAAATCCCTTAGCTAGGTTCTTAGTCTTTGCAAATCGGTCTTTGCAAAATCGGCTTACTATTTAGCGTTATTTTTGGGGTCTGCCAGCCAGTTGCCCAGAGGCATAGATCTAGGCTTTCTATCACGCTGGGACATGGTTGTGTAAAGTCCATAACAGCTGCTTAAAACGGTGGCTTAGCGCTTTGAGAAAAGATTGTCTATCAATGCTTTAAACGCTTAAATCGAGTACCTGCAAGCGGCAATTCAGTAGTTTGAATGGAGTTATGGGTAGCTTTAGTCACTCATAACTTGGTGCATTTACTCCGGCAAACTTAATGGTTGTAAAAAGACTAATCGATGGGCGGTTTCAGTTCATTCGCGTCGTTAGCACTAAGGCTTACACTAAGACCTACCTGATGACCGATCACAGCGATGCGGCTAAGGGCAAATGCATCGTTAAGCATTTGCAGCTGCCTGCCCACAACGCTATCACCCTCAAGTTTCTCAACGATCTGCTGGCTAAGCGGGTCAATTTGCTCAAGCGCATGGGCAACCACGATGTGATCGCTCGCAACCTGGCAACGGTGCAAGAGGGGCAAGACTTCTACTGGGTGCGGGACTATGTGCCAGGCGAGCCGCTTTGGGCCGAGCTAGCCGAGGGCAAGCCCAGGGCCGTAGCCGAAGTACGCGCCTTTCTCACTGAGGGGTTAGGGGCTTTAGACCTGATTCAGCGCCACGGCATTGCCCACCAAAGCCTGCATCCCAACAATCTGATTCGTCACCGTGACCGGGGCCATCTGGTGCTGGTTGACTTTGGCCTGATTCAAGATACCGCCGCCCCCGAGTCAGGCATTAGCGCCAACGGCAGCGCTGGCACTAATGGCCCGGCCTCAGCCTATTTGCCCCAGCCTCAGCATCGGCAGTACACGCGCTTTGCCGCCGACCACTTTGCCCTGGGTATGATTGCGGTGCAAATGGCCACCGGTCTGTCTAATGAGGCGATTCCTCGGCTCAGTCAAGACAATTTTTTAGCCCAGGTCAAGCTTCAGCTCGACGAATGCTCAACTCTCGAAGAACCGCTCAAGGCCATTGTGCTCAGAATGGTGTCGCCCCAGACCGAGGTGCAGTTTCACCAGGCCAAAGATATTCTGGTGGCCCTAGCCAACGTGGGGACTGTCCCTGCTAACGGCTCTGCCCCCGGCCTTGCCGCCCCCAGCCCAACCGCCCCACCCCAGGAGAACGGTGCTATGGAACCAGAGCGTCGACTAGCGGCAGCGGGGCAGACCCCGGCGCGAATAACGAGAGCGCTGGGTCAACCTAAGGTTTGGTTGGGGGCCGGAGTAGCCCTGGCGCTGCTGGCGATCGGCGGCACATTGTTGCTGCGCTTCCCCCATGCGATCTCAGTCAACAACCTGCTCAAACAGGCCACAGCAGCGCAGCAGACGGGGCAAAAACATGACTCGATGAACTACCTCGACCAGGCGCTAGAGCTGAAGCCTGACCATAGCGAGGCCCTAGCCCAGCGATCTAACCTGCTGTGGGAAAACGGTCAGTCAGAGGCCGCTCTAAACGACATTAGCGATGCCATTCAGGCTGAGCCAGGCTCGGCAGCTCTGTATTACCAACGGGGAAATCTGCGCTTTCGCCTGGGGGATTTGCAGGGGGCGATCGCCGACTACAGTGATGCTCTCCAGCGCCAAGACACCTATGTCGATGCCCATGTTAACCGGGGCAGTGCCCGCGCCGATCTGGGCGACGAAGCCGGGGCTGTGCAAGACTACACCGCCGCCATCAACCTGGCTACCGACCCTGAGATCAAAGCCGTCGCCTACCTCAACCGCTGCCTGTCGGTTTCTAATATGGGCGACCATGCCGCTGCCCTCGACGACTGCACCGAGGCGGTCAACCTGCGCCCCAACAACAGCCTTGCCTACGAAAACCGAGGTTTGGTGAAGCGGCGGTTAAACGATTTTCAAGGGGCAATTCAAGATTTTACGATCGCGATTCAAATTAATGCGGGCAGCCCAGAACCCTACTACAACCGGGGCCTGACGCGCCAAGATCTGGGCGATACCGCCGGGGCCATGGCCGATTTTGACCAGACGATCGCGCTCAACCCCAACCATCCCTTTGCCTACTACGACAGGGGTTTGCTCCATGCGGAGCTGGGGGATACAGAAAGCGCGATCGCCGATTTAGAAACCGTGGCCAGCGCCTGTCTAGATGTGAGCCGCCTAGGCTGTTTCGACGATGCTCAGTACCAGCTAGATCAACTCCGGGCTGCCCAGGGCGATCGCCCTTAGCCAAGCACCCCTCGACGTCCAGTGCCGCGACCCCTGGGCCGCGTATAGGTTCTCGCAATGGTATCTTTGGCCACTTCAGACACCTCAGTTTCGCCAGAAAATAGGGCAGAAGATAAGTCAGAAGATAGGGCAGATGCCGATTGCATAGACGTAGCCAAATAGCCCGCGCCAATGATGCTGACTGTAGCCACAACAGCCAGCTCTACAGAGAAATGATGCCGCATGATGGTATTCCAAATCTGGACAGTTACCTTTTCTCTGCAACTGAGGAAGATCCAGACTTTTATGAGGCCTTGAGTTGACGAGTTGGTAAACGATTTGACAGATTTTTGAAGATTGAGCAGGAAAGTGGCTTAGCGAGCTTCTACGGTTGACGCTCTACGTCCACGCGACTAGCACGCTGCGGCATAGGTCGGCCAATTCTGAAACCTGACACCCAAGCACCTAAAACCCCGGCCAGGGTTGCCCTATTTCTGCCAACCAGTACTAGATATCGCAACAGCTAAGAGAGGCGAATGTACAACCTAAAGGTGGTGATTATTGGAGCCGGTATTGGCGGCCTAACCACAGGGATCGCCATGCGGCAGGCGGGCTACCAGGTCGAGATCTATGATCGCGCCCATGAGCTGCGCCCGGCAGGGGCAGGCATTTCTCTGTGGTCTAACGGTGTTAAGGTGCTCAACCGCCTGGGGCTAGGGGAAAAGCTGGCAGCCATCGGCGGCGAAATGAACGCCATGGAATACCGCAGCCACAGCGACGAGTCGCTCAGCTACGTCGATCTGCAACCGCTGTTTGAGCAGGTAGGCCAGCGCCCCTATCCGGTGGCCCGCACCGACCTGCAAGCCATGCTGCTAGAGGCCTTTGGGGCAGACGGCGTGCACCTGGGCATGAACTGCGTTGGGGTCGAGCAAGACGACCACAGCGCCACCGCTATTTTTGAGAACGGCGAGCAAGTCAGCGGTGACCTAGTGGTGGGTGCCGACGGCATTCACTCGGCGGTGCGGGCCAATGTGGTGGGGCACGGCGTCAATCGCCGTTACGCCCGCTACGTCAATTGGAATGGTCTGGTCAAGGCCGACCCGGCCCTGTGCGCAAAAGACCTGTGGGTGATCTACGTGGGCGACAGCAAGCGGGCCTCGATGATGCCGGTGGGGGGCGATCGCTTTTATTTCTTCTTTGGTGCGCCTATGGCCGAGGGCACCCAGGTTGACCCGGCCCACCGCCGAGACGAGCTGGCCAAAATCTTTCAGGGCTGGCCCGCCCCGGTGCAAAAGCTGATTGAGGCCCTTGACCCCGAGCAGACCAACCGACTAGAAATAGGCGACATTGACCCCCTAGAGCACCTGGTGAAAAACCGCGTGGCCCTGCTGGGCGACGCGGCCCACGCCACTACCCCAACCCTGGGCCAGGGGGGCTGTCAGGCGGTCGAAGATGCCGTGGTGCTGACCCGCTATCTGACCACCACCAATATCGGCGTGGCCGACACCCTCAGACGCTACGAGGCGGCCCGCAAAGACCGCACCGCCGACCTGGTGATGAAAGCCCGCAAGCGTACCAGCACGATCTACGGCTACGTGCCCGAGGTCACCGAGCAGTGGTACGCCGACCTCAAGCAAGAGCCACCCGAGGCGGTGATCAACGCCCTGGCCAAAGTGATCTTGGCCGGGCCAATGGGGTAAGACCAAATCCGAATCGGATAACCCCGATTCTAAACCGGCGGCTTGCGTAGGGACAAACGGTTGTTTGCCCAGCCCAACCGGGGCTAGCCAAGGCAGATTCAGTACAAAATCCAATCCTGCTTGGTTGCCCCCGATTGAAGAGGGCAAATGCCATTTGCCCCTACGGTGTGGCCTTTGGGGAATCGGGGCGATGGGATTCGGATTGAAATGGTCTACCAGCTTTGACCGCTCTCATTGACCGTGTCGCTGGCAAGGGCGGCGGGCCAGTTTTGGTCGCCCTGGACGATGTTGCCGGCAATATCGCCCTGCCACTGGCGCTGCACCCCGGCGCTGTAGTTGAGGTAGAGCTTGCCGTCGACAATCCGCCAGGCCTCAGGATCGACCGAGGCCAAGTAGCCTTCTTTAACCGCCCAGGCGCAGTAGCCGCCGTACTGGGGGGCGTAGGCCTCGGGGTCGGCCTCAAAGGCGGCCAGGTTTTCGGCGCTACTGAAGCGCCAGGTGGAGCCATTCCAGGTGGTTTCGTAGTCGGCTACGCCTTTGACGGCTTTGCTCTCGGTGAAATAGGCCACCGGGTCGGCCCCGCGAATAGCTAGCCCGTCGAAGCTGTAGACCTCAGGCTGGGTGCCAGCTTTGGTAGCGGCGCAGGGATTGGCGGCGGCACAGGGGTCAGCGCCAGCGCAGGGGTTCGAAGCGGCGCAGGGGTCGACGGCTACCTGGCTCCCCCCGTCGGGATTGACCGCTGTGGTGCCGCAGGCGACGGTCCCGAGGGTGAGCATGGAGGCGATCGCAATCGCCCCGAGATATTGAACTCGCATAGTAAACCTCTATTTGGGTGAAAATATAGACCAGTAGAACCGCTACCTAGATTGCTTTATTCATAACCTTTGGGAAATGCCCGTCATTCCCGTGGAAACGGGAATCCAGCCGAAGTAGCATACCTTCGAGTGGATTCTCGCCTGAGGCCCCTGGCCTCGCTCCGCGAACGCGAGCATGACAGCCGCTTGCTTCCGTCCTTGTGAATAATCCAGGCTAGGGCGGTCGATTACATTCCCTAGATTGTCACGACAGCCTGAGAGCCATCTGAGAGCCGCCTGAATAAAGCTTGATGACTGTCTGAGAGATGGCGTTAGCTGTGGCGCCATAGCCATAGCTGACATCATTAGGACGTTTTGCTCGCAACAATCCCGGTCTGTCATTCCCGTGGAAACGGGAATCCATTCGAGAGCAGTTACGAGCTAGTGGATTCCCGCCCCACGCCTTCGCGGGGGCAGGCTCTACGCGGGAATGACGGCTTTGTCCTCACCTGAGTAGCTAAAGCTATATAACTGTCGCGCCATGACCGTCAGAGGTAACTGTGGCGGTAACCTTGAGCTTTAGCCTGGTAGGCTAGGCCAAGCCCTGAGTTCTTCACACCCTACTTTTCAAACGCTATGACCCTGACCCAGGTATGGGGTGCTCTGTTAATCTTTGTGCTGGCTCCGGTGGTGGGCGGGCTGCCCCTGACGGGGTGGTCGACCCGGCTGCTGAGCGGGCAGCGGCTGAGCCGGGTGGGCACCGGCAATGTCGGGGTGTCGGCGGCCTTCTACCACGGCGGCAAGGTGGCGGGCATTGTAGCGGTGCTGCTAGAGGCCGCCAAGGGCATTGGCGTAGTGCTGCTGGCTCGGTACTACTTCCCCACTGACCCGGTGTGGGAAATCATTGCCTTGATTGCCCTGGTGATGGGGCGCTACTGGTTTGCCAAGGGGGCGGGCACTACCAACGTGGTGTGGGGGGTTGCGGCCTACGACTGGCCCACGGCGGTACTGACGTTTTTTCTCAGCGGGCTGGGGTTTACGATCTTTCGCGAGCGGCGGCAGGGTCGGCTGCTGTCGCTGGTGCTGCTGCCGCTGATCACCGCTCTGCGCCACCAGGATGGGGCACTGGTGCTGGCGATGACCTGCCTTAGCATTTTGATCGCCTGGAGCTATCAAAAACTGCCCGACGATCTCGATTTGCCCGACGACGAAGGACGCTTGGAGTCTCGCACCATGTTTCGGTTTTTTCGCGGCGATCGCGCCCTAGTGGCCCTCGATGCCCCCCTCGATGCCGCCAAATTTGGCAACAAAGCTGCCACCCTGGGCCAGCTCAGCGCCTGGGGCTACGCCGTGCCGCGCGGCTACGTGCTGCCCGCCGGCGACGACCCCACGGCGCTGCTAGAAATTGCCAGCCCTTCCCAATCTCAGCCGCTGGCGGTGCGATCGTCGGCTCAAGACGAAGACACCGGCAGCGCCTCGGCGGCGGGGATCTATCAGTCGTTTTTAAATATCACCGACCAGGAGGGGCTGGCGGCGGCGATTGTGCGGGTGTTTTCGTCCTACAACTCCCAGCGGGCTTTAGCCTACCGCCAGAGCCAGGGGCTGCCCGAGCGGGGCCTAGCGGTGATTGTGCAGCAGCAGGTGCAGGGGCAGTTTTCGGGGGTGGCCTTTAGCCGCGACCCGATCGCCCGCTGCGGCGACGCGGTGGTGATTGAGGCGCTGCCCGGCGGGGCCGAGCAGGTAGTGGGCGGCCAGGTGACGCCCGAGCAGTACCGGGTGCTGGTGCAGCCCGACGATGTGCCGCCCCTGGCGGAGATCGCCACCGCCGACTGGCAGCTGTCAGAGGCGCTGACGCTGACGGTGGAGGGCGATGGCCAGGTGCCCTCGCGGCTGTTGCAGCGGGTGGCCTACCTGGCCCGCCATTTAGAAAGCCGCTACCAGGGCGTGCCCCAAGACATTGAGTGGAGCTACGACGGCGAGACCCTGTGGCTGTTGCAGAGCCGCCCGATCACCACCCTGCAACCGCTGTGGACCCGCAAAATCGCCGCCGAGGTGATCCCCGGCACCATTCGGCCGCTGACCTGGTCGATCAATCGGCCCCTGACCTGCGGTGTGTGGGGCGAGATCTTTACGGTGGTGTTGGGCGATCGCACCCGTGGCCTTGATTTTGAAGAAACCGCTACTTTGCACCACGCCCACGCCTATTTCAACGCCACCCTGCTGGGGGATATCTTTCGCCGCATGGGCCTGCCCGCCGAGAGCCTAGAATTTCTCACGCGGGGGGCCAAGTTTAGCCGCCCGCCCCTGGGGTCTACCCTGCGCAACCTGCCCGGTCTGGTGCGACTGGTGGGGCGCGAGCTGAAGCTGGAGAATGAGTTCACGGGGGAAAACCGCGATCGCTTTGACCCCGCCCTGCAATCCCTCACCGCCACCCCCAGGGAGTCGCTCCGCCCTGGGGAACTGATGGCGCGGGTAGAGGCCATTCTCGATCTGCTCAAGCAGGTCACCTACTACAACATTCTTGGCCCGCTGAGCTTTGCCCTGCGCCGCGCCCTGTTCAAGGTGCCCGAAGAAAGCCTCGACCCGATGCAAAATGCCGAGATTGCGGCACTAGAAGCGCTGCGGGCGATCGCCCAAGACATTCGCCAGGTGCTCTCTACCCCCGAACTAGAGCGCATCACTGATGGCCCCTCGCTGATGACTGCACTAGCCGAGAGCACCGACGGCGAGGCGCTACTGAAGGCGATCAGTCGCTTTATCGACGAGTATGGCTACCTCAGCCCGGTGGGCACCGACATCGCCGTGGCCACTTGGCGCGAAAGCCCCGGCCCGGTGCGCGAGCTGCTGGCCCAATTTGTGCGCCAGCCACCGCCGCCCAAAACCGCCTCGGCTACGCCAACGGGGAAAGCAGATCAGGTGCAGCGCCGCCTCGACCTCAAGGGCCAGGTAAATACGCTTTACAACCAGCTGCTGGCCGAACTGCGCTGGAGTATTTTGGCGATCGCAACCCAGTGGCAAGCCGAGGGGCACCTCACCGACCAGGCCGATATTTTCTTTCTCACCCTAGAAGAAATGCAAGCGCTAGTGGCGGGGGTAGAGACCGATTGGCAACGGGTGCAGCGGCGGGTGGGCGATCGCAAAACCCAGTACGACCAAGACCGGCAAATGCCCGTGGTGCCCTATCTGGTGTTTGGCAACGAACCGCCCAGCCGCGACGTGGCCCTAGCACCGGGGGCCACCGTGCAGCAAAAGCTCACTGGCATCGGGGCCAGCGCCGGCATTGTCACCGGGCCGCTGCGGGTGATGACCCAAATTGAGACTGTCGCCGCTACCGAGGGGCCATTTATTCTCGTGGTGCCCTACACCGATGCCGGGTGGGCACCGCTACTGGCCCGCGCCCAGGGGTTGATCGCCGAGGTGGGGGGGCGGCTCTCCCACGGGGCGATCGTCGCCCGCGAGTACGGCATTCCGGCGGTGATGGATGTGACCAACGCCACCCAGCGGCTGCACAGCGGCCAGTGGGTGCGGCTCAACGGCGAAACCGGGGTGGTGGAGGTGATCGACACCCCGGCCCGCCCAGATGCCCGCCCCTACGCCCTGCCGCCCCAACCCTCTCGGGAGGGAGAGGGCTAGACACCGCCCTGGCTTAGCAAAGCTAAACCCTTGAATTCTTGAACCCTTGCCCCATAGCTTTGGCCGGTGTGACCGGGGCATTTGGGCTGGACACCGCCAAAACTGGGATAGCCCCCCAGACCCAGTTGATCGCCTGAACAGACTGGAAATGCTGCTTGGAGTTTTATTTTAGGTGATTACAAAATATAACTAAACGTCTATTCTTTACGTCCGCTTAATTCCCCTTTGGGACACTGAAGTGAAGGTTGATATAAGGCGAATTGTTCCAGGCGACAGGTCAGGTTTCAATCTGGTAGCTCTGGCTTCTGGCCCTAACCGCAGAAAACAAGTTATGTTGCCGGGTCCATTGCATCAACTTTTTTTGAATCATCTAAAGATTAGTGAATCTTTCCAATTCTCTTGGGCTTTACCATGATCTCCTCTGCTTCTCCATCTCAATCGACCTTGACAGGCCTGCAAACGCGCAAACTGATTAAGCTGTTTGGCATGTACGATGCCGACAACCTCGGCGTGCTCAAGCTACACAACTTTCAGACTTTAATAGATCGTCTGGCGCAGCTGCGAGGCTGGCGGTCAGACAGCCCAGAATATACTCGAATCAGCGATAAATTTATGCACCGCTGGCTGCACATGAAAGCTGAAATCAAAGATAAGATACACGGCAGCAAAGATGGCAGCATCACGCTGGAAGAATGGCTGGGTTTCTACGAGCAGGTGCTCAGCGACAATACTTACCGAGACCATATCTACGAGGTGACCGGTCTGATTTTCGACGCCGTCGACGTAGATGCCAATGGGCATCTCAGCCCAGATGAGTGGCGGCAGCTGTTCCGGGTCTACGGGATTCCGGTGGTCTACGCGCTAGAAGCCTTTTCCCGCATTGACCTCGACGGCGATCGCCAGCTCTCTAAGGACGAGGTGTTGCAGCGGGTAGAGGAGTTTTACTACAGCCAAGATCCCCACGAGCCGGGCAACTTCATGTTTGGCCCTATTTAGGCCCTAACGATCTGCATCAGCTCCTTACCTGAGCAGCGGTAGCCCTGGTATTTCTAGTCCTTGGCATTTTAGTACAAAAAAACTATTATTGTAGGGCGATCGCGCTGGTCGCCATGCAGTACTTCGGTGGTTACGATGTTGGATGTTCAACGGAGCGGGGCTCTGGCTCTGCGATGGATTGTTGCGCTCAGTGTAGGCGTTGATGTCATGGCAGAACTAATCAAGTCGGCTCCCCAGAGCATTGCTGAAGAGGCGATCGCCGTCGAGGCCGCCCCGGTCAACCCCTGGATTGGCGCGTCGTTTCCATTAGAAAATTTTTCGCGCTACACCTCGCCCTTTGGCTACCGTCAGCACCCCATGGGCGGGCACCGCTTCCACTACGGGCTAGATCTGGCCGCCCCCCTAGGCAGCTACATTCGCAGCTGGTGGGAGGGCAAGGTGATCGAGGTGCACGACCACACCGCCTGCGGCACTGCCGCGATCATTCAGTCGGGTCGCTGGACCCACATCTATTGCCACATGCAGGGCAGCGTTGTGATCGAAAAAGAAGGCGGTCGGGTGCTGGTTGATCGCGGTGGCGGCATCGAAGTTCGCCAGGGGCAGCGGGTGACCTCGGGCCAGCGCATTGGCCGCGTGGGCATGACCGGCAGCACCACCGGGCCGCACCTGCACTGGGGGATGAAATACGACGGTGCCTGGGTTGACCCGGCCCTGGTGATCAAAGCCGGGGCCGACTACCAGCAGCTACAGGCGACGCAATCCGTAGATTAGCCCCTGGCAAACCTGGGTGAGAAAACCCATATCTAGCGTGTCGAGGGTGTCGGTGGCCCGGTGGTAGTGGGGGTTGCGCAGGTTGGCGGTATCGGTCACCAAAATCGCCGGGTAGCCCAAATCCCAAAACGGTACGTGGTCGCTGCGGCGGCTGTCGGGCACGGCCTGGCCCTGGTTGACCACCGGCAGCCACTGGCTGCGCACCCCGGCGGCGCGAAACCCCCACCACAGCCGCACCATGGTCGGAATGTTCTGCCAGGGGCCGATCTGGGCGATGTAGTTGCCCTGGCTGGGGTAAAGGCGATCTAGCCCTGGCGGATAAGTTTGAGAGTTGGGCTGGTGGCAGCAGTAGCCCAGCATTTCTAGTGACAGCATCAGGCCCAGGGGGTCGCCCCGCTGGTGCAGGTCTTGGGCGTAGTGGCGGCTGCCGACAAAACCCAGTTCTTCGAGGTCAAAGGCTACCAGGCTGAGGGGAGATTTTCCCGGCTGGGCGGTCAGATGGCGGGCCAGCTCGAGCAGCACCGCCACTCCGGTGGCGTTGTCGTCGGCACCGGGGGAGCCGGGCACTGAGTCGTAGTGGGCACCGACGAGAATGGGGGGGCGGCTGGGGTCTTGCCCCGGCAGGTTGAGCACCCAGTTGGTATGCTGCTGGCCCTGGTGCTCAAAGCTGTGGGCGGTGACCTGGCCCCAGCGAGACAGCTCTTGCCGAATGTATTGCTGCACAAAAAAGTGGTTAG
Organism: Phormidesmidales cyanobacterium; assembly: GCA_038256265.1. Classification (GTDB taxonomy): domain Bacteria; phylum Cyanobacteriota; class Cyanobacteriia; order Phormidesmidales; family Phormidesmidaceae; genus Nodosilinea. The sequence goes on from JBBSKN010000076.1 coordinate 19,431, forward strand.
CGGAGGCTAGGTAGGGGCTGCGATCGCCTACCACCTGCCGCAAATGGCCCTCTAGGAGGTGCTGCAATAGAGGTTGGGGATCGGGGCGATCGCTCAAGGAATTCACCTAGGCAGGTTTTTGCAGACCCTTGGTGACATCGGCCAGGTTCTTACGGGACAACAGCCGCGTGCCCAGCGACAGCAGCTTATTCACAGTGCCGTGGACGGCAATGCGCTGGCCTTTTTCCATAGCCTTGTAGCCGTAGGCAGCCACTTCGGCGGCGGTAGGCAGGTTTTTGCCGTCAAACAGTTTTACATCTTTGATCTCGGCCCGCTCTTGAAACTCTGACTCAGTGGGGCCGGGGCAGAGGGTGGTGGCGGTGACCCCGGTACCGTCAAGTTCGGCGGCGATCGCCTCGGTAAACGACAGCACGTAGGCTTTGCTAGCGTAGTACACCGCCATATACGGCCCCGGCAAAAACGCCGCTGTCGAGGCCACATTGAGAATGCGTCCTTGTCCCTGGGCAATCATGCCCGGCAGGTAGAGCCGAGTCAGGTGGGTCAGGGCCACGATGTTGAGCTGGAGCATGGCGTTTTGCTTAGCCCAGTCACCTTCGGCAAAGGCGGTCAGATCGCCAAACCCGGCGTTGTTGACCAGGGCATAGGGAACAAGGCTTTGGGCATAGGTCCAGTCAAAGAAATGCTGGCGAGTATTGGTGTCGGTGAGGTCACCCCGGTAAGTGAGCACCTGCACCCGATGGGCCATCTCTAGCTCAACCTTGAGACTCAGCAGCCGCTCTTCTCGACGGGCAATCAGGACTAAGTCATGGCCCTTGGCGGCACAGACCCTAGCTAGCTCGTAGCCAATGCCGCTAGAGGCTCCGGTGATAATGATTGGCTTTGCCATGGTTTGCCCCTGGAGTAAATCGGCTTGATTCTAACGAATTGATCGGGCGAATCGATCAGGCAATATACGAGCGGGACTTGTGGCTGGATGGCTGCCCACGATCGGTAGGGAGATATAGTCAAATCTGGTGTACGGCAGGAAATCAAGCGGCGTCCTGCTGTGGGGTTAACTCGGTGTTGTCATCGACCCTAATGCCATTGTTGAACTTGACTCCTTCAATCACATCAGCGAGGTATTTGAAGCCTCGAA
>JBBSKN010000077.1:0-20381 GCA_038256265.1 Phormidesmidales cyanobacterium
AAGGCGCGGCCAAACTCGCCCTCAAGCAGCAGCGATCGCAGATACGAGTGCGGCTCACAAATAGCAGCAATGGGCCGCCCAGCCGCCAAACTGCTGTAGAGCTTGCTGGGGGCCACCAGCCCCTCTACCCCCGGCACCAGGCTCACCAAGCTCAGGTCACAGGCCGTCAGCGAATAGGGCAAATCGGCCTTGGCCTGGTAAGGCAAAAATAGGCAGTTGGTCAGCCCCGCCGCCTGGGCCTGGGCGCGACAGACCTGGTTTTTTGCCCCCGCCCCCACAAACACAAACTGTACCGGGTCGTGGCGCAGAGCCGCTGCCGCCGCCATGATGGTGTCCATATCGTGGCAGCGGCCCATGTTACCCGAGTACAGCACCGTAAACACCTGGCTCAACCCATGGTGGCGAGCAAACCAGTTGTCTAGCTTAGGGCGAGGGTAGATCAAATCGGGGTCGGCCCAGTTGTGAATCACCGAAATTTTGTCGGCGATCTCGGGGCAATGGTCGAGAATGCGCTGCCGCATGGTTGGGGTGAGCACCACAATGGCCTCGGCATTGCGCCAGGTGCGGCGGTTTAGCGCAGCCCAGAGCCGCGCTAGTACACTGTGTCGAGAGACGACCCCGAGGGCCACCGCCACCTCTGGAAATAGGTCATAGACCACGCAGAGGTAGGGCTGCTTAAACAGGCAGTGCATCAGGTAGGCCAGCACCGGCAGATAGGGCGGCTCAGTAGTGACTAGCACCAGATCGCCTCGGCGGGCCTGGGGCAGCAGCTCAAGCAGCGATCGCAGGCAGTAGAGCAATCCGCCCACCGCGCGCCCTCGAATGCGCTGGGGCCACAGTCGCACCGTGCGAGTCCGTCGCACCGTCACCCCGTTCACCACCTCTTCCTGGGGCGCGAGGGGGCGATCATAGGCATAGCCCGGCTGCCCGGCAAAAACCTGCACCGTCACCCCCTGGCGACTCAGACTTTGGGCCAGCTCCGCCATCAGCTGCCCCGTGGGCGCATAGTCGGGCGGAAAAAACTGAGTCAATATTGACAACTGTGGCAGTGCACCTAGATCAGTAGGCATTAATCTCACCAACTTTCACCCATAGAATCATGGCTTATAAAACCATGGAATTTAGCAGCACCTAAAATGCTTTATTTTAGGGCAACGCTAGAATTTAGCCCGGTTGATTGAAACAGCAATTCGATGTTCTACAGCATTCTGCGAATATTGGCCTGCGGGATAGCGCTGCTCAGATATAGCGGATTTCACCCAGGCGAAGTACATCGCGATAATCCCCCCTGCCCCCTTATCAAGGGGGGTACAGAGCGAAACTCAGACAGCTAGGTACCGGGGGGATATAGAACTTAGCAATTGTGTACCTAACTCCATCGATAACCGCTGTAGCTAGTGGTTCACAAATAGCTTATTTAAAGCTCCCCTGCGACCACTACAAAACTGCCAATCAATAATGACTTACGCCCCCACAAAATAAGGAATAACCCATCCACAAAAATCTACCCACAGAGGGTTACTTGCCAGCCTTGATCATCACAATCACATTAAAACAATTATGGGAAAGAATAGCGCATTTCCCAGGAGTTGAGCACCAAAATTCTTGCATTTTATCAATATTGACCTCAGGTAAAAACTGTGTTTTTTGTTGTCTCTGAAGATTTTGATCTCTGAGCAAAAGTCCGTTGCCTACAATACAAAGGCTGGCCTATAGCTTAGGATTTGCCTGTTTTTTCGGTGCATCCCAGTTGTGTGACCCTCACCCTAAATCCCTCTCCCTAAGGGAGAGGGACTTTGAAATCCGGCTCCCCTTCTCCCTGAGGGAGAAGGGGTTGGGGGATGAGGGGGCCAAGTTTGCAAAAGTGGCACGCACCCTGTTTTTTTGCTCAAATATAACCGTGTAATTACTGTGAAGACGCCAGGAATAAACCAGCCAAATTTAAGGCCAGAAGTGGAGTTCTGTCTGGGGGGAAAACTACAGACGTCGAGCTAAATCTGGTGTGTCTACCGATCTACGGCGGCCCGCAGCTGCTGGAGCGATCGCCCCAGGGTGACAAAGTCTGCGTTTTGGTTGAGGGCCGCCACCGTGGCGGCATCGCTGCTGTTTAGAATGTTGTTATAGGCCTGAATGGCGGCTTCAAGCTGGGTGGCATTGACCGCAGCGCCGCTCTGGGCCTGGAGCAACAGCCCTCTAACCGCATTAAACAACGCCACCAGGTCGAGATAGTTGGCTCCGGTCAGGGCCATGTCGGTAAACGAGGCCACCTGGCTGGGGGTAAACCCAGAGGCAAAGGCCGCCGCCAAAAACCCAGCCGCATTGGCGATTTGGGCTTGGGTACCCTGCAACGGCACGACTACAGGCGTGCCGCCCTCGGGCGTAAAGACCGCAGAGGTAGCCCGGATAGCGCTCGGGTCAGCGGGGTTTTGCCCCGCAATGGGAGTCGGCGCGGCAATGGTGAGAGTGCCCTGGCTGCTGGTCAGCGAAACACTGCCGCCGTTGGCGATCGCCGCCGCTGCCGCCGCCGCCGTATCGCTCACCGTCAGCGAATCTTCGGTCTCGCCACCGCCACCGCTGGCCCCGGCCAGGCCGATGCCGGTCAAGCTGATCTCGCCAGAAGTCGTCAGCAGAGCGGCCAGGGTTGGGCTACTGCTCTCTAACCCCTGCAACAAATTGATGGCCGACTGATTGACCTGTTGTTGAGCCGCAGCGGTAAGCGTGACCTCCCCCGTCAGGGGATCGACGGTGGCGTTGGGGCTAGCCGACTCAATCAATTCTTCTGTGCCCAGGGCAGAGCCACCGAGGGGCAGCAGAGTGGAGCCACCCAGGGTAACGCCGCTGTTGAGGCCCGTGGGCGCACTGCCCGCCTGGCTGGGGAGGGCGATCGCCAAGTTTCCCGCCACTAGGGCTGCGATCAGCCAGGGGGTTTGCAGCAGTTGTTGTACCAATCTATCCACGGTCGTTCTCCTTACCTAACAAGTGAATTGGGACGTGATGGGATAGTGCTTAGTCGATGCCCTAAAACCGAGGGCCAAAGTTAAAGCCGTAACCAATACTCAATACTGCGACGGAACCGGCTTCGGTATTGTTGCCGATATCGCCATAGAGCAGGTTCAGCGTCAGGGGCACCGTCGGCGCCGGGACAATCGACGCCCCGACATTCAGCCCTACGCCGCTCCAGGCGGTGTTGAGCGAAAGTTGGGGATGCACCTGTAGCCCCACTCCGGCAATCACCCCCACATCACTGCCATCATCAGAGAAATTGCCGCCGCCGATGCCCAGGGTGCCCGTGATCGGCATGCGGTTGACCGGGTGCTCGGGCTGGAGCAGTTGGGCGGCGGTGACCACCCCGTAGAGACTAGAGCGGCTACCCCCGGCCTCGGGGCCGTAGGAAACAAAGTTATTCAGCCCCACGGCGGCGGCTATCTCGGTTTCATCGCTGCTGTAGACTTGGCGGTGTATTTTGGCGTCAAAGCCACCGTTCTCACCAAACTGCCGCACGCTGAGCAGGTTGTAGCTGAACTCGACCCCAACCAGCCGTCGCGAGTTGCCCAGGCCAAAGCCAGCGGAGATGCTGCCGTCGGCCTCGGGGCGCAGACGGTCGGCCCCGCTCAACGAGGCACTGATAAACACATCGCCCCCGTTAGCCCCAAAACCTGAGGGAATACCGGCATTGGGTGACGGCCCAAAGGTTCGTCTAGCGTTCGCTGTAGTGGTGAGCGGCGCGATTTGCAGATCGTTACGAATCTGAGCGGCGTCTGCCGCTGGGAGCGTCTGGGCGATGGTGGTGGCGGCGGCGGGGGCCATGGGCGGTAGTGAAACCGTCTCGGCGGCGGCGGTAGCATTCTCGTCTAAACCAGCGGTGGCGCGCAGATCTCGAATTAAGGCCTGCACGGCTGTACTTCTGGCCTGTAGGGTAGCTAGGTCTGGAGACGTGGGGCGAGCGGCGGGGTCGAGGGCCGGGGCAGGTGAATGGGCCGGAGCCGTCAGGGCCAGATTGGGGGCGATCGCGCCAGCAGACTTGATCGCGCTAGCAGACTCTACGGCGCGAGGGGCGGTTTCGCGGCGGGGGGCGGCGGCGATCGCCGTGGGCCTTGCCGCTGACACATCCGCTGCCGCCGGGGCAGGCTGCACGGGTAGATTGGCTAGCTCATCGGCGACGTCATCTGCCACCGTAGCGGTTACAGCGGCAGGGAGCTGGGCAGACTCAAGGGCTGGAGCGGCTTCGGCAGGGGCGATCGCCGGCTCTGCCACAGCAATATTGACATTAGCCTCCCCATCCGGCTCGGTTGAGGACAACGGGGGCGAGGCCACTGGGTCAGAAGACACTGGGTCAGAAGACAGGGTGGCGCTGACGGCGGCAGAGGTCGCCGCGATCGCCGCAGACGGCTTATCTTCTGAGCTCCAGGCAGGCTGCGACTCGTTGACTTGGGGGGCAGTGGCCTGAGCCGAGGGTTCTGGGACAAGGACTGAAGATGGGTTTTTCGCCAGGGCTTCTCCCAAACTGGGGTCAGGGGCGACGGCGGGCAGATCGGTGGCGGCCTCGGCCCCTTGGGGCAGCAGCCCCAGCCCAGCCAAACCCAGCAGACCGCTGGTGATCAATGATTTTGATTTACGCGTCATCGGTTGTACTCCTCATGTCCTGATTACTCTGTCCACAATCTGTCCACAATTTGGCTACACTCTGTCCACCAGCAGGGCTGTTAGGCCCCACCATCGGGCAAATTAGCCACTCTCGTCAACTCCCGAAGCCACTGCAGGGCGACCGTAGTAGCCGTAGTAGCTGTAGCTTCGCTGACGACTCTGGGGAACGCCGTTGACCACCAGCCCCAGCAGCGGGGCCTGGGCAGTATTGCTCAAGTCGGCCAGCACCCGCTGAATTTCAGAGCGCTCAGACCGATTCAGCCGCACCACCAGCAGCAGCCCATCGGCGTGGGCTGCGGTAAGTTTGGCGTCAATCATGCCCGCCAGGGGCGGAGTATCAAAAATAATCAGGTCGTAGTGGCGGCGATACTGCTCAGTAATTTGCTGCATCTTGCGCGACGACAGCAGCCGTCCAGGGGCGGGGGGGCGCGCCCCTGCCGTCAGCAAATGCAAGTTGGGGTTGCCCGGAATGGTCAGCACCAGGTCGGTGGGGTTTTCCAGCCCTTGGGTGATCAGCTCACTGAGCCCCTGACCATTGCGCTGGCTAAAGATCAGGTGCTGGCTGGGCTTGCGCAGATCACTGTCGATCAGCAGCACTCGGCGGCCCATATTGGCGGCGGCGATCGCCAAGTGGGCACATATAGTTGACTTGCCTTCTCCCGGCACCGACGAGGTCAGGGCGATCACCTGCATCGGCGTATCGGAGCTCAGCATGCGCAGGTTGGTGTCTAGGGAGTAAAACGCTTCGGCAAAGCTAAAGGATGTGTAGAGCTTGTCAGGGCTATGGTTTTGGGTCAGCACATCGGCCATGGTGGCGGTCAGATCCGGCACTATGAGCAGGGGCTGTTTTTGCAGGGCTGGGGCATTGGGCACCAGGGCCAGGTTGGGCAACTGGGTGGCCTTAACCAGCTCATCGGCGCTGTGAAAGGCGGTGTCGGCGCGATCGCGCATCAGGGCCGCAACCCCTCCCAACAGCAGCCCCACCACCGTGCTGAGCAACAGCTTGCGGGGCAGGTTCGTCATTTCAGTAACGCTCGACTGATCCAGGGGCGAGATCAGCTCCCAGGGTGCCGTCTGCCGAGCCATCTGTAGGCGCAGCTCTTGGCGACTGGTGAGCAGCTGGTCGAGGCTGCTTTCTGCCACCGCCAGCTCGCGGTCAATCTGCTGATAGGAGCGAGATAGATCCGCCAGCCGCTGAATCTCCGCTCGCAGCTGTTGCACCGCCAGGCCAATGGCCTGGTCTTGGGTTTCCAGTACCTGCATCTGGTTGGCGGTATCTACCAGCTGCTGCACCAGGTCCCGACTAACCGATCCCCGATAGCCCAGGGTGTCGGCATCTACCGCCGACCCCACCAGTCGCCCGGCTTCCGCCTCTAGCAGTGGCAGCAGCTGCTGACGCTGATCTACCAACGCCTCAATCATCGGCGTATCAGACTGAAAGCGGGCCGATTCGGCGGCAATAGTCTGCTCAATCTCGCGCAGATCACCCAGCAGGCCCTGGTAGGTCGGTGACTCGTTTAAGTTGGCGACCCCAATCGCCACACTCGGTTCAAACCCCACCTGGCTGCGCAAATTCTCGTAGAGGGGGTTGAGGGCAGCAAGCTGCACCCGCAGCTGTTCTTGGTCAGACAGCATTTGGTTGAGTCGCTGGGCAACGCTTTCAGCGGTAGTGGTGACATTGACCAAGTCGTAGCGCTTTTGAAAATCGCTGAGGTCTGACTCAATGGTGTCTACCTCCTGCCATTTTTCTTGCAGCTGCTCGTCTAAAAATTCTAGCCCTCGCCGCAGCTCTCCCTGGCGGTCCTGCACGCTGTAGGCCACAAACCCTTCGACCACCTCAGACATTACTGTGGTCACCACCTCCGGGTCGGCATCTCTATAGGTGATGCGCAGCACCTTTGACTCTCCCTCCTGGATAATGACTAGATTATTCAGCAGGGTGGTGTAAGTGATCTCAGGGTAGCGCCGCTGGATGTTGGCCAAAATGGGGTTGATCACGTCAGGGCCGCGCAGCACTCGAATCTGGCTGGTGTAGTCTAAGCCCGCCGCACTCCGGGCACCCGGCAGCTCCATGACCGCCTCTAGGCCGGGAGTATTGACCACCGTGACCGGTTCTACCAGCAGGTTAGCGCTGCCGCTGTAGACCGGGGGGCGAGTTAAGTGCCACAGGGTCAAGCCGCCAAAGGAAAGGGCCGCGACCCCCAAAAATATCCCCGCCTGTCGCCTGAGCACCGCGACCAAGTGACTGAGGTCAAAATCATCCCCGTCGTCTATTAAGGGCGAGGGGGATGCAGTGACGGGCACAAAACTCTGTCTACCATGGTCCTGGCCATTGCCGTTGCCGTTGCCGTTGACTTCAGGAGCCGCAGGTTTAGAAGAAAAAGGCATAGGAGGAATCCAGGGAAAACGTCCCAAGAGGTGATTAATTTATAGCTCGAAACCCAAAAACCAGCGCAGTTTGGCCAAATTTTGTGCGTATTCGCTGGAGATCAGCGGCAGGGTTTAGAAGCCCAGCAGCCGCAGCACCGCCGTCAGAGGGGTAAATGGCCGCAAAAACAGCCCGATAGTATCGCCAGCGGCGGCGGCGGTGTTGCGATCAACGATCACCACATCGTTGGGGCGCAGAATTGGGTTGGTGGTGTCGTTGGCAGAGGCCGCCAGGTCAACATCTACCCGGCGCTGATCGACGCTGCCATCGGGGTTAAGTCTCACCAACTGTACGGTGGAGCTGCGGGCGCGGCTGCGTTCAAACCCACCAGCGGCCAAAATCGCCTGATTGAGGGTGGCGTTGGCAGGCAGGGTGACGCCGCCGGGGTTGGCCACCTCGCCCACCACCTGCACCGGCATCTCAGCGGGCGAAAAATTGGCGCTGGCAATGGCGACCGACTCTTCGGGCAAAATCGCTACGGCTTTGGGAATCACGATGGTGTCGCCGTCGCGCAGGCGCACATCTTGGCTGATGTCGCCGGTGCGAATCAGGTCCCACAGGCTGGCGGTGAGAATGGCATCGCCCTGACGCTGGGGGCGACGCACCTGAATATCTTTAATGTTGGCTTGCTGGGTAATGCCCCCGGCCTCTTGAATCACCTGAGTCAGGGTGGGCCACTGGCGGCCGGTGCTGCCTCCGGCGCCCCCGCTGGTTTCGGCCTCTAGCTCAATGGTGTAGGTGCCGGGGCGGTTGACCTCACCCGCCACCACCACCCGCACCGGACGGGCCGACAGCAGCGTCACGGTGAGCTGGGGTGGGCGGGTGAGCAGCGGGGCGTAGCTGGCAGCAAGGGCCGCTTGGGCTTCGCCCAGGGTCAGCCCTTGCACGGCCACGATGCCCGCCAGCGGTAGGGCTACGGTGCCATCGACCAATACCTCATGGACACCGTTTTCGGGGCCGCTGAACTCGGGAATATTGAAGATATCGATGCGAATGCGATCGCCCGCCCCCAATACATAGCCCTCAGACAGGCCTGAGGCACCCCCTAAGCGCCCTGGGCTAAGCAGAGCCTCCCGCATGGGCATGAGGTTGACACCACTGGAGCCATTGGACAGGGGTAAGGTTTCTGCCCAAGCTATGCCCAGGGCACCCTCTAGGAGGGCGATCGCCCCCAGGACACCTAATCCCCAAAAAAGTCTTCTGTAGCGGGTCATGACTGGCCTCCTCAGGCTTTTCGGACAACCGCATCAAATTACAGGTAGGTGCTCCACGATAGTCGCGATGGTCTAGAAAAACAGATTTGACTGACGTAAGGTTGCAAACGTTAATCTTTGACCAGAGAAATCAATCTCATTGTGGGAAGAACAGACACCCCGAACTAGCATTAGTCTATATGGCTGAAGCGCTGCTGTGGGGGTGGGAATGGGGAAATTCATAACTCAAAAGTAAACATTCAAAAATTATCCACAGTCGTCGATCTCACCGACCCGCTATGGGCGATGCATTTTCCTTCAGCGCTGCCTGTACCTGCTCTGCTAGCCAAGTGTTAAACAGTTCGTCCACTAGGCGCTGGCGGGTGGGGTCATCGAGGCGGGCGGGCAAAAATTTATCTAGGCGCACCACCACAAACCACTCGCCGACCCGAGTGGGGGGCCACAGCTGACCCGGCTGGCTAATCGAGAGCATGCGGCCCAGGGCCGGGTGGGGCACCGACAGCTCGACCGGGCCAATTAGCCCGCCGGTTTGGGCCTCTTGCCCTTCAGAATGCTGGCGGGCCAGATCGGCAAAGGGCTGACCGTCATCTTGAATGCGAAAGTAAAGCTCTTGGGCCAGCCCGCCATCGCGGGTGCGAATCAGTGAGTAGAGCACTCGATCTAGGCTGGCCTTGCGCTGGAGAAAGTGCGACTCGACCTTAGGCCCCCAGGTCTCGGCTTTGTACTGCTGAAGCTTGTGGGTGCGCTCGGCTAGGGCCGCTAGGTCGGCTTCGGTGAGGCTCCGCTGGGTTAAAAACGCCTGGCGTTGATCAGGGGTGGTTACCTGGTTGGCCTGGAGAAATTGTTCTAGGGCCTGGGTGAGCTGTTCTGGCGTGATCGCTACGGCGGCGATCGCCTGGTCAATCACAATTTCTTTGACCAGGGCAGGTACCATGCCATAGCGCTGCAGCAGGGGCATGACATCAGCCGGAGCTAGGTCGCGATCGCCGATGCGCAGCACCGGCCTAGGGTCTTGGCCAGAGGTTGCGCCAGAGATTTTACCAGAAGGTTCAACAGAGTCTTGGCCAGAGTCTTGCACAGAAGAGCTATTCACAGAAACAACCAGTTGAACAAGCAAGTCATCGGGGGCATGGGCTAGATAGACCAATTAGCCCAACTTTATCGCATTATGGTCTGGCCTTTGAGCAGGTAGATGGGGCAAGTGAAGAGGGTCGATTCGCCTCATAGCATTGCGGGTTAAATAAATGGTGCGTTGCCCCACCAGGCAGCAATTTCCCGCCGTTATCCTCAATTTTGCCTGGGGGCCGCCTGCGGTCGACGAGGCTGCTACAATCCATCCAGCTTGTTTTATTGCCCCCAGGTTTTATTGCCACTATTTATTGCACCCAAGGAAAGCACCATGACTCGGCCCGCCATTCCCGTGGTGTCTTACCCCGATCTATTGAGCACAACGGTGGCACGGCAGAGGGCGATCGCCACCCTAGGTCAGGCCCTAGAAGAGATCGGCTTTTTCATTTTAGAACCCCACCCGGTTTCCCCTGAGGTGGTGCGTCGGGCCTACCAGGTGGCCAGCGAGTTCTTTGCCCTGGGCGATCGCGATAAAGCCCAATACTCTCTACCCCAGCAGCACGGGCAGGGAGGATTTTCTAGTTTTGGCAGCGAGCAGGCCAAGGGCCACACCCTGCCCGATCTAAAAGAATTTTGGCACGTCAATCGCCAGAGCCTGACGGCTTCTGAGGCCCCCTGGCCCCTGGAGGTGCCCTCCTTTCGCCCGGTGATGACCCGCCTCTACCAGCAGCTGATGGCCTGCGCCGAGGTGCTGCTCGCCGCCTGCGCCGAGTACCTGGGGCAGCCCAGCGACTGGCTGGTGGCCATGGCCGCCGGGGGCGATACCGTGCTGCGCCTGGCCCACTATCCGGCGATGGGGGCAACTCCCCCCGGCAGTTTGCGGGCCGCCCCCCACGAAGACATCAACCTCATCACCCTGCTCTGCGAGGCCACCGCCCCAGGGCTAGAGATTCTCACCGACGGGGGCCAGTGGCTCCCCATTCAAACCACCCCTGGCCAGATCGTGGTCGATACCGGCGACATGCTGCAAAACCTGACCAACGGCCTGTTTAAGAGCACTACCCACCGGGTGGTTACCCCCCGCAACAGCAACCAATCGCGGCTGTCGATGCCCTTTTTTGTCCACCCCCGCCCCGACGTTGACCTCACTCCCGTAGACAGTCTGATCGAACGCACGGGGGGCCTGGCCCAGTTTCCACCGATTACAGCCCAGGCCTACCTGGCTCAGCGCCTGGCAGAGATTCAGGTGGGGCCAGCGGCGTAGATGGGGTGATGGGGTGATGGCCGAACACCTACCCATCCCCCTACCCCCCAATTCCCAGCCGCCCCGCCAGGCTTGGCGTCAGGGGCAGCAGCACGGTTAGGGCCAAAAACAGGGCCAGCAGACCCAGGGCGGCACGGGCGTCGTTGGGTTCAGAAATGTCGTTGAGGCAGGGGCGCTCGGGGTCGCGCTGCAACAATAAAATCACCCCGGCCCAGTAGAGCGCCAGGGGGTTGGCCAAGGAGACCAATCCCAGCACGATCAGGGTAAACAAGGTGGTGCGGCCCAGGGTTTTGCGCCCATAGATGGCCTGTACCATGCGGCCTCCGTCAAGCTGCCCGGCGGGCATCAGGTTGAGGGCGGTAATCACTAGGCCCAGCCAGCCCATAATGGTGAGCGGGTGAATGTCTACCAGGGGCGCTTGTAAGGCATCTCCCAGGGTGACTCGGGCCAGGGCACCAATCAGCACCGATCCCTGAAAGAACCCTGACGGAATTTGAAAGGCGCTGCCGGGGTGCGACAGCAGCAGCCCACCCACCAGCATGGCCAAGGATACGATGCCCCCAGCGGCGGGGCCAGCCAGCGCAATGTCAAACAGCACGCTGCGGTTGGGCAGCAGCGACTCAAACCGGGTGAGGCTGCCAAAGGCCCCAATCTGCCAGGCGGGAATCAGAAAGGGCGGGCTGAGGCGCACCCCGTAGCGGCGGGCCGCCACCCAGTGGCCCGCTTCGTGGGCAACGAGAATCACCAGCAGCGCCACCAGAAAGGGCAGCGCCGCCCGCCAGCGGGAAAAATCTTCTAGCAGGTCAAAGCCCTGCAAGATCGCCCCCGCTTCTAGGCTGGTGAAGAGGGTAGCGATCGCCAGCACCCCCGCCAGCGCCCACTGGGTCGGGGTAGTTTGGGCGGGGTCGGCACTGGCGGGCAGCACCACCACCGTAGGCCGCTGCTCTAGGTTTTCAACTAAAAAGAGGCGGTAGCGATCGCCCAGCCGCTCTGTTAATGACTCCTCTAGCTTGGCCTGGGTCTCTGCCGGTTCGCCCCGCAGATTGCCGCGAAAAATCGCCCCCTGGTCGTAGGGAATGGTCTCGGTGCGAAAGTAGGTGTCGAGACCAAAAATACCCTCGATTTGAGCTAGATCGTCTGGGGGAATGGCGATCGCCTCTGGAGCCGCCTCCGGGGCAGACTCGGGGGCCGCAGCCGATGCCGGAGTCGGCTGATCACGGCAGTCTGGGCTATCGAGCCCGGCAGGTGATTCAGCCCCTTCAGGCCCAGAGTCTGTCGCCGGCAGCGGCGCTGGGCGCTGGGTAGACAGCATGTCTTGCCCCAGGTCGCGCAGTCGTCGACCCAGGTAGATATATAGCCCCGTCGACCCCAGCAGCAGCAGCAGCACCCCCGCCAGGTTAATGTAAACCCCTAGGGCAAACAGCCCAAAAAACAGCAGCCACGGCCCCATCAATACCACCGATTGCAGCCAGGCCAAAATGCCTACACTGCCGTAGGGCTGGGCGCGGCGATAGCCCCAGACAAGAATTGCGATCGCAGCCAGCAAAAACAACCCAGTAATCGCCATAGTGTCGCTGCCCTTACCCTCCTCAATACGATATTCAGAACCGACCTGGGGCACAAAATCCCCAATAGTGTCGCTGCCCTTACCCTCCTCAATACGATATTCAGAACCGACCTGGGGCACAAAATCCCCATCAGTCTACCGTCGATGGGCAAGAGCCGCCTAGCACCGCCCAGGCAAACTCGCCCAAAGGGCTATAGTTCCAAGGTTAAGGTGCTTAAATGTAGCGGTGGCCAATCAAGCGAAACATCACCGAATCCACCCGCAGGGTTCACGGTCTCCCCATGTCTACACCGCCTCCAGATTCTGTCCAGCCCCAACCTTCCTTGGCCCCCCAGCTGCCCAGCAACGGGGCCGATGTCAGCGCCGGCAACTTGACCCAGTCAGCCCTCCAGGCCAACGGCGATCAACCCGTAAACCCAACGCCTGTCGCCCCCAGTCAGCGGTTTGATCTAGACCCTTCCGACCCCGCCAACGGCGAGTCTGTGCTGGTCGACCCCGCCGTCACCTCCGCCAGTGCGATCACCATCGTGGCGGTCGCCGTGATCGGTCTGGGGCTGTCCACCGGCAGCTTTTGGCTCACCCTGGCCGGCTCTCTAGTGGCGACCCTCGTGTCGCTGCGGCTGATGTGGCCTTTCTTTCAAGAGGTGCTGGGCGAGCTATCGCCCCGGCAGCAGTCGCTGCTGATTGCTATTCCGGGGGTGCTGGTGGGGGTGATCGGCCTGATGAATATCACCGGACTCAATCGCGCCATCCTCACCTGGGGGTTAACCCTGCGGTGGGATATTCTCGGTGCCCTAGGCGATTTTATGGGGGCGATCGGGCAGATTTTTATCGCCTTTTTGGCCCTGTTTGTGGCCTGGCGGCAGTACGTTATCTCCCGCGACCTGACCAAACAGCAAAATTTAATCACCCAGCAGCAGACCATCGACACCTTCTTTCAGGGCATTTCAGACCTGGTGCTCGACGACGATGGCCTGCTCGAAGACTGGCCCCAGGAGCGCATCATTGCCGAAGCCCGCACCGCCGCCATTCTCAGCAGCGTCGATGCCGGGGGCAAAGCCAAGGTGATTCGCTTCCTCTCTCGCTCTAAGCTACTTACCCCGCTGCGCCGCGACAACCGCCTGGGCCGCCCCATCCTCAACGGGCGCGGTGGCTACGAAGAAGACCTGGTCGAAGGCACCCGCGTCATCGATGTTGGGGCCATGCTAGCCGCCGCCGACCTGTCGGGCACTGACCTGCGCTGGGCCGACCTCAGTGAGGCCAACCTGATCCGCGCCGACCTGCGCCGGGGAGACCTAGTGCGCACCAACTTTGCCCGCGCCATTCTCTATCAGGCCAACCTGGCCGGGGCCGACCTGATGGAAGCCCGGCTGTTCTACGGCGACGTTGCCACCGCCACCCCCCGCACCCGCACCGGCATTCCCGACTACGTCACCGGGGCCAATACCGGGGCCGTGGTCGAAGGGGCCAGCTTCAGCGGCGTGTACCGCCTGTCAGAAGAACAGCACCGCTACATCTGCGCCTGGGGCGGTGAAGCTACTCGCGCTACAGTGCCCGGCGGCTGCGGGAATGTGCCGAATTTGCTAGGCCGCTAGAGTCTCAGATGTCTGGTACAGGATGTAGCCGTAAACCGTGCACCGCGAACCGCGAACCGTGCACCCCGTACCCTTCCCTATTTTTCAAACTCCGGCGTTGCCCCCAGCTTGCGCACCGCCACCGCCACCTCCATGCCCAGATAGTCGCCCGCATCGCCAAACCACGAACCCGCCAGGGGAATCGCCTGGCCGGGGTGACGGGCGATCGCCACCGCAATCAAGTCAAACCCCTCGGTCAGGCGGTTGGTGGGGTCATAGACCAGCCACCCCGCCCCCGGCAAATACACCTGTAGCCAGGCGTGGGTCGCCCCCGACCCGGTCATGCCCACATCGCCGCCATCTAGCGCCGAGTCATAGAGGTAGCCCGACACAAATCGACAGGCCATCCCCAGCCGCCTGAGGGTTTCCATCATCAGCCAGGCGTAGTCGCGACAGGTGCCCGACTTGAGCCGCAGAGTCACCCCCGGTGGCTGGGTGCCCTTTTCTTCCCGCGCCCGGTAGGTCACCGTATCGCGAATAGTGTTCATGATGCGGCCTAGCACCTCGCTGGTGCGATCCATATCTCCGGCCACAAAGCGCTTGGCCCAAGCCGCCACCGAGCCATCGGGGTCTTCGGCGTGGGGCCGCAGGTACACCGCCAGATCCGTCCACTCTTCGGGGGTATACTGCACCGGTACCTCCTCCGCCCTCGGGTCTAGGGGAAAGTTATCAATGCCCTGGGTGCCAAAATGCTCACCCCGAAACCGGCAGGTCACCGTTAGCTCTTTTGCTGGCTCCCTGACATCAATTACCGCCACATTGTTTGACAGGGTATCGCTGATCCAATGCACCTTCGCAGGCACATTCACCGTTAGGGAATACCCCAACAGTCGCCCGCTATAGTTGCCCCGAGGCAAAAACATCGCTCGGTGGGGGCCAAACGTCACCGGCTTAGCGTACCGATAGGTGGTGACGTGCTCAACTTCATAAACGACCGACATGGCGACAAACCTGAGAATGGAGCAGCGCAATGGCCATCGCTATACTACGGCGGGCCAATCTAGAATGGGGCTATTACGGTTCTTGATCACGATGTCATTTCCCGAAACCAGCCCAAACTTGAAGAATTCTCCCCCCGCAGCCAGGCTTTACGAGACAGATTTTTATGCCTGGATACAGCAGCAGGCCAGCTTGTTACGCAACCAGCAATGGCACCACATTGACCTGCCTAACCTAATCGAAGAAATTGAATCGTTAGGCAAACAGCAGCGCCAAGAGCTTCGCAATCGGCTCAGCCTATTGCTGGGGCACCTGCTCAAGTGGCACTTTCAACCCCAAAAGCGCCGCCGCAGTTGGTTGGCCACGCTGCGGGTACAACGGCGCGACACCCTGCAACTACTCAGCGACTTATAGCCCTTAGCTCAGCACCGTGTAAATCGCTTGGGTAATCTGCTCAAGCTGCTCTGGCTCAATGATGTAAGGCGGCATTGTGTAAACCAATCGGCCAAAGGGCCGCAGCCACACCCCGTGCTGCACAAACTGCGGCTGCACCGCAGCCATATCCACCGGCTCGTGCAGCTCCACCACGCCGATCGCCCCCAAAACCCGCACATCTTTCACCGCTGGCAGGTCGCGGCAGGGGGCTAGCTCCCGCTTCAGCTGGGCTTCTATCGCGGATATTCTCGCGGCCCAGTCGTAACTTTCTAGCAGGGTAAGATTCTCCAATGCCACAGCGCAGGCCAACGGGTTGCCCATAAATGTAGGGCCGTGCATAAACACCCCGGCTTCGCCGCGAGCAAAGGTCTCGCTGATGTGGGTCGTGGTCAGCGTCGCTGCTAAGGACATGAATCCGCCCGTGAGGGCTTTGCCAACACAGAGAATATCCGGTGCGACGCCCGCATAGTCGCAGGCAAACAGCTTGCCCGTGCGGCCAAAGCCCGTGGCGATCTCATCGAGAATCAGCAGCACGCCGTACTGGTCGCACAGCTCCCTTGCCCGCCGCACATACTGGGGGCTGTAGATGCGCATGCCCCCGACCCCCTGCACCACAGGCTCAAAAATGGCGGCGGCAATCTCCCCCTGGTGGCGCTCTAAAATCGCCTTAAAGCTGGCGATATCGTCCTCCTCCCACAGTCCATCAAAGGGGATCTGGGGCGCATCGGCAAAATACTGCTCCACTAGGCTGTTACGAAACAGGTGGTGCATGCCGTTCACCGGGTCGCACACCGCCATCGCCGCAAAGGTGTCGCCGTGGTAGCCGTTACGAATCGTCAGAAAGTGCTGCTTCTGCGGCTCACCCCGGTTGTGCCAGTACTGAATCGCCAGCTTCATCGCCACTTCCACCGACACCGAGCCAGAGTCGCAGAAAAATACCTGCTGCAAGGGCGCTGGCGTCATCTGCACCAGCTTGTGGGCCAGCTGTACGGCGGGCTGGTGGGTCAAGTCACCAAACATGACGTGGCTCATGCGGCCCATCTGTTCTTGGGCCGCCCGGTTCAGCCGGGGGTGGTTGTAGCCGTGGATGCAGGTCCACCACGACGACATGCCATCGACTAGGCGTTCCCCAGTTTCTAGCTGTAGGTAAACGCCCTGAGCCGACTTAACCGCAAACATCGGCCCCGTATTCGGCATCGCCGCGTAGGGGTGCCACACATGGCGGCGATCCAGCGCCATCAGTTGGTCAGGGGGCAAAAATTCCATGCTCTACTGCCTCAATCTAAGTCCTAACCCACCTCAGCGGTCAGCGTAATCACGGTTTCCACCGTCTCGCCGGGGGCCACCGTCAACAGGTGATCGCCGCTATTCATAGCGTCACGGGGGCCAGTCCAGGGCTCTAAACAGTAGAAATCTTTGCCCTTGACCGCCCAAAACACCAGGGTAGAGTAATGCTGGTCAAAGCCGATAGTCAGCTTGAGGTGGCGATCGCCGTCAACCACCGTAGCCGACTGCCCAGTTAGGTCGATGAAGGCAAAATCGATTTCCTCCTGGTCAAAGTCGAAGGTGCCGTCAAAGGTGTGAGCTGCTGCATCGCCCTTGAGCTGGTATTGAGTTGAGGGCATCTCAACGCTCAGCTGGTGCTTGTCGGCCACGGCAAAATAGGGGTGAATGCCCGTAGAAAAAGGCATCGGCGTCTCAGACAAATTGGTGTGGCGCTGGCGCAGCTCTAGGCTATTGCCCTTGAGACTGTAGGTATAGTTCAACTCAAAATCAAAGGGATAGCCTTCGCGGGTTGCTTCATTACTGGTCAGGGTGACGGTCAAACTGGCCCCGTCTTCGGTGGCTTGCTGGGTGGCTGTCCAGGGCATCGTGCGGGCAAAGCCGTGCTGCACCAGCGAGTAGGTCTGCCCGTTGAGGGTGTAGCGATCGTCGGCTAAGTTGCCGCAGATGGGGAAGAGAATGGGGATGCCGCCGCGCACCGAAAGGGTCGGCTCCTTAAACCGCTCAGCGTCGAGGTAAAAGATTTCTTTACCCTGAACCTGCCAACTGGTGACAATGCCCCCCCGTTCAGGCACAACCCTAACTGCGGCGGTGTCGTTCGACAAAACGTAGGTCTTGTATTGCAGGTCTTCAACGGTAATGGCCGCCATCGCTGGTCTCCTAGGTAACTGCCCTCAATCTCCCATACAACGGTAGCTCCCAGGTTTTTCAATCGTTATTAAACGGTTAAAAAGCCCATAACTCTAGGGGCAACCGGCCCCTCTCAGCAGCACATCTGGCCTAGGGCCATCTACCTCAGAAAGACGTCGACGTAGCTGAGATAGGTCTCTGGATCTTCTAGCATGGGAAAGTGGCCAGTATTCTTCACTAAGGCGTATTCAATTTTGGGGTTCAAATCCGCTGCCGTGCGCCCTAGCTCCGCAGGGGTAATCTTGTCAAACTCCCCCGACACCATTAGCGTCGGCACGGCAATTTTGGCAAACTCCACCGGCATTACTTCGGTGGCCTTCTTGCTCACCGAGGTAAAGATCGTACCCAGGGCCGTGGCGTAGTCAGCGTTTAAGAAATCATCGAGAAAAGCAATTTTCTCCGCCGCAGGGATGGGGCGGCGGAGAAACCGGGACATGAAGAAGCGTGGTGCCAGGGGCAATTTGCCCAGCCACTTGGGCCGAAAGGCCACCACATAGCCACCAAACTTGTAAAATGCCTCGAAAGCGGCTTTGTCATACTCAAAAATGCCGTTGCAGGTGAGAATCGCCCGCTCCACCAGCTGCGGATATTGATTCAAAAAGTACACGGCCACCGACGCCCCCATGGAATGGGCGTTGATCAAGACCTTTTGCAATCCCAGTGCCTCTAGCAGCGCCGCCAAATCGTCAGCGTAGGTATCTAGCTCGTAGCCCCGCGCCGCAGCCGCATCCTGCTGATCGGGGGAAATAATGGAGCGCCCAAAGCCGCGCATGTCGTAGAGCAGGCAATCGTAGCGATCGCTCAGTACTTCAGCCGTACTCTGCCAGTAGCGGGCCGACCCCGCCCAGCCGTGGATAAACACCATCACCGGCTTAGTGGAACTCGGATCTCGTGGCGTATCGCTGCCCACCCACTCGTAGTAGTGGTCAATATCGTTAACCCGAATGTAAGCCATGGCTAGGCAGACTCAGGCTTAGGCATCGACGAGGGGTGCAGCAGCAGGTCGGCGGTCGACCGCTGCTCTACCATTTCGCGGGTGATCATGCAGCGCTTCAGGTCCTTGCGCGAGGGCAGCTCATACATGATGTCGAGCATCAGCTCTTCAATGATGCCGCGCAGGGCGCGGGCACCGGTCTTGCGGCGGTAGGCCTCTCGGGCGATCGCCCGCAGCGCGTCAGACTTAAACTCCAGCTGCACGTTGTCCATCAGCATCAGCTTTTGGAACTGCTTCACCAGGGCATTCTTCGGCTCAGTCAAAATCGCCATCAGCGACTCTTCATCCAGCGGCTCTAGCACCGAGGTCGCCGGAATCCGGCCAATAAATTCTGGAATTAAGCCAAACTTCACCAGGTCGTCGGGTTCGAGGTTGCGCAGCACGTCGGCAGTGCGCTTCTCCCTCGAAAACTGGCCCTCACCGGGCTGCACAAAGCCAATAGACTTCTTGCCGATGCGCTGCTCAACGATCTTCTCAAGCCCAACGAACGCACCGCCGCAGATAAATAGAATATTGCTGGTGTCAATCTGAATGCAGTCTTGGTAAGGATGCTTGCGCCCCCCCTGGGGCGGCACGTTGGCCACGGTGCCCTCCAGCATTTTCAGCAGCGCCTGCTGCACCCCTTCCCCAGACACATCGCGGGTAATCGAAGGGTTTTCGCTCTTGCGGGCAATCTTGTCGATCTCATCAATGTAGATAATGCCGCGCTGGGCTTCTTCCACATCCAGATCAGCCACCTGGAGCAGCCGCAGCAAAATGTTTTCCACATCTTCGCCTACGTAGCCCGCCTCGGTGAGGGTAGTGGCGTCGGCCACGGCAAAGGGCACTTCTAAAATGCGGGCCAGGGTTTGGGCCAGCAGGGTCTTACCGCAGCCCGTGGGGCCAATCAGCAAAATGTTGGATTTTTGCAGTTCAACCACATCCTCAGGCGCTTCACCCTCAGAACCCTGCAAATAGCTGAGGCGCTTGTAGTGGTTGTAGACCGCTACCGAAAGCACTTTTTTGGCCTCGTTTTGGCCGATCACGTGGTCATCTAGGTAGTTCTTGATTTCCCTCGGCTTGGGTATCTGACCAAGAGCAATAGCGGGAGCAGTTTTGGGCCGATCTGCCGGTGCGTCGCGGCGGGGCACGGGCTGGGCGATCGCCGTGCCCGAGTCAAACAGCTCTTCGTCCAAGATTTCGTTGCACAGGTCAACGCACTCGTCACAGATGTAGACCCCCGGCCCCGCAATTAGCTTGCGCACCTGCTCCTGAGATTTGCCGCAAAACGAGCACTTTAGATGGGAGTCGTACTTAGACATGGAATGGCCCTAGTTAAGTGCAGTCATAGAAACAGCTGCCGCGATCGACTGCCGCTCTACTACGTCATCAATGATGCCGTAGTTTTTTGCCTCGGCGGCAGACATGTAAAAGTCGCGCTCGGTGTCAGCCTCAATGCGATCGAGGGGCTGCTCAGTGTGGTGAGAAATAATCTCGTTTAGCCGGCTCTTGTGATAAAGAATTTCCCGCGCCTGAATCTCAATATCTGTGGCCTGCCCCTGGGCACCCCCCAAAGGCTGGTGAATCATAATCCGCGAACTGGGCAGCGACAGACGCTTGCCCTTGGCCCCAGCACAGAGCAAAAACGCACCCATGCTAGCGGCCAAACCAAAGCAAATGGTCACCACATCGGGGCGAATTTGCTGCATGGTGTCGTAAATCGCCATGCCCGCCGTGACCGAGCCGCCTGGAGAGTTGATGTAGAGCTGCACGTCTTTTTCCGGATCTTCGGCGTCAAGATAGAGCAGCTGGGCCACGATCGAGTCGGCTACTTCGTCCATGACCGGCGTGCCCAAAAACACAATCCGCTCCCGTAGCAGACGAGAGTAAATGTCAAAGGCGCGCTCTCCCCGGCCCGACTGCTCTACGACAACGGGCAACATGCTGCGAACCTGGTCGGTGTGGCTCAAGCTCAAGATCGGGCTACTCAAAGGGTTCGATGCAATCATAGTGGGTTTGCGC
>JBBSKN010000078.1:0-19763 GCA_038256265.1 Phormidesmidales cyanobacterium
CCATCGGCGGTATGTTTCTGTGGCACTCTCCTCACGGTCGCCCGCACTGGGCGTTACCCAGCAGGTCTGGTCTTTCGGGAGCCCGGACTTTCCTCAGACTGGCGTTAGCCAATCCGCAACCGCCTGCGCTACCTCCCTCTTAAACCTAGTTTAAAGGGTTCCAGCGCAATACTTATCCAGAGTTTTACGGCAACCGGCCCAACGGGCCGAGTTTGCGACTTCAACAGGGATGTTTATTGAGTTGAGATACTCTTAAGCCCCAGGGTCAAGAACGCCGCGCCAAAAACCACAAATCCCCGGCTGCGCTAGCGCAGCCGGGGATTTGTGGCGATCGCCCTAGAGGGTGTCAGTGTGGTCGTCAATCAGCAGATCGTCGTCTAGCTCATCACCATTCCCCGATCCGGGAGTGTCGCCGTTGCCGCGAGGAGTGCCGTCTTCCACCGACATGCCACCGATCATTTCATCGTCGTTGAGCATCTTGAGGTTACCCTCCAGGTCGTAGCTGCGGGCGGTGAAGTCATCCAGCACCACATCCTCAAGCACCATGTCGTCGTCCAAAATGGCCGACTCGTAGGCGGGATCAATCTCAGCCGGGGGCGACTCTTCATAGGCGTTATAGCCGGTGCCCGCCGGAATCAAACGACCGATGATGACGTTCTCCTTCAGGCCGCGCAGCCAGTCTGATTTGCCTTCAATGGCCGCCTCCGTCAGCACCCGGGTGGTCTCCTGGAAGCTGGCAGCCGAGATGAAGCTGTCGGTGTTTAGAGATGCCTTGGTAATCCCCAGCAGCACTGGCGTATATTCCGCCGGTGCTCCGCCAGTAATCGCCATGGCCTCATTCACCTGCTCCACCTGGTAGATCTCCACCAGCTCACCGGGTAGCATCGTGGTGTCGCCACCATCTTCAATGCGGCACTTCGACGACATCTGCCGCACAATCACCTCGGTGTGCTTGTCAGAAATGTCAATTCCCTGAGACTGATACACCGACTGCACTTCATTCACCAAGAACGACTGCACCTCCTGCAGCGCCCCCAGAGCAGCATCGTGGATACCCTGCCCCAAACTGAGGTTGTACTTAAAGAACACCTCCAAAATCTGGTGGGGGTTGGCCGGGCCGTCGGTGAGATGTTCAGAGGTGCTCACCCGCTGACCGTCAGAAACAATCACGTTCTGACCGGGGCTAACCGGGTACTCGGTCACCACGCCATCGTCTTCGACAATTTTGACCTCCACGGTTTCATCGTCGCTATAGACCACCTGGGCATTACCCGGGCGCTCGGACAGCACGCAGGCCTCCTTGGGCTTGCGTGCCTCCAGCAGTTCCTCAATTCGAGGCAGACCCTGGATGATGTCGCCGGTTTTAGCCCGCTCAAACACCAGCAGCACCAGGTTGTCACCCCGCTGCACCAGATCGCCGTCTTCAATGTGCAGTACTGCACCGGTCGAAACTCGGTAGGGGCGGGCCAGACGTAGGGAGATCTGACCCTCGTCAATGGCGGTCACCTCCCCAGATTCTTCGTAGGTGAGGCCCGGTGCCAGTTCGGTGTCGGCCACCACCAGGTCACCCACCTTAACGGTGGGCGTTTTGCCCTGTAGGTCAACCTTCATGCGGTCTGCCTCTCGCACCACCAGCACCCGACGAATGGCCTCCTGCCCTTCGCGAATGCCTCGCACCTCACCGGACTCTTTACAGCGAATCTCAGTGCGGGCCACCACGGCCCCTGGCTCAATCTGCTGGCCGTCTTCCACCAGCAGGCGGGTGACGGTGCTGCCCTGGGTTTGGTCAGCCACCACGTCGCGGCGAATCACCTGGGTTTCGAGCACCACCATTTGCAGACGCATCAGGTCAGTGCTCTGGTCGTCAGGCACCAGCTCAATGTCGGCCACCACGTGGGGCGACTCATCTTCAATGTCGAGCACCAACTGAGTGCGCAGTAGCTCAACCCCCACCACGGACTTCACCCGCTCTCCATCCTTGAACGGGATGCGCTGAATAGCGCGGAGCTTGATGGATCCAGTGGCATCGGCAGCGGAGTCTTGGCTGGGCACCGCCGGCTCGTTGGGCACGGTGTACTCTTCCACCGGACGCAGCAGCAGCGCTGGGCCGTCGGGAGTTTCGACGTATTCTACGTAGCGCAGGGCATCGGCCACCAGCCCCGGCATTACCTCTTCTCCAGCGTTGACGATGGTGCCGTCGCGATCCATGACGTCTTCGGGAGCATCCACCATGTGAATGTCGCCGGGCTTGACCAAAATCTCCCGCAGAATGTCATTCTTCTGGGTGACTTCGACCACGCCGCTGTTCTGACAGAAGATGTCCTTGACCACCTCGGTACCCGCTTCCAGGTACTGGCCGTCTTCCACCATGAGCAGAGAGATGTCTTTGTTGACCTCGTGGGCTTCCTCCGGAATCCACAGCAAGGTGCCGCCCTGCACCACTTCGTAGCCCTGCTTACCCTTGCCTTTTTTGGCCACATCCACACCGGAAAATTTGATGATGCCGCCGGTTTGGGTGTGGAATTGATTGTCTTCTAGCTCAGCAATCACCTGGCCGCTGGTCACTTTGGCCCCTGGCGTTGCAATCAGAGAAAATCGCTGACCGCTGGCAGTCTCAATGAAGTAGTGCTCGCGGCCTTGGCCTTGCTCTTTGCGCACCTGAGCCTGGTCGAGCATCACCGAAGCGGTGATGATTTCTACTTCACGGGTGCCTTTTTCGAGGTCGGCCTCGGGCAGGCGCACTAGACCACCACGCTCGGTGGTGAGCTTGGTTTCAGCGAGGGTGTCGTCGGCATTGACGTAGTCGCCGTTGCGCACCACAGGTTCAGCGCTGGGGGGCAGGTTGTAAACATCACCGGCTAGCACCCACAGCAGGCCACCCCGCTGGGCCAGACGAGTGGTGTTGCCCTGGCGGTCGGTTTTTTCTTCCTGCACAAGTCCGGCAAACTGCACTTCACCAGCTAGGTCAGAGGTCACGTCTTTGCTGGCTTTCTCGGTGACTTTGCGGGTGCGGCCAGCGGAGGGCAGCTCAGCCAAGAGCTGCTCCTTTGTCACGGTTTCGCCGTCGTTGACGAACAGAATGGTGCCCTGGGGCAGCGATTCGGTTTTGTTTTTGCCGCTGCCTTCGATGGTGACGTCGGCGTTTGACTCCAGCATCAGCGCATCTTCACCATAGCGGGTGCGGAAGACCCGGGTCTTGAGACTCTTGGGCAACTTCACGGTACCGTCTTTGCTGGCTCGAATGCGGGGGGCCACTTCGCCGGTAAAAGTACCGCCGGTGTGGAAGGTGCGCATGGTCATCTGGGTGCCAGGCTCACCGATGGACTGGGCGGCGATAATGCCCACCGCTTCACCCAGGTCAACCAGCTCAGAGTGGGCCAGGCTCCAGCCGTAGCAGAGACGGCAGACCGAACGGGTGGCCTCGCAGGTTAGGGGCGATCGCACCACGACTCCCTCAACCTTAGCCTCCGCTAGCATTTCCGCAATCTCTGGAGAAACCGGCTGATCTTTCTCCAGCAGCACCTCCCCAGTTTTGGGATGCACCACATCCTCGGCCACGACCCGGCCTAGCAGGCGATTTTCTAGGGGAATCAGCACGCGCTCCCCGTCGGTCATGCTGCGCAGGGGAATCCCCCGGGTGGTGCCACAGTCATGCTCCCGAATAATCACGTCCTGGGAAACATCCACCAGACGGCGGGTGAGGTAGCCCGAGTCTGCCGTCCGCAGGGCGGTGTCAACCAGACCCTTGCGCGCCCCGTAGGAAGAGATCACGTACTCGGTAACGGTCAGCCCTTCCCGGAAATTGGTCTTAATCGGTAGGTCAATGATTTCCCCCTGGGGGTTGGCCATCAAACCCCGCATGCCCACCAGCTGGCGCACCTGGGAGATGTTCCCCCGCGCCCCCGAGAAGGCCATCATGTACACCGAGTTGAGGGGGTTGTTTTCTTTAAAGTTTTTAACCACCTGATCTTTCAGCTCTTCGCTGGTGTCGTTCCAGGTGTCAATTACCTTGGTCAGACGCTCTACCTCGGTGATTTCGCCCCGGGTGTAGCGCTCTTCAGTAATGCGAATGTCCTCTTCGGCAGCAGCCAGCATGCCCTTTTTCTCCTGGGGCACCTGAAGGTCTTCTACGCTAATAGAAACCCCGGCCCGGGTGGCGTACTTAAAACCCAGCTCCTTGATGCGATCGGCCATCTGGGAGGTGCGGGCGGTGCCGTGGTGGGTAAACGACCAAGAAATCAGCTTCTTGAGCTGTTTCTTGTCGATGATCCGGTTCCGAAAGGTCATTGAGGTTTGGGGTGCCCCTTGCTCAACCATGAGTTTTGCCCTTGTGTAGTGGTGATGTTCGTGCTGTGGTGGTTGGCTGTCTAGCCCGCAATCGCGTCCAGCACCGCTTTGTTGTAGATAATGCGGCCCGGCGTAGTCTTAATGTACTGAGAGATCAAGTTGCCCTCGCCGTCTAGGCGTACCCGGCGATCAGGATAGACTTCGGTGATAGTGCCATCCTCCGACTCCATTCGCTCTGGGGCCACCGTCTTGGGTTGATCCGACTCCACCTCACCGTCAAATCTCAGCCACACCTTGGCGTG
The DNA here is from genome assembly GCA_038256265.1 of Phormidesmidales cyanobacterium. Classification (GTDB taxonomy): domain Bacteria; phylum Cyanobacteriota; class Cyanobacteriia; order Phormidesmidales; family Phormidesmidaceae; genus Nodosilinea. Next base: position 4,590 of record JBBSKN010000078.1, read on the forward strand.
GAGATCCACAATTCCCTGCTCGAAGGCCATGATGGCGTCTTCCATCCCGGCGAAGTAGTGGCCTTCCCCCTTGACGGCGTCGGGGTTCTCCGCCGTCAGGTAGTAGCAGCCCAGCACCATATCCTGGGACGGGGTAATAATCGGCTGACCGGTAGCCGGCGACAGCACGTTATTAGAGGCCAGCATCAGCAGCCGCGCCTCCGACTGAGCCTCCAGCGACAGCGGCACGTGCACCGCCATCTGGTCACCGTCAAAGTCGGCGTTAAAGGCCGGGCACACCAGCGGGTGTAGCTGGATGGCTCGCCCTTCTACCAAAATTGGTTCAAAGGCCTGAATGCCCAGACGGTGCAGGGTCGGGGCCCGGTTTAGCATCACCGGGTGGCTCTCAATCACCTCCTCCAGCACGTCCCACACGCTGGGGTCGTTGTGCTGAATCAGCTTCTTTGCCGCCTTGATATTGTTCACCAAGCCCTGACGAATCAGCCGGTGAATGACGAAGGGCTGAAACAGCTCGATCGCCATTTCCCGAGGCAGACCGCACTGGTGAATTTGCAGATTTGGCCCCACCACAATTACTGAACGACCGGAGTAGTCAACCCGCTTACCCAGCAGGTTTTGACGGAAGCGGCCCTGCTTACCCTCAATGATGTCCGAGAGCGACTTCAGCGGGCGGTTGTTGGCCCCCACCACGGTGCGGCCTCGGCGACCGTTGTCGATCAGCGCGTCCACCGCCTCCTGCAGCATCCGCTTTTCGTTGCGGACGATGATCTCAGGCGCCAAGATTTCTTGCAGCCTGGCCAGCCGGTTGTTGCGGTTGATTACCCGACGGTACAGATCATTCAGGTCGGAGGTGGCAAAGCGACCGCCGTCTAGCTGCACCATCGGCCGCAGGTCGGGCGGAATCACCGGAATGACGTCCAGCACCATCCACTCGGTTTTAGAGCCAGTGGCGATAAAGTTGTCAATCACCCGCAGGCGCTTGATCAGCTTGGCCCGCTTTTGGCCCTTGGAGTTGGCGATCTCTTCCCGCAGCTTTTCTGCCGTAGCTTCCAGCTCCAGATCTTCCAGCAGGCGCTGTAGTGCCTCGGCCCCAATGCCTACCTCAACTCCGGCTAGCTCAGTTTCCTCGTCGTAGAGCTGATCTTCAATTTCAATCCACTGATCTTCCGTCAGCAGCTGCTTGTAGCTCAAGTTGTCGGCGTTGCCGGCGTCTAGCACCACATAGGCGTTGAAATAGACAATCTGCTCTACATCGCGCAGCGGCATGTCGAGCAAAATAGCGATGTAGCTGGGAATGCCCTTGAGGTACCAGACGTGGGCCACAGGGGCCGCCAGCTTGATATAGCCCATGCGGTGGCGACGCACCCGCGACTCGGTGACTTCCACGCCGCAGCGCTCGCACACAATGCCCCGATGGCGCACCCGCTTGTACTTGCCACAGTGGCACTCCCAATCCTTGGCAGGCCCAAAGATCCGCTCACAGAACAGCCCGTCCATCTCGGGCTTGAGGGTGCGATAGTTAATCGTCTCAGGCTTGGTGACTTCGCCGACGACTTGTCCGTTGGGCAGGGTGCGCTCTCCCCATTGGCGAATGCGTTCTGGGGAGGCGATGCCGATTTTGACGTAGTCAAACCGCTGTTCTAGCTTGGCCATGCTGGATGTATTCCTTGTAAGCGCTCTCGGTCTGGTTAAGGGGGGTCGGCAGACCCTAGTGAGATCGGTTCAGATCCTCCCAGGGTCAACGGTTGGGATAGCTAAGGCTCTACTCCTCAACTTCCTCTAGCTCTTCATCCCGAGCTATGGATTCGTAGGTGGGGCGAGAGGGGGTGCGGCGGCTGTTGACGTCGGCCATCAGATCCACCTCGGTATCGCGGCTAGTGCCGTCTTCTCGAGTCTCAACCTTATGCACTGCGATGTCTAAGCACAGAGATTGCAGCTCTCGCATCAGTACCTTGAAGGACTCAGGGGTACCAGGACGGGGGATGGACTTGCCCTTGACGATCGCATTGAGCGCCTCGTTGCGCCCCTGCATATCGTCAGACTTCACCGTCAGCAATTCCTGCAGGGTGTAGGCGGCACCAAAGGCCTCCAGCGCCCACACCTCCATCTCACCGAAGCGCTGACCACCCTGCTGGGCCTTGCCACCCAGGGGCTGCTGGGTCACCAGCGAGTAGGGACCGGTAGAGCGGGCGTGGATCTTGTCGTCAACCAGGTGCACCAGCTTCAGCATGTAGGCGCGACCGACGGTGATCGCCTTGTCAAAGCGCTCCCCGGTGCGGCCGTCGCGCAGCACGATTTTGCCGGGGTCATGGGGGTTAAAGACCCAGTCCTTACCGGTGGTCTCCCGAGCTTCCATCAGCTTGCCGTGGGTCGAGTTGCGGGAGGCCTCTTCGCCGTACATTTCGTCGAAGGGAATCACCTTAAATCGAGCATCTAGGTTGTCGGCAGCCCAGCCCAGCAAGCACTCAAACACCTGCCCCACGTTCATCCGGGAAGGTACCCCTAGGGGGTTGAGGGCAATGTCAATGGGGGTGCCGTCGGGCAGGTAGGGCATGTCTTCAATGGGCAAAATGCGGGAAATAATCCCCTTGTTACCGTGGCGACCCGCCATCTTGTCGCCCACCTGGATCTTCCGCTTCAGGGCCACGTAGACCCGCACGACCATGTTGGCTCCGGGGGGTAGCTCATCCCCCTGCTCTCGGGTAAACACCCGCACATCCACCACCCGGCCTTTTTCGCCGTTAGGCACTCGCAGGGAGTTGTCGCGCACGTCCCGTGCTTTCTCGCCAAAAATAGCCCGCAGCAGTTTTTCTTCCGGCGGCTGGTCAGACTCTCCCTTCGGAGTAACCTTGCCCACCAGAATATCGCCCGAATCTACCCAAGCCCCAATGCGGATAATGCCGGTTTCGTCGAGCTGGCGCAGGGAATCCTCCCCCACGTTGGGAATTTCCCGAGTGATTTCCTCGGGGCCAAGCTTGGTTTGGCGCGCCTCAATCTCAAATTTTTCAATGTGGATGGAGGTGTACACATCGTCGTAGACCAGGCGCTCACTGAGCAGAATGGCGTCCTCGTAGTTGTAGCCCTCCCAGGGCATATAGGCCACCAGCACGTTTTGCCCCAGGGCCAGCTCACCGCCCTCGGTGGCAGAGCCGTCGGCCAGCACCTGGCCCGACTGCACCTGCTCCCCAGGGAAGACAATCGGACGCTGATTTAGGCAGGTGTCCTGGTTGGAGCGCTGATACTTCTGCAGCTCGTACTCATGGACATTGCCCTCGGGGTCGCGCACCTTGATCAGGTCCGCGTCGAGGTAGACAATCTCCCCGTCGGTGCGGCTAATGATCACCATGCCAGAGTCGCGGGCGGCCTGGGCTTCCAGACCGGTACCCACCAAGGGGCGCTCGGGCTGTAGCAGGGGCACCGCCTGACGCTGCATGTTTGACCCCATCAGGGCACGGTTGGCGTCGTCGTGCTCTAGGAAGGGAATCAGCGAGGTGGCCACGGAGATAATCTGCACCGGCGACACCGCCACATAGTCCACCTCGGTGGAGTCGGTGGTGGTGAAGTCTTGACGATAGCGCACCGGAATGGTGTCGCCAATGATGTAGCCGTTCTCATCGGTGGCGATGTCACCGGGGGCTACCCGTAGATCGTCTTCTTCGTCGGCGGTCATGTAGATCGGCTCAACGTCTTTGAAAACGCGGCCATTTTCAGCCCGAAAGAAGGGGGTCTCAATGAAGCCAAACGCGTTTACCCGGGCATGGGTGGCTAGGGAACCAATCAGACCCGCGTTGGGGCCTTCTGGCGTCTCAATGGGGCAGATGCGCCCGTAGTGGGAGGGGTGAATGTCGCGCACGGCAAAGCCCGCCCGCTCGCGGGTCAGACCGCCAGGGCCAAGGGCGCTGATGCGGCGCTTGTGGGTCAGCTCAGCCAGGGGATTGGTCTGGTCCATAAACTGAGAGAGCTGGCTAGAGCCAAAGAACTCTTTGATCGCAGCCACCAGGGGCTTGGGGTTGACCAGAGAGGCGGGGGTGAGCGAGTCGGAGTCGGAGACGGTCATGCGCTCTCGAATAATCCGCTCTAGGCGGTTGAGGCCCACCCGCACCTGGTTTTGCAACAGCTCCCCCACGGAGCGCACCCGGCGGTTGCCCAGGTGGTCAATGTCATCGATGCTGCCGACATCAAACTCAAGGTTGATCAGGTAGTCGATCGCCGACAAAATATCGGTCGGGGTCAGCACCCGAGTGGCGTCGGGCACGTTGAGGCGCAGCTTGCGATTGATTTTATAGCGGCCCACCCGACCCAGGTCGTAGCGCTTGGGGTCAGAGAAGCGGGAGTGCAGCAGCTGCTCACCGCCCGCCACCGTCGGCGGTTCACCAGGGCGCAGCTTGCGGTACAGCTCCAGCAGGGCCTCCTCTTCGCTGAACTGCCCCTCTTTCTCGATGGTCTTTTGGAAGTATTCGGGGTTGCGCAGGGAGTCGAAGATCTCGTTGTCGGTGAGACCCAAGGCCTTCAGCAGCACTTGGGCCGATAGCTTGCGGGTTTTGTCGATGCGCACCCACACCAGATCGTTTTTGTCGGTCTCAAACTTGAGCCAGGCTCCCCGGTTGGGAATCAGGTTGGCGTTATAGGTGCGGCGACCGTTTTTATCGGTTTCAGACTTATAGTAAACCCCAGGGCTACGCACGATCTGGTTGACGATCACCCGCTCGGCGCCGTTGATAATGAAGGTGCCACGGTCGGTCATCAGCGGCAGATCGCCAATGAACACCTCCTGCTCTTTGATTTCGCCGGTTTCTTTGTTGATCAGGCGGGTGGGCACATACATCTGCACGGCGTAGGTGGCATCCCGCCGCTTGGCCTCGTCGACGTCATACTTGGGGCTTTTGAGCTTGTACTGCCTACCTAAAAAGTGCAGCTCAAGCTTGCCCGTGTAGTCGGTGATAGGAGAGAAGCTTTCCAGTTCTTCAATCAGCCCTTCTTCCAAGAACCAGCGAAAGCTAGACCGCTGAATCTCTACCAGGTCAGGCAGAACAAAGTTAGGGGGAGCTTGATAAACGGTAGTTTCAGTCATAGGTCTCCTAGTGCAGGTCGGCCGGGTGGGGATGGGCCAAGATCAACAACGCGTCTGGAACAAAGTAAAAATGAGGCAAGTCAAAGGCACCTAAGGCTTGCGCCGGCTGCCTTTTCTGTCGCCTTTCCTATCGCCTTTAGGGGGCTAGACCAATGCCCTGGCAGCCTGCCGGGGTCGGTATGCGCAGCAAATTAGAGTCGATAGGGGGAGAGTCAGAGGGCAATGGAGATAACTCGGGTAGGTTAAACAAGGTGGCAGCATTGCGGGTGGTGGTCTGAGCTAAAAACTCAAACTCGACCTGGCGGAGCTGGGCCATATAGGCCGCCACATGATACACAAAGGCCGGCTGATTGCGCCGCTCTTTGCGCTTTGGCTCCGGGGAGAGAAAGGGACAGTCGGTTTCAACCAGCAGACGGTCATTGGGCACTAGCTGAGCTGAGGCTTTGACCTGATGGGCATTTTTAAAGGTGACAATGCCGCTAAAGCTAACGTAAAACCCTAGGTCTAGAAACCACTGGGTCTCTTCAGGGGAGCCGGCCCAACAGTGCATAACGCCGGTTACGGGGCCAACGGTGCGCTGAAACTCTTGAATCACCGCAGCAGTAGCCCGGGCGGCATCTCGACAGTGCACGATCACCGGCAGGCCTTGATTGCGGGCAACGGTCAGCTGCTGCCAAAAGGCCTCGCGCTGCACCGTCTCATCGCTGGCCTTGAAAAAATCAAGGCCGGTTTCACCGATCGCTACCACCCGGCGGTCAGAGGCCGCCAATTCGGCGATCTGAGCCGCCGTGGCATCTGTCCACTTATCCATATCTAGGGGATGGAGGCCGACAGATAGGTACAGCTCGGGGATGCGGTCAGCGATCGCCCGCATCCCCTGAAACTCTGCCGGGTCTACACAGGAGTGAACCAAAGCCAAAACCCCGGCCTGTCTCCAGGCCCGGGCTAGCTCATCAAGATCCCCGGCAAACGTATCAAAATTGAGATGTACGTGGGTATCAACCAGAGGCATAGTCAAGTGCAGCGACAAAAAACGGCAGGCAACCTAGCGCGTTGGCAACCCAAAAACAGGCTTAGGATGCAGCCCCTGCGGCCTCCTGAGCCTTGAGCGTCCGGGCTATGAGAGACTTTTTACGAGCACCGGTATTGGGATGGAGAACACCGCGCTTTACCGCCTTATCGATTTTGCTGTAGGCAGCGGACATGGTGGCCTCAACCTGCTTCTTAGTCTCGTCATCAGGCGCGGCCTGATAGGCCGCAACAGCGGACAGATAGTTTTTGGTCAAGGTCTTAACCGCTGACTTGTAAGACCGATTTTCGAGCCGATTGCGCTCGGTAATTTCAATTCGTTTGAGTGCAGACTTGATGTTTGCCACAGTTCGCCCTAGCTTAAGCTAAACAAGATCAATTGACTTAGATAAAGCATGTTAGCACCAAATGAGCCACTTGATGATTAGATCTAGCTGCCAAATCAGCGTTTAAATCGATTAGGATGTTATGACACTGATGTGGTGCCCTTTCCGGGGTGCTTAGCTGCCCTAGGTAAATTAGTAAATCATTAGACGAACTCAACTGGCGCACCACATCAGGCTGATCTACACCAGGTTCAGCTTGGGATCAGTTCTCCCGCAGGTAGAACTCCGCTTCTGGACCTGAATTTGGTTTGATTTTTAGAATTCCTGGGCTGTAATGCTGCGCATCATTCATCAGCTAACTGAGGTCAAGACAGAGCTTCAGCGGATCTGTGCTCGTACCCACAACGACCAGGTCGTTCATAAAGAGGCTACGGTGCGGGAGATTCTCCACGCTGTTCGTCGCCAGGGCGACCAAGCTGTGATTCAGTACACGGCAGATTTTGATGGAGCCACTTTGAGCGCAGACACGCTGCAGCTGTCGGGAGCTGAGCTAGATGCGGCCTACCAGCAGGTGAGTAAAGGGCTGCTGGATGCGATTCGCCTAGCCTGTAAAAACGTAGAGGCATTTCACCGCCAGCGCCTGCCCCAGAGCTGGGTGCGGTTTGAGGATAACGGCGTTGTGCTGGGCAAGCGCTACACCCCGGTTGATCGGGCTGGCCTTTACGTACCGGGGGGGCGGGCCGCTTACCCCAGCACCGTGATCATGAATGCGATTCCGGCCCGGGTGGCTGGGGTACCCCAGGTGGTGATGGCGACGCCGCCCAGTCAGACCGGTACGGTCAACCCGGCTGTGCTGGTAGCAGCCCAGGAGGCGGGGGTGACGGAAATTTATCGGGTTGGCGGTGCCCAAGCCATTGGGGCGCTGGCCTACGGTACGGAGACAATTCCCTCGGTCGATGTGATTACTGGCCCTGGAAATATATACGTCACCCTGGCGAAGAAGCTGGTATTTGGCACGGTGGGCATTGACTCTCTGGCCGGCCCCTCAGAGGTACTGGTGATTGCCGATCACACCGCCAACCCGGCCCACGTGGCGGCCGACCTGCTGGCCCAGGCCGAGCATGACCCCATGGCCGCTGCCATTTTAATTACCACTAGCGCTCCCCTGGCGCAGCGGGTGGCGGCGGAGGTAGATCGGCAGCTGATCGCTCACCCACGCCAAACGCTGACGGAAAAGGCGATCGCCAACTACGGCCTAGCCGTGGTGGTCGAGAGTCTGGAGACGGCAGCAGATCTATCCAATGGGTTTGCCCCTGAGCATCTCCAACTCGAGGTGGCCGAACCCTGGGATTTGCTAGAGCACATTCGCCATGCCGGAGCCATCTTTCTAGGGCACTCGACCCCTGAGGCGGTAGGTGACTACCTGGCGGGGCCTAACCACACGCTACCCACCTCAGGCGCGGCCCGCTACGCCTCGCCCTTGTCGACCGAAACCTATATGAAGCACTCCAGCCTGATTCAGTATTCGACCGAAGCACTGCAAGGGGTGGCGGGGGCGATCACATTGCTCACCGACGCTGAAGGACTACCCTCCCACGGCGACTCGGTGCAGCAGCGTGTGCAGCCAGAGTCAAGCAGTGAAGAGACTCCCGGCCTCTAGGCTGCAGTTGAGGCGAGCTGCCCCCGACTCAGAAGGGCGCATGCGATAAAGCCTGCGGCTAAGCTGCGCCATCACCCCTACGGTCTAGCCTTTTGGATGGCGGGGTTATGGGATTCGGTCTTGGGAGGAAACGTCCCTGTGGCACAATTAACGGGTTAATGCTCCTGGGGTCTGGGTTAAGCGGCTATGACGAAATTTGTATTTGTAACGGGCGGGGTAGTGTCGAGCATTGGTAAGGGCATTGTTGCGGCTAGCCTGGGTCGTTTGCTGAAGTCGCGAGATTATTCGGTGTCTATTCTCAAGCTCGACCCGTACATCAACGTCGACCCCGGCACCATGAGTCCCTTCCAGCATGGGGAAGTGTTTGTCACCGAAGATGGAGCCGAGACCGACCTCGATCTGGGTCACTACGAGCGTTTTACCGACACTGCCATGTCGCGGCTCAACAGCGTCACCACCGGCTCGATCTACCAGGCGGTGATCAACAAAGAGCGCCGGGGCGACTACCAGGGGGGCACTGTGCAGGTGATTCCCCACATCACCAATGAGATCAAGGAGCGGGTGCATCGGGTGGCCCGCAACACTAATCCCGATGTGGTGATCACTGAGATCGGCGGCACCGTGGGCGACATTGAATCGCTGCCATTTCTAGAGGCCATTCGTCAGTTTCGCAAAGACGTGGGCCGCCAGGATGTGCTCTATATGCACGTCACCCTGGTGCCCTGGATTGCTTCGGCGGGGGAACTCAAGACCAAGCCCACCCAGCACTCTGTAAAGGAACTGCGATCCATCGGCATTCAGCCCGACATTCTCGTGTGCCGCTGTGAGTGCCCCCTGCCCCAGCCGATGAAGGAAAAAATTGCTGAGTTCTGCGATGTGCCGGCCGAGGCCGTGGTCACATGCCAGGACGCCAGCAGCATCTACGAGGTGCCCCTCAAGCTAGAGCAGGAGGGACTGGCCCACCAGGCGATGAAAATGCTCTCCCTTGAGCCGCGTCAGCCCCGACTGGGCCAGTGGGAGGCCCTGGTGGAAGGTCTCTACAGCTCCAGTCGCCCGGTGGATATTGCCATTGTGGGCAAGTATGTCAGTCTCAACGATGCCTATCTATCGGTGGTAGAAGCCCTGCGCCACGCGGCGATCGCCCATCGGGCCGCCATCAACGTGCGCTGGGTCAATGCCGAAGATATCGAGATCAATGGCCCTGATGCCCACCTGGGCGGCGTCAACGGTATTTTGGTACCCGGCGGGTTTGGGGCGCGGGGCATTGGCGGCAAGGTCCAGGCGATTCAGTACGCCCGAGAGCGGGGCATTCCCTTTTTAGGCCTGTGCCTGGGCATGCAGTGCTCAGTGGTGGAATGGGCCACCAATGTGGCCCACCTGGAGGGGGCTGACAGCTCTGAATTTGCCGCCGACACCCCAAACCCGGTAATTAGCCTGCTGCCTGAACAGCAGGACGTGGTCGATCTGGGCGGCACCATGCGTCTAGGCCTCTACCCCTGTCGTTTGGCCCCCGACACCCTGGCCCGCCGACTCTACGACAAAGAGGTGATCTATGAGCGCCACCGCCACCGCTACGAGTTCAACAATGCCTACCGCAACCTATTTATTGAGTCGGGCTACAGCGTCAGCGGCACCTCCCCCGATGGTCGTCTGGTAGAGATCATTGAGCTGCCCGACCATCCGTTCTTTATCGCCAGCCAGTTTCACCCCGAGTTTCAGTCGCGGCCTAGCGCTCCCCATCCGCTGTTTTTGGGCCTAGTGAATGCCGCCCTGGGCAACACTGAGGTCACATCACCTGCGCCCATGGAGGTGGGCGCAGGTGCCGAAGCCTAGGGCGTGCCCGCAAAAATTAGGGCAGCCATTGCCGGGGGTGTTAGGTTTTGGGTGCCAGGTTTCAGGAGCAGTTGCCTACCTTACACCGTAGAGGACTAGGCCTTGACTAGCCTAATTGTGCAGGCTCTAACTCTAAAGATGCAGGGTTCACGGCAGTCCGTGAACCGTGAACTGCATGCCTTGAACCCCACTGACCTGTCACCCCCAGCAAAACGATGGGTCTGGGCTGCTTACGGCAGCGACCGGGGGACAGGTGTAGAGGGGTTGATTTTGGGGCACCAGCCAGTAGGTGCTAACCTGATCGCCACTTTTTAGCTGCACCGGCCCCCGGGGTTGGAGGGTGAAGTGATCTTTTAGATGCCTATAGGACGACTCAGACACCTGAATTTTGGAGGCCACGCCGGTGGTTTCCATGAAGCTGGCGATGTTGACGGTGTCACCCCACAGGTCGTAGATAAACTTGCGAATGCCGATCACCCCCGCCACCACGCTGCCGGAGTTGATGCCGATGCGCAGTTGAAAGGGTTGGCCGTCAGGTCGCCAAAATTCGCCAATGGTGGCCTGCATGTCGAGGGCCATTTGGGCGATCGCCCGGGCGTGGTCGGGTCTCGCTACTGGCACCCCCGCCGCCACCATATAGGCATCGCCAATGGTCTTGATTTTTTCCAGGCCATAGAGGGCGGCCAGCTCATCAAACCGCGAAAATATTTGGTTGAGCAGTTGCACCAGCTCACAGGGGGTGAGCTGAGCGGCTACAGTGCTAAAGCCTACAATGTCGGCAAACAGAATGGTGACGGAGTCAAACTGGTCAGCGATCGCCTGTTCTCGTTCCTTTAGGCGCTGGGCAATCTGAAACGGCAGCACATTGGTCAACAGCTCTTCAGACCGCTGGCGCTGGCGGCGTAGCTCGACCTCAACTTTTTGCCGCTCTTCAATTTCGACCTGGAGCCGCTGGTTTTGGCCCTCTAGCTGCTGCTGCTGCCGCCGGAGGGAAAGCTGATGCTTCACCCGCAGCAGCACCTCGTAGGCCATGAAGGGTTTAACAATGTAGTCGGCTGCCCCCAGCCCAAAAGCCTGCTCTTTTTCGGCTTCGGCATCGCGGGCCGTGAGAAAAATTATTGGAATGCTTTGGGTGGCCGGCTCGATTTTGAGCTGCCGACACACTTCAAAGCCATCCATGACAGGCATGGTAATGTCGAGCAAAATCAAATCGGGCGGCGCCAGGGCAATGGCCTTGAGGGCCAGGAGGCCGCTGAGGGCTTTGCGACAGCGATACCCTTCGGCCTCAAGAATCGTAGATAACACCCGCAGATTATCTGGGATGTCGTCTATCAACAGGATGTCTACATCTCCATGGCTCGACAGTGTGGCGGTCATCATAGGGCGCTACGGGAACGGTTGCTACAGGGAAATAGGAGCGGGGGGAACGGCGGTGAGTTCGATAATGACGTCAAGACGAAAGTCGTTGACCAGGCAGTCTAGGCGCTGGGCCAGGTGGTGTTGCTCAGCAGGCAGTTGGGCAATGAGCTGGCGTACTTGGCGGTCATCGGCCGCCTGGGCCGCTTGGTGAACTTGGGTGAGCCAGTCAGCTGCAAGATGGCTGAAGTCGGCCTGGGTAAGGGGCAAACGGCTTTGGTCACGACAGAAGGCAGCAGCCTGGACATTTTCTGTATCAGCCCCTCTGGCCTCAGCGTATTGGTAGGTGAGACCCAGACTGCGGCCCACGTGATCCAGCAACATCGCCCGATCTAAAGGCTTTGGCAATACCGCATTACACCCCGCCGCAATGCAGTCTGAGCGCTGCTCTTCAAACACGCTGGCGGTGACGGCAACGATTATGGTGGTATCGCCGCCGGGCAGCTGGCGCACCTGACGGGCCACACCATAGCCGTCAAGTACGGGCATGCGCATGTCGAGACAGATCAGATGGGGGTGCCAGCTGGTCCAGATCTCCACGGCCTCCTGCCCCTGGCTAGCTTCGCGCACCTCAAACCCAACCTCCTCTAGCCAGTGACGCATGAGGAGACGGCTGTCGGCCCCATCGTCAGCGATTAGAATACGGCGGCGGGGCTGGTCGGGGGCCAACCGCAAAATTAGTTGCTCTGCCTCGATGGGTTCTAGGGCAACAGCTGTAGACTGGCCCACCGGCAGAGTGACGGTGAAGATTGACCCTTCCCCAGGGGTGCTGCCGACAGTGATGCTACCGCCCATGAGCTGAGCAAAGTTATGACTTAGGGATAGCCCCAGCCCGGTGCCCTCCGCCGACTGTCGCCCCGCCTGGGTTTGCTCAAAGGGCTGAAACAGCTGCCGCAGCTCCTCTGATTCAATGCCGACGCCGGTGTCTTGCACCACTATTTCTAGCCATTGGGTCTTGGTGCTGCTGTTGGTGCTGTCGCTATCTGGGGCAGCGACTGTGTTCTGGATTCGGGAGCGCACCGTAACGCTGCCCTGGGATGTGAACTTAATGGCGTTGCCAATCAGGTTGATTAAAATTTGCCGCAGCTTACCCTCGTCGGCCCGCAGTCGGTAGGGTAGCGGCGGCGACGGCACCACGTCTAGTCGAATGCCCCTGGAGTCGGCTTTGAGCTGGAGCATGTCATCGACGGCCTGAAGCGTTTGATGCAGGTCAAAGTCTGTTTCGTTAAGGGTGATTTTGTTGGCCTCAATTTTGGCCAGCGACAGCACGTTGTTGATCAGCCCTAGCAGGTGGTTACCGCTACGATTGACGATATTAATCAAGTCGCGGTGATCGTCGTTGAGAGTGGCATCGTCATACAAGATTTGGCTAAACCCCAAAATGGCGTTGAGGGGGGTGCGCAGTTCGTGGCTCATGCTGGCCAAAAACTCACCCTTGGCCTGGCTGGCGGCATCGGCGGCCTGCTTGGCCACCGCCAGATCCTTAGCCTGCTGCTGGGTCTGGTGCAGCAGATTGGCCTGCTGCACAGCGGTGCCCAGGTGTGCCCCTACCTGCAGCACCATTTTTACTTCGTGGCGGGTCCAGGTGCGGGGCTGGTGGTGGGCGTAGATGCCCAGAAGCCCCCACAGCTGACTGCCGGAAAAGATGGGCACGATCACGTAGGCACGCACCTGCCACTGTTCTAAAAACCCTAGGTAGCAGGCGTCAAAGCCTTCACTATAGATATCGTTAACCCGATGGTAGGTGCGGTCTTGACGGTAGGTCTCGGCCTGGGTTTCTTTGAGATAGGTATCTTCTAGGAGCGAATAGCCCTCATCAAAGGCACTGTCTTGCATCTGGCGGGCGGCGCAGTTGGATTGGTCGATCAGCGAATGGCTGGTCTCGCTCGTCCCTAAGGTAGATAGGGCAGTGGGGTCAGTAAGCGATTCAGCTACGACTACACCACTCCAGTCGGGGTTGAAGCGGTAGATCCAGACGCGATCGCAGCCTACCGCCACCTGCAACTCCTCAGTGGTCGCCGCGAAAATGGTCTCTAGGTCTAAGGTCTGACGCATCCGCCGCACAATACGCATCACCGTTTTCTCGCGGTTGGCGACGACGCGTACGGCCTCTTCTGCCTGTTTTTGACTCGTAATGTCGCTAAAGGTACACACCACCCGCTCAACCTCACCCGCCTCGCTGAGTTGGGGATCAACATTCATCAGCAGCCAGCGCACTGAGTCAGCGTGGGACGTGCTAACCCCGATGACCACATCGTCAACTGGGGCTTTTTGGGCGATCGCCTGCTGTACCGGCAGGTATGTGGGTAAAAATGGTGCGCCATTCTCCTGCCATATAAAGGCTGTTTGGCCAAATACCAGGGGCGTACCCTCTGGCTCAGGGAGATGCAGAAACTCGCGGGCCGCCTGATTGCTGATTAAAATTTCGGCCTTGGCATTGAGCAAGATCACGCCCACCCCCATTTCGCGAATTAGGGTGCGAAACTGCTGTTCACTCTTGGTGCGGGCCTCTTCTTGCAGACTCTGCTCAGTCAATCGCTGGTTCAGCTTCAGCATGATTAGGGTAATCATTAAAATCAGCCCGGCTCCTAGGGCCACGGCTAGCCCCAGTAAGGGGGCGTCTAAGGCGATTGTGTCGTCAGCCTTAAACGCCATCGCCGCTGGTTCAAACACCGTTCCCGCCATAGCTGTATAGTGCAGCCCCCCAATGGCCAAACCCAGGGTCAAAACCGCCAGGCTAGCGGGCCAGATTTTGCCCTGGGAGGGGTGGCGGCGAGACCATAGGGTCAAGCCGAGGGACAGGGTAGAGGCGGCGACGGCGATCGCCACCGAAAGTGCCACTAGCCACCACCGGTAGCTGATGTGGGCAGGCATTTTTATGGCCACCATGCCGGTGTAGTGCATGCCGGCGATCGCCAGCCCCATCACAACTCCGCCAGCGGCAAGGTTTAGCCAGCTCAACCTCGGGCAACCCACCAACCCCAGGGCCACCCCCGCCGCCAGCACCGCATAGGCCAACGACAAGCCCGTAGTTGGAAGGTTGTAGGTGATCAGTACGGGCATTTCCAGGGCCAGCATCGCGACAAAGTGGGTAGCCCAAATGCCGAGACCCATGGCCATAGCCCCACCCAGCAGCCAGGGCAGCTGCCGCCACCCGGCAGTCCCCAAAATGCGGTGGCCAAGGCTCAGGGTGGTGTAAGACGCCAATATCGCAATACCAAAAGAAAGGCAGACCAAACCTACGTTGTAATGCCCAACTAACGGGTGAATCATTGAGATAGTTTCGATTGAAGAGTCAATGAATGACGGCTAAATGTCCATCTATCATTCCCGAGAAAATGCCCCTCTTAACAAAACAAAGTATTCACAAAACACAATCTTCTCGCAAGTGCTTCGTTTTGATGAATTAACCTTTAAATATTGAACAGTTAGATTTATCACCCCCCAGCTGGCGGGAATTCGATGTATCCTTACACCAAAAATAAAGCTATTCAAAAGGTAGCTAATCATCAAATTAGGCCTGGGTATTCATCAAATTAAGCACCCAGTTTCGCTATATTTTTGACCTATATTGAAGGCATCACTGTCTAAGATGAGTGTCTCCTCATGACCAAGTCCAGCTCGGATCTGTAGTCTTTTCGCAGTCAGAACTCCGCTTCTAGGTTTGGCTGAAATTTATCTATCTAAAACAAACCACCCCGTAATTAGTCACAGCAATAAGAGAGGCTTAATGAGAAAGCCTCCAGAGACCCAGGATTATCCAGGCAAACAAGCAGGGGGCGAGCAACCCGAAGAGGCCATGAGCTCAAAGAGGTGGTCTACAGCATTTTCACCCTGAC
>JBBSKN010000079.1:0-18513 GCA_038256265.1 Phormidesmidales cyanobacterium
GCCACATCCCCAGGGCTAGACAGGGTAGAATATGAGCGCAAAACATCGCTGGCGACGAGCAAAACCGTTTCCTATCGGCACGGTTTGGTTGTTTCTTAGGGGACAGGTTCTTAAGGGACAGGTTCTTAAGGGACAGTTCCTTAAGGAACCATCTATCGCCCACCGCCTAGCGTTTGAAGTTTCTACGGCAGCAAAGCTATGTACCCTGACGATCTCGCTCAAACGCTGCAAAAGGGGATTCGCGTGACCCTTGGGGCCACGGCTTCTCTGATTGAAGCCATTCAAGATCCTGAAAACTCTAGCCAAAAATTTTCTGAGCTAGGCAGTGACGTCAACCGTCTGACCGAAGAGCTGGAAGTCAAAGGCGAAACCACCGAGCGCGAAGCCCGCCAGCTGGTGGATTCACTGCTGAGCCAGGTGCCAAATCCGTTTGCGAGTGCTGAACTAGAGACCCGCACCACAACAATTACTACCGTGGCCAGCCCGGTGGTCAACGTCTCTGTGCAGAATGACCTGGAAGCCTTAACCCAGGAGCTGGCAGAGATCCGCCAGCAGATTGAGACCTTGAAGGGCCAGGGCTAAGGGACTCGCAAGAAAATAAGGTACCAACTGCTATCTTGCCTATTGGTGCATTGCTGCGCGTTGGCGGAGCCTCGCCTTAGCGTTATGCACCCTACAGTGATCAACGTCTCCGGTACTTTATTTAGGCGCACGTCCCTAGGGCCTCGATGAGCGCAGTTTCCCCAAGGAAAGCCCCACATTGGTAGGGCTTTCCGGGGGCGGCTGATGGCGGTGGCCATGGGAAGCGGTGCAGCGCTAGGAAGGCTGACCTAAAGAGGCCACATTCTGAGCCGGGGGTAGTTTCTGAGTGCTCGGCGAATAGGGTTTTGAGGTGATCAGCTGCCCCAGGGCGGCGGCAAGTTCCGCTGCATCCACGCCCAGAGGGTTGTTAGCTGGGGCCACCTCCGCCTGCTGAGCTACGGGCAACAGCCGTACCCAGGCTTGGGTCAGCTGGTGGGTGAGCGGGGCGGCAGCGGCAGACTCTACCACCAGCGTGGGCGCTGTGATTTGCCCTAGCCGCTGCTGAAGCAGCTCTCCGTGGATGGCAGCGGCCCGACGCTGAAAGAGAATTTTGCAGGCGGCGGGGGCCTGGTGCAGGCACTGGTGGCGATCGCGCAGCGTCTTTGCCCAGGGGCCGTTGCCCAGCCAGGGCAGCACCAGGGGAAGGGGCGACCAGGGAGCCACCAGCCAGCGATCGCGCCGCCAGCGACCTCTCAGCCCGGCATCGGTTACCCCCTCGGGAGCGATCACCGCCAGGCTCTGCACCTGGTTGGGGTAGGTGAGGGCATACTGACCCGCCACCCAAGCGCCGAGAGAGTGGGCCACCAGCCGACAGCGATGAATTCGCAGAGCGCTCAGCAGACTGTGCAAGCCCTCTACCTGGAGAGCAATGGAGTAGGGGGTTTTGTCGGCCCGCAGAGATTCACCAAAGCCCAGCAGGTCGGGGGCCAGACAGTGGTGAGTGACCGCCAGATGCTGCATCACCGGCAGCCACTGAGCGCTGTCAGACCAAGAGCCGTGGAGAAACACCACCGTTTCGCCCCTGGGCTGGCCGGCTTCTTGCCAAAATACGCTCCCCAGGGGGAGTTTCATGCGGCCAGTACGGAGGGGGATTTCAGTGGGCAACGGCATAGCGGCATTCGGTGGTAGATGGCGGGCAACGAGTGCATCCCATTTTTGCGGGTGTCTACGTCGTTTCCGCGCAAGGGGTAATCCATGCGGGAGTAAGATGTCCGCTGTGGATTCCCGTTGCACGGGAATGACGGATCAGCTGGCTGTCAGACTGATGAATTTACGAATTCGGGATGTACTTGCGGACGACCGGGAGACAGCGCCCTAGCGACCAAACCCGGCAGGTTCACCCCAACGCTTAGGCCAAAACCGTTTCGCCCTTGAAGAAATCTTGCAGGTGCTGAAGGTGATCGTGGGACAGACTGTCCCAGGGCAGGTCGTCAGGGGCAAAGGCCTGGGCGGCTAAAACCTCGCGGGGGTCGGCGGCGTAGGGTTTGCCCGCCACCCGCACCGCCACGGTGACACACACCGAGTGAAATCGGGGGTCACGCCCCGGTTGCGAATAGACCCCCACCAGGCGGTCTAGCCCCAGAGTCTCTAGCCCCGCCTCTTCCTTTAGCTCCCGAGTGGCGGCGGTGATCACGTCTTCGCCCCAGTCGACAATGCCGCCGGGCAGGCTCCACAGGCCGTTGTCGCGGCGGCGCACCAGCACAATGCTGCCGTCAGCCAGCAGGGGAATGACACAGGTGCCCAAAATAGGGCGGCGCAGCAGCAGCCCCATCAGAGTACGTAAAGCGTGGACAAAGTAGGCCATGGGTTAGAGAGTTGCTAGATCGGCCAGCACCTCGTCGGCGTGGGTTTCGGCCTTGACCTTGAGATAGATTTTCTCGAGGTTGCCGTCGGGGCCGATGATAAAGGTGCTGCGGGTAATACCCATATATTCTTTGCCCATGAACTTTTTCAGGCCATAAACGCCGAAATGGCTGGCCACTTCACCGCCGTCATCCACCAGCAGCGGAAAGGGCAGGCTGAACTTGTCGATAAATTTGGTGTGAGATTTGGCATCGTCGGTGCTGACCCCCAGCACCACGGCATCTTTGCCCTGGTAGTCGGCGTAGCGATCGCGAAAACCACAGGCCTCTTTGGTGCAGCCGGGGGTGTTGTCGCGGGGGTAGAAATACAGCACCACCCGCTGGCCCTTGAGGTCGGCCAGGCTGTAGGTCTTGCCGGTGGCATCGGGCAGGCTAAAGTCGGGGGCGGGGTCGCCAACGGAGAGAGTCATAGTCAAACGTTTAAAGTAAAGAACGGTGATGTGCCATCGCCCATTGTAGAGCGTTGGCCCAGGGTGGCACAGCAGGGGCATGTCCATCGGCCCCGCGCCCCTACTCCGCCCGGCGATGCACGTGGAACACGGAGGACTGATCGGTGGGCATCACCAACAGGTCGCTGATGTTGACGTGGGCGGGGCGCGTGATGGCAAACAGAATAACATCGGCCACGTCGTCCCCCGTGAGGGGGGTCATGCCCTGGTAGACACCCTTGGCGCGATCGGCGTCGCCGCCAAAGCGCACCACGCTGAACTCGGTTTCGACCAAGCCGGGGTCAATGTTGGTGACCCGCACCGGGGTGCCCAACAGATCGAGCTTGAGGCCTTCGGAGAGCGATCGCACCGCCGCCTTGGTGGCACAGTAGACGCTGCCGCCGGGGTAGGTCTGCCGCCCGGCAATCGACCCCACATTCACCACGTGGCCCCGGTGCCGCGCTACCATGCCCGGCACCACCGCCCGGGTCACGTAGAGCAGCCCCTTGATGTTGGTGTCGATCATGGCTTCCCAGTCGTCGAGGGGGGCTTCGTACTGCTTATCTAGCCCCCGGCTCAGCCCGGCGTTGTTGATCAAAATGTTGATCGCCCGCCAATCTTCGGGGAGTTCGGCGATCGCAGTGCTGACCGCCTCGGCCTGGCGGACGTCGAGCACCAGGGGCAGCACCTCCACCGAATGCTGCTGCTGAAGCGCTTCGGTCAGGGCTTGCAGAGGCTCTAAGCGGCGGGCCGCTAAAATTAGCCGCGCCCCGGTGGGGGCTAGCTGGCGGGCGCAGGCCGCCCCAATGCCGCTGCTGGCCCCGGTAATCAGAACGGTTTGGTTGGCAAGAGATGCAGGCATAGTGGGTGAGAGATATGGTGAATGGCAATAGTCAGAGCACCGGTTTAGAGCACCGATGCCGGATGGCCAGAAACCGGAGCATCAGAAACCGGAGCATCAGAAACCGTCTTTCTTTGGGGCGATCGGCCAGCGTCTTTAATTATTTTCTGGGTTTTTGACGCTGGCCTCGATTTCATCTAGGGTTTGCAACACCAGGCGCTTGGCCTGCAGCTGCCAGCCCCACTTTTGCGCCTGAAAGGCCAGGTAAAAACCAATGCCCGTGGCGATCAAATCTAGCGGCTGCTGCCCTGAAATGCCCAGCAGCAGCCCCAGCCCGCCAATGCCCCAAAAGGGCAGCGCCACGGTCTGGCGGTTTTCTTCGACTAGCTTGGCGAGAAAGTTGTTGGGGATGGTCGCCGCGACTTCTTCCCGCACGGCCCCCTGTTTGGGGTAAGGCACGGCAAAGCTGAACTTGCGGCGCAGTTTTTCAATTTTGCGGGCATCGGTGCTGTACTCTGTCAGCTCGTCTTCTGCCATGCGAATGAGCTGCTCAGCGATGGTCATAGGGGGCTTGTCCAAATCGAGATTAGGGGTGGCTAGAGGGGGGGCTAGAGATTGGCCGCCCAATCAATTATCCCACTGGAGCGACCCTGCCCCACCGGATTTATGGCCGGTAGGGCAGGCAAAATCTCCACAGTCAGCCCTCGTGAAATCCCTTATGTGAGATCCCTTGGTGAGATCAAGGCGGGCCACCACTGAGGGCGATCGCCCCAACCCCGCCGCTATTCGCCATACTAAAATCAGATACACCCGTCTGAAGGGATGCTTCCCATGACCGCAGACACCTATCTTGCCTCAGGTCTTGTCTCGGGGGCAATCGCCTACCCCGACACCGACGGCCAGCCTATGACCGAGAGCGACCCCACCCGCGACTATTTGATCTATGCCGTAGACGTACTGCGGCAGTACTTTCAAAGCCGTGACCAGGTCTATGTGTCGGGCAACCTGTTTATCTATTACCGCGAGGGCGAGCCTGGGGCCGTGGTCTCGCCAGATGTGTTTGTTATTTTTGGGGTTAGCAAGCGGCAGCGGCGCAGCTACAAAACCTGGCAAGAGGGTAATAAACTCCCCGCCTTCATTCTTGAAATCACCTCCCGCAGCACTCGTCGCCAAGACGAGACCGACAAGCCTGCCCTCTACGCTCAACTCGGGGTGCAAGAATACTTTCAGTACGACCCCACCGCCGACTACCTCAGCCCGCAGCTCAAGGGGCGGCGGCTGCACGATGGGGAATACAGGCCGATTGAACCCTACAGCGTAGACGGGTCAACCTTAGCCTTAAAGAGTGAGGTGCTGAGGCTAGACCTGCGCCTGGTTGCCCCCAGTCCAGAGGCAACCACCACCCCGCCGCGCCTGGCTGCGGTGGCCCAAGCCCTGCGATTCTTTGACCCACAGACCGGGGAAAAGCTGCTGAACTACGCCGAGGCCGAACAGGCCCGTCGCCAGGTAGAACAGGCCCTTGGGGACGCCGAGCAGGCCCGCCAACAGGCTGAGTTCGCCCTCGGAGCTGCCGAACAGGCTCGTCAACAGGCTGAGCAGGCCCTCGGAGAAGTCGAACAAGCCCAGCTCAATGCCGCCGCCCGGCTGTTACAGCGTGGTCTGCTCCCTGAAGAGGTGGCCGATATTCTAGATATTCCCCTAGATGCCGTGCTGTCCCTAGGCCAGGGATAGAGCAGCCCGGCTAGGCAACGCCTCTGCTGGTCTAATCTCGCACCACTTTGCCCCTGATACGGCGGTAGATTTTTTCGGCCTCGACCCAGACAAACAGCAGCGTGCTAAAGCCAAAACAGATCAGCAGCTCGAAGGGGCTGATCAGCTGGGTACCAAAGAAATTGCGCAGGGGGGTGACGTAGATCAGCATCAGCTGAAGCACAAGGGTGAGCACCACGGCCCCCAGCACAAAGGGGTTCGACCAAGGCGACATTTCTATGGTGAGCCGAGAGCTAGAACGGACGGCGATCGCATGGCCCATCTGAGCCAGGCAGAGCGTAGTAAACACCATTGTCTTCCAGCGATCGGGGTCGCCCTCCTGCTGCGCCCAGTGGTAGGCCCACACCATTAGCGTCACCGAAATAATCGCAAACACCACCCCAATCCGCAGCATGTAGGCCCCCAGGCCACGGGCAAAAATGCCCTCCTGGGGGTCGTGGGGTGGGCGATCCATGACGTCGGGCTCGGCGGGCTCGACCGCTAGGGCCAGGGCCGGGAACCCGTCGGTGACCAGGTTCATCCACAAAATTTGCAGGGGGCTGAGGGGCACATCTAAGATCGGCAGCAGCAGCGGCGACAGGGCAATGGTGAGCAGCTCGCCGATGTTAGAGCCAAGAATGTATTTCACAAAGCGGCGAATGTTGGTGTAGACCACCCGGCCTTCTTCGGTGGCGGCGACAATGGTGGCGAAGTTGTCGTCGAGCAGCACCATGTCGCTGGCTTCTTTGCTCACGTCGGTGCCGGTGATGCCCATGGCGATGCCAATTTCGGCCTGTTTGAGGGCGGGGGCATCGTTGACGCCGTCGCCGGTCATGGCGACGATCTGGTGGTCTTTTTGCAGGGCTTTGACAATCCGCAGCTTGTGCTCTGGCGAGACCCGGGCGTAGATATTCACCTGCTTAACGACCGCCTCTAGCTCCGCCTGAGACATTTTCTCTAGGTCAGCCCCGCTGAGAGACTGGGCGTCGCTATCGGCAATGCCCAGGTCTTGGGCGATCGCCATGGCTGTCAGCTGGTGGTCGCCGGTAATCATCATCGGGCGAATGCCAGCGGCCCGGCAGCGCTGCACCGCCACCCGCACCTCGGGTCGCAGGGCGTCGATCATGCCCACCAGGCCCAGCCACACCAGGTCTTGCTCGGCGGCGTCGGGGTCGCCCTCGGTGGGCACGGTGCCCAGGGGGCGGTAGGCAAAGCCCAGCACCCGCAGCCCCTGGGCCGCCATTTCGGCACTGTCGGCGAGAATGCGCGATCGCTCGTCCTCACCCAGCGAAAATCGCTCCGTCCCATTTAACCCGCCGTCACAGCGTTCGAGCAGCATCTCGGGTGACCCCTTGGCCAGCATCAGGTAGGGGGATTGGGTCAAGTCTCCCGGCAGCTTTAGGTCAGGCCCTAGGGCCTCTACCCCGCTAAACACCACGCTCATGCGCTTGCGTTCCGACGAAAAGGGAAACTCCGCCACGCGCTGCAGCTCATGGTCGAGGCGATGGCGGTCAAGGCCACTTTTGGCGGCCATAACCACCAGACAACCCTCAGTGGGGTCGCCCATAATCGCCCAGTCGCCCGCTTCCTTTTGCAGCACGGCGTCGTTGCACAGCAGGCCATCCACTAGCAGCAGCCCCAAATCTGCGGTCTGGTGGGGGTCAACGGGCTGGCCCTGGCTGAGAAACTCACCCTCTGGCGCATAGCCCTCGCCGGTAACTTCCACAGCTTGGGTGAGGGTACGCACCTGCTGCACCACCATTTTGTTTTGGGTCAGGGTGCCGGTTTTATCAGAGCAAATCGTCGTTACCGACCCTAGGGTCTCGACCGCAGGCAGGCGGCGAATCAGGGCGTGGCGGCGCACCATGCGCTGGGTGCCAATGGCCAACGTGACGGTGATCACCGCTGGCAGCCCCTCGGGCACCACCGCCACGGCCATGCTCAGGGCCACCTCTAGCAGCCGCTCAAAGGCCTGCCAGCCGCCAAAGGTCACGCCGCCCACCACCACAATGGCCACCAGGGTCAGCGACCCGGCCACCAGCACATTGCCCAGCTGGGTCATGCGCTGTTGCAGGGGGGTAGGCTCGGTTTCGACCCCCTGAATCATGGCGGCAATGCGGCCCAGCTCAGTTTTCATGCCGGTGCCGGTGACCAGCACCCGCCCCCGGCCCTGGGCCACTTCGGTGCCCTGAAAGACGAGGTTCTTGCGATCGGCCAGCGACGTCTCGGCGGCTAGGGTGCGGGTGGCCTGTTTGTTGACCCCCTGGGCTTCGCCGGTCAGGGCCGACTCGCGCAGCTGTAGGTTGCTGGCCTCTAGCAGCCGACCATCGGCGGCGACTTGATCGCCCGCTTCGAGCAGCATGATGTCGCCGGGCACCAGGTCTTGGGAGGGCACGTCTTGCAGACGTCCGTCGCGCTGCACCCGCACGCTGGGCGACGCCATTTGCTTGAGGGCAGCCAGGGCTTTTTCAGCGCGGCTCTCTTGCAGGTAGCCCAGCACGCCGTTGAGAATGACAATGGCAAAGATGGCGATCGCATCCTTCGGAAACTCCTCTTGGCGTAGGGCGATCACCGCCGACACCACCGCCACCGCCATCAGCATCAGCAGCATGATATTGGTGAACTGGTCGAGCAAAATGCGCCAGGTAGGGCGACCCCCCACCTCCTCTAGCTCGTTGGGGCCATACTGATGGCGGCGATCTACCACCGCCTGAGCGCTGAGGCCCTTGTCAGCACTGCTCTCAAGCTGGCCGAGTGCCTCATCGATGCCAACCGCATGCCAGGCGGTTGTGGGGGCGGGGGAAAAGTCATTCATGCAGCGCTACCGACTACCGTTAGATTTATATGTTCTAGAACCTATGGCTCTAATGGTATAGCCTTGGCCAGGGCAGCGAAACCGGTTAGGAAGAGTGATTTTGGTAAATGGCTTTCAGCACATGCTATTAGGGGTTGCCGGAGGCAAATGCGACTGATTCACTCGATATTAATGCGATTCTGGGGACGACTCGGGGGGTGTCTCTGGGGGCAGCTCTGGGGGCGGCGGCTAGCTCTGCTGCTGCTGCCGCTTGCTCTAAGCGGCTGCCTGCGCTACGACCTCACCCTGCGCTTTGACCACCAAACCCACGGTCAGATTTCGCAGACCATTGACCTCAGCGAGCGCGGGGCCGCCCTGGCCCAGCCTACCCTAGAGCCTTGGCTAGAGGCATTGCAGGGGAGATCGCGCCCCCTCGGCGGTCAGCTCAGTCAAGAGGCCCAAACCGTTACCCTCACCGTGCCCTTTAGCACCGCCGCCGACCTAGGCGATCGCTTTCAGCAGCTGTTTGCCGATGTCGCCCCGGCGACACCCGTCGCCGAACCCGATACTTTCTCTATAGATGGTTCTAAAGAAGATCAACCAACCTATCTACAGCTACCCGGCTTTGGGCCAGTACCCTTTGCCCTGGCCCTAGAGCAAACCAGCTGGCTGCTGGCCAGCCGCACCCACCTCACCTACAGCCTTGACCTGAGCCAGCTCCCCCTCGAATCGTCCCTCCAGGGCAACGATCCAGCCGAGGCCGCCTGGGCCGACCTGCGCTTTCGCCTTCAGGTGCCCTGGGGGCTAGCCGACATTGCCCACTCCACCACTCCGCCCTTGGCCCAAGACCCCACCGGAGCCACCTGGCAGCTCAAGCCCGGAGAGATAACCTCTATTGATGCCACGTTTTGGCTGCCCAATGCGATCGCCCTAGGCACCGTTGGCATCGCGGCCCTAGTCCTAGCGGGCTACGGCCTCCGGTATCGGCTGTGGAAGCGGAGTTAAGGGTGGGGGGCGGGAGTCAGGTGTCAGGTATCAGGTGTCAGGTGTCAGGTGTCGGGTGTCGGGCGGGTGTCGGGTGTCAGGTGTCGGGTGTCGGGTGTCGGGCAGAATCGTAAACTCAGTACCTGAAACCCAAAACCCAAAACCTAAAACCCCCATCCCCCCTCTTCCAAAAAACCTTTCGCCAAAGTTAAACTCCGCCTGGTTAAATAGACCTATCAATTTGACCAAGCGATGGGAGGCCCAGAGCCATGAGGCAGATAAATTTCGTCGTTATCTTTGTGATTGCCCTAGCCCTGGTGCTATTTGGCATTGAGAACACCGAGCCAGTCATTATTCATATCGCCCCCGGATTAGATGTGGAATCGCCCCTGTGCGTCGAGCTGATTATCGCCATGGGTATTGGGGCGGTGTTTGCCTGGGTGTTTAGCGTCTGGGCCCAGGTTCAGGGCTACATGGCCGTTGGCAAGCAGGTGCAGCAGCGCGAAGTTCGCATTCAGGAGCTAGAGCAGGACGTGCAGCGCTACCAGGTCAAACTCGAAGAGCAAAGCCTGCTGCTGCCCGCCGCCAACGTTGACGACAGCGAGGGGGGCGAAGCCTTTGCCCAATAATGTCCCTCGAGGGAGGTAAGCCTGAGACGGGGGGCGGCCAGCCTGAGGAACAGAAGGCGAACGAGTGAAATGAGCATAGTTCGTTAAGATAGGCCCAATTCCTGCATTCCTCTATGTCATCATCCCTGGCTCAAACTGCGATCGCATTTCTCATCGACCTGGCCGATCAGGGCGAAATTGACCCGTGGGATGTCAAGGTGATCGACGTGATTGATCGCTTTTTGTCGCTGCTCAAAACCCAGGCCGAGGCGCTGGCCAGCCAGGGCCGCACCCCCTATGAGGCCAACCTCTCCGAGTCGGGCCAGGGGTTTCTCTACGCCTCCATGCTGGTGCTGCTCAAGGCCGACACCATGGTGCGGGCCGAGGCCGAGGCCCAGGCCGACACCAGCGAAGAAGAGGTCTGGGAAGAAGAGATTCCTGAGCTGGTGCCCCTGCCCCGCAACCTAGAGCGACACCTGCACCGCCGGGCCGTAGCCCCTATCCCCCAGCGGCGGCAGGTCACTCTGCAAGAGCTGATTCAGCAGCTCGAAACTATGGCCACGGTGATGGCCGATCATCAGCCGCGCATTCGGGCGCGGCGGGCCAGGCCCCAGCCCCAGCGACAGGCGGTGCGCGCCATTGCCCAGCTGGCCCACCAAGAAAACCTCTCCGAAATTGCCGCCGCCCTCGAAACCTTTCTCAACCAGTACTGGGATGAGCTGGGGGAAGAACTGCTGTGGATTGACTTTGAGCAGCTGATCAGCCAATGGCCGCAGTTTAAGCCCGCCGATCTAGAAGACGCCCACGAGTTTGACAGCCCCCACGCCGAGGCGGTGCACGAGAAAGTGGGCGTGTTTTGGGGGCTGCTGTTTCTCTCGGCCCAGTCAAAGGTCGAGATGGCCCAAGACAACTTTTATGGCGACCTGCGGGTCAGAAACCTGAGCCGTGCCCCAATTACCGCAGCAGATGCCGAATTGCCGGCCTTTATGCTGCCTGACTAGGTTGAGAGGAAGGTTGCTTAGATAAAACCCCACGCGCTAGGCTGCGCGGCTCAGCGCTACCGTTCTCAAAGCTGCCGAGTTACTTTAAAAGAAGTGTAAGAAGAAAGTGTAAGGACTCCTTGAAGGCTCTCTAGGGAATCTGTGGCTTTGTTGGAGGCACTGTTAGCATGGCTGGGTGCAATCGCCTCCAATGGCAGTTATTTCCCGATGGTTTCTCGGGTACGCTGGCCCCTAGACAGGGTCAATAGATAGAACTGATAGAACTGATCTGCTGTAAACCTATTTTTCGCAACTTAAAGGACTTTATTTCTATGAAAGCCATGATTCTGGCTGCGGGCAAAGGTACCCGAGTGCGGCCGATCACCTACACCATCCCCAAGCCGATGATTCCGATCATGCAGAAGCCGGTGATGGAATTTTTGCTAGAGCTGCTGCGCCAGCATGGCTTTGACCAGATTATGGTGAATGTCAGCCACCTGGCCAACGAAATTGAGGGCTATTTTCGCGACGGGCAGCGCTTTGGGGTAGAAATTGCCTACTCCTTTGAGGGTCGCATTGAAGAAAATGGCGAACTGGTGGGCGACGCTATTGGCTCCGCCGGGGGCATGCGCAAGATTCAAGACTTTTCACCCTTTTTTGACGACACCTTTGTGGTGCTCTGCGGCGATGCCCTGATCAACCTCGATCTCACCGAGGCCGTGCGCCGTCACCGCGAAAAAGGCTCCATCGCTACCATCGTGACCAAAACCGTGCCCCTCAAGCAGGTGCCCAGCTACGGCGTAGTGGTCACCGATGCCGATGGCAAGGTCAAATCGTTTCAAGAAAAGCCCTCGGTCGAAGAGGCCCTCAGCACCGAGATCAACACTGGCATCTATATTTTTGAGCCGGAGGTATTTAACTACATTCCTTCGGGCTGCTCCTTTGACATTGGCGGCGATCTGCTGCCCAAGCTGGTAGAAGCCGATGCCCCCTTCTACGGCATTCCCATGGAGTTTGAGTGGGTTGATATCGGCAAGGTGCCCGACTACTGGCGCGCCATTCAAGACGTGCTCACGGGGGTGGTTAACCTGGTCGATATCCCCGGTGAAGAGATTCGCCCCGGCGTCTACGCGGGCCTGAATGTGAAGGCCAACTGGGACAAGGTCAATATCGAAGGCCCGGTCTACATCGGCGGCATGACCCACATTGAAGACGGGGCTACCATCATTGGCCCTAGCGCCATTGGCAACAACTGCTCGATCTGCAGCGGGGCAATTGTCGACAAGAGCGTGGTCTTTGAATATTCGCGCATTGGCCCCGGCGTGCGCCTGGTCGATAAGCTGGTGTTTGGTCGCTACTGCGTCGATAAAACCGGCGCGTCGATCGACATGAAGGCCGCCGCCCTCGACTGGTTGATCACCGACACCCGCCAGCAGTTTCCGCTGATGCCGCCGGTCGAGCACCGGGCGATCGCAGAACTGCTCGAACAACACCTCTAAAACACTGCCAGCCCCCCAAAGCCCCAGAGTTGTTTACAACTCTGGGGCTTTGCTTTGACAAGCTTTCTCCCTTGTTTTTCTGGCTATTGCCCCAGAAACTCAAAAACTGTTTTTTTCTGATCTAACTACTTCAGTGGCTTTTCCCAATCCTAGGAGGTAGGGTAAGCCCTAAGAGCAGCGCTAGCGCCCCAATACCGCCCAAAGAGCCCTCCGGGGGCCTTGGGCCAGGAAGATTGAGCTACAGTGCCCCTTCGACCCGGGCGTTAAACCCGTAGACTCGTCGCTCTCCGGCGAGGGGTACTAGGGTGACGTCGCGCTCATCGCCCGGCTCAAAGCGCACGGCAGTGCCCGCCGGAATATCAAGCCGTAGACCCCGCGCCCGATCGCGCTCAAAGCTCAGCGCCGCATTCACCTCAAAGAAGTGAAAGTGGGAGCCGACCTGGATGGGGCGATCGCCCGTATTCGCCACCGTCAGGGTCACCGTCTCTTTGCCAGCATTGAGTTCAATTTCGCCCTCGGCGGGCAGCAGTTCTCCGGGGATCATTGAGAGCCTCCTAGGTTGGCAATTAAATCTTGACGCCTTTGCTGGAGCGATCGCTCGACTCGGGGCAGCGCTTCCTCCAGTTCGCGGCGGGCGATGTCCTCGGCCCCGGCCTCAAGCAGGTGGTTGAGGGCCATCAGGTGGGCGGTGTCAAGGGCGGTCTCGGTCGGCACCTTCACGGTGGGCAGCACCCCCGTGGTATCCCAGTTTTTGCCCGTCACCGGGTTGATCGCCTGGCCCGTGGGCATAAACACCCAAAAGTGGTCGTGCAGGCGAAAGCCTCGCCCTGGGTTGGCCCCGCCGCGCGTGGTTTCGCCCACCACGGCCCCGCGCTTGAGCACCTGTAGGTTGTAGGCAAACTCCTCCGCCGCCGAAAAGGTCGCGGGGCTGGTGAGGGCAAAAACGGGTTTGTCGAGATAGCGCTGCCCCGTCACGTAGGGCACCGTCCACCACTGGTGGGTTTCGTCGGTCTCGCTCCAGTAAAGGTCGTTGAGGTGAATCGGTGGGTGCGCCGGAAACAGGTAGCTACACAGCAGCGCCACCGTAGCCGGAGAGCCACCCTGGCTGTGGCGCAGGTCAAAGATCAGCGCGTCGGTGTGGGCCACCAGGGTCATGGCGGCGGCGAGGGCATCGCCCGCAAACTCCGGCGGCTCAAAGCTAAACAGCTGAATATAGCCAATGTTGCCCGACAGACGCTCGACCTTATTGAGGTCGAAATTGCGGCGGCGGCTGGCCTGGTACTGGCGCTCAAGCTCCGCTGGGTCGGGTGCGGCCTCTAGCTCAATGTGGGGCAAAGGCACAGGGCTAAAATGCAGGCGCAAGTTGCGATCGCCGCTCATCTCCTGTAGCTGAGCCGTCAGCGTGTCAGCCAGCTGCTGCCCCCCCTTAATATCGCCATAGCCCCCCGCCTCTAGGCGCTGCTCAATATCCGTCTGAATCTTTTCGGCCACCGATGGAAACACGTAGGCCTCTAGCTGGCTCACCAGCGCCCCCAGCACCGCGTTAAGGCTGGCCGCATCGAGAAAAATATCCTGGGAGTCAGAGGCAGACACAGCCATACAATCCCCTATCGAATGGGTTCGTGGACAGTAACCAGCTTAGTGCCATCGGGAAAGGTCGCCTCCACCTGCACCTCGTGAATCATCTCTGCGACCCCATCCATCACGTCGGCTCGGCTTAGTAGAGTGGTACCGTAGCTCATCAGGTCAGCCACCGTGCGCCCATCCCGAGCCCCTTCTAAAATCGCCGCCGAAATGTAGGCCACCGCCTCGGGGTGGTTAAGTTTAACGCCTCGGTCTTTGCGACGCTCGGCCACCAGGGCAGCGGTAAAAATTAAGAGCTTGTCTTTTTCTTGGGGGGTGAGCTGCATGGGCCGGGCGATTGGGTAGAAAGAGTTGCGCTAAGGTTACCCGTAAGCTTTCAAGGTTTTGTGCGGCTTGTCAACCAGCGAATGAACAGTCTGGGCCGAGTACTTGACCAATCTGATAGTGACAAGCTCTGACAACCTAGGGTTCAGGCTTTATCCCAAATCCTATCTTTATACCCTCGATTTGTAGGGGCACTGCAATGTCCCTACGAGGCATCGGTTTCGAATAGGGGTTTTGTGGGGCGGAGTGAGTTTAAGGTGTCCAGTTCAAGGCCGGTCGGAACCTGAAACCTTGAACCCTCCACTAACTTGTCACCTTTGGCTTGGCCGACTCCTAACAATAACGGCGGCTTAGAAAGTAAAGCTTAAGTCACTGAGATTAGGGCCTGAACTGAGGTAGGGTGCGTTATGAAAAGTTGATGAGCATACCCTTCCGAGACCGCCGATTGGTGGAATCTGCCTATGACTGTGCCCCCGATTGAAATTTTTGCCGACAAGCCTGCCTTAGTGCAGCGGGCACTAACCCTTACCGTAGGAGCCATCCAAGCTGCCGTAGCTGACCGTGGCTACTGCACCCTGGCCCTAGCCGGAGGCAGCACCCCCAAGCCTCTATACCAAGCCCTAGCGAAGCAAGACCTGCCCTGGGAGCAGCTTTACATTTTTTGGGGCGACGAGCGCTATGTGCCCGTCGATCACCCCGACAGCAATGCCGGCATGGCCAAGGCGGCTTGGCTTGACCAGGTGCCGATTCCGCCCGACCACATTTTGCTGGCCCCGACCCTCCAGGGCGACCCGGCCACCTCGGCCAGCCAGTACGAAGCGATGATTAAGGCGGTGTTTGGTAGGCTCCAGGGTACTGCCTCAGATCAAATACCTGAGTTTGACTTAATTTTGCTGGGTATGGGCGACGACGGTCACACCGCCTCGCTGTTTCCCCAGACCGATGCGCTGGGGGTGGCTGACCGCCTCACCACCGTGGGCTACAAGGGCACCGATCCGCGCATTACCCTTACCGTGCCGCTGATTAATCACAGCCGCCGAGTGCTGTTTTTGGTGGCCGGGGCTGACAAAGAAACCGCCCTGGGTCAGGTGTTTGCCGCCGATGGCGACGATCACGCCTACCCCTCTCGCTTGGTCCGCCCCCAGGGCGAGCTGCGCTGGCTGCTCGATCAGGCGGCGGCAGGTGACCTGAGCCTGGGCTAATACCGAATCCTATGTGGTTACCTCCGGTTTGTAGGGGCATTGCACTGCAATCCCCTACGAGATCCCTGTTCTGAACCGGGGTTTCTCAATGTGGATTTCGTATAATCCCTATTCGCTGAGCCAGTAGCCTGGGATAAGGTGACGAGGGCTAGGGGGTTTGACTCCCTGCTAAACTGCCCCTGGCCTAGACTATTATCAAGGCAGCGGTATCCTCCCCCAATTGCCGCTAGGGTAAAATCTGGCAAAGGTCTGTAAGGATCCTTGAAAGGAGGCTTAGGGTCTGCCAGCCTCTCCTATGATGAAAAGCTACAGGTGATTAAAAGCTACAGGGATCGTTTTTGATTGAGTAATGTGATTACCCTTTCGTTGCTGCACCCCCTCCACAAAACCCCGGTTCAAAGTTGGTCCTTTGATCAAGAAGCCGTGGTTCGCATAGGTCGTTCGACCGATAACCATGTCGTTCTCTACAGTGCCGTCGTTTCTCGTCACCACGTCGAAGTTCACCGCACTGAGTCTGGCTGGGCGGTAAAAAGCATTGGCACCAACGGTACCTATGTAGAGGGGCGCCGGATTGCCGAGGTGCCGGTAGAAAACGGCATTGTTATCCGGCTGGCGCGATCAGGGCCAAATATTCAAATTCATATGGCAGAGGAGAAGCGCGACCCCCTCAAAGAGCTGCTGAACCGCCGCCGTTCAGGGGAGAATACTGAGCTTGCCTCTGGCACCCACAGCGAACCCCACGACAGTGCCACTCCGGGTGCTGCGGAAACCTTGCCCCATCAGACAACGGTCATCAACAATTAATTCCTGAGGCCCACTGCCTGAAGTCTAAAGCCTGATATCTCAGCGCGGGCCTAGACACTCGTACTGTGCCCAACCTAAGGATCCCCTGACGCCCAATGCCCGTGGCCTGAGGTCTAGGGCCTGACACCTTAGGGCTGGCCCAGTCACTAGGTGCCCGTTGAGACCAGCGCTGAGGAAATTTCTGGTAGGGCTTTCTAACAGAATTTAAAGCATTGCTGGATACAGGTGTGAATCAAAACCACAACATCTCTCGTAGGGGCAAACGGCCGTTTGCCCCTACCTAAATTCATGCGTCAATTCAGCAACACCTGATTTACAGGGCAGCTTTGAGCGTTTCAGCTTTGTCGGTAGCCTCCCAGGTGAAGTCGGGGAGTTCGCGACCAAAGTGACCGTAGGCAGCGGTTTGTTGATAGATTGGGCGGCGCAGGTTGAGCATATCGATCAGGCCCTGGGGGCGGAGGTCAAAATGCTTGCGGATCAGGTCTACGATCGCACCATCGTCCACCTTGCCGGTGCCAAAGGTGTTGATCGCGATCGACGTGGGCTGGGCCACCCCGATCGCATAGGACACCTGAATTTCGCAGCGATCAGCCAGACCCGCCGCCACAATGTTTTTGGCTACGTAGCGCCCCGCGTAAGCCGCCGAGCGGTCCACCTTGGTGGGGTCTTTGCCCGAGAAGGCACCGCCGCCATGGCGAGCCATCCCGCCGTAGGTATCGACGATGATTTTGCGCCCGGTGAGGCCGCAGTCGCCCACGGGGCCACCGATGATGAACTGCCCGGTGGGGTTGATGTGGTACTGGGTGTCGGCGTGGAGCCACGCTCCGGGCAGCACCGGCTTAATGACTTCCTCCATCACCGCTTCGCGGATGTCGGACTGGGAGATATCGGGGTCGTGCTGGGTCGAGAGCACCACCGCTTCTACCGCCACGGGCTTGAGGTTTTCGTAGCGCAGCGTCACCTGGCTCTTGGCGTCGGGGCGCAGCCAGGGCAGCACCCCGTGCTTGCGCAGGTGAGCCTGCCGCTCTACCAGCCGGTGAGCGTAGTAGATCGGGGCGGGCATCAGGGTGTCGGTCTCGTTGGTGGCGTAGCCAAACATCAGCCCCTGGTCGCCTGCGCCCAGGTCTTTGTCGGTGGCGACATCAACGCCGATGGCAATGTCTGACGACTGCTTGCCGATCGCATTGAGCACCGCGCAGGAGGCCCCGTCAAAGCCCACGTCAGAGCTGTCGTAGCCAATGCCCAAAATCACGTTGCGCACAATGTCTTCGAGATCGACGTAGGTGTCGGTGCGCACCTCCCCGGCAATCACGGCCATGCCGGTTTTAACCAGGGTCTCAACCGCGACTCGGGCGTGGAGATCTTCTTTGAGAATGGCGTCTAAAACGGCGTCGGAGATCTGGTCGGCCATTTTGTCGGGATGGCCCTCAGACACCGACTCAGAGGTAAAAATGCTGTATTCGCTCATGAAATAGGCCCAACCAGTGGCAAAAACAGATTCGCGAAGTTAGCCGAGGCCGCTTCGCAATCCAAAGTTTATCAAAGTTTAGTAGAGATGCTGGGGATTCTGATCGCAGCAGCCGGGGGAGAGGCGATCGCGCCTCCCCCAGCCTTAGCTCTGCACGGCTGCCGCCGCCCCATCCATTAACCCCTGCGCCCTTTGCTGCATGGTCTTAAAAATGTTGTAGAACCCGTTCGCCCGCGACGGGGTGAGGCTGACATCGAGCTGGGTGTCTTTAATAAAATCGGGGGTGAGCTGCACAATCTCGCCGGGGGTAAGGCCGTTGAGGCCCTTGATCAGCAGCGCCACCAGCCCCTTGGTAATCTGCGCGTCAGAGTCGGCCTGGTAGACCACCTTGCCCTCCACCAAATCGGCCACTACAAACACCTGGGAGACACAGCCCGGCACCTTGTTTTCAGGGGTTTTGTAGTCTTCGGGTAAAGCGTCGAGCTTTTTGGCAAACCACAGCAGCTGCTCGTAGCGGCGCTTGGGGTCAGCGGCCTTTTGAAAGCGGGCCACAATTTTCTCAATAGACTCGGGGCGATCGGCAGGCATGGCGCAGCGGGTGGGGAGAGGTTCCTTGAGTAGTCTATCAATCAAACGGAGGCGGCAGGGCGGGGCAGGGGAGGCTAAAGAGACGGCGAGGGCAAAATTGGCCAGGGCAGCTTAGATGAATCTCTTCTGTAGAGTAGGGGTCGGCGCAGATGCATAGCCCGTCACATCGACTTAACTGGCACCTGAAGGAATTGGCCTGGGCTGGCTGTGTTGTTA